>WQYW01000237.1 GCA_009781045.1 Alphaproteobacteria bacterium
GCAGGCCGTCCTGGTAGCGGGAAAGCGCGTTGGCGGCGGCGGCCCGTTCAAGCGCCCGTTGTGCCTTTTCGTCCGCTTCAGCCATATTTCGAAGTCTCGTCTGGATGCGCAGTCAGGCCAAGGCGAGTCAGGCGATGCCGCGCTGTTTCATATAGGCCAGCATGTCATCAAACGTGCCGCCCTCATTGGCGTAGATGGCGTAGTTGCGGGCGGTATCGAACCAGGCCCGGGTCGAGGCGCGGCAGGAGCGCAGCGCCTGCTGGAGCAGGCTGGCATCGACCGGGACTTCCCGACCCGAATTCAGGCTGGCGGCGATGGCAAGCTCGAGAGCCTCGGAGACCAGGGCCACCATGTCGGCTCCGGAGAAGCCCTCGGTGGCGCGGGCGATGGGTGCGAGATCAATCTCTGGCGCGACCGGCTTTCCCTCCAGAGAAAGCTGAAGCAGTTTGTGCCGGGCCTGCGGATCCGGTGGTGACACAACCAGCATGCGGTCAAAGCGTCCGGGGCGCCGCAGCGCGGTATCGACATCCCAGGGGTGATTGGTGGCGCCGAGAAAGAACAGGCCCTCGTTGCGGCTCGCTACCCCGTCCATCTCGGCCAGAAACTGGTTGACCAGATTGCGACCCAAATTGCCGGACATTTTCGAACGCTTCAGACCGAGGGCGTCGACCTCGTCGAAGAAGACCACGACTGGTGCCAGGCGGCGGGCGTTGTCGAAGAGTTCGTGGAGTTTGCGCTCGCTTTCCCCGAAATAAAAGTCGAGTACGTCGGAGAGCCCGACATTGAGGAACCGGGCCTGGAGTTCCCCGGCCAGAGCCCGCGCCAGCCAGGTCTTGCCGCAGCCCGGGGGTCCATAGAGGATGAGGCCGCCGCCGACGGTCTTGCCGTATTTGCGAAACAGCTCGGGATTCTTCAGAGCCTGCAGGAAAGAGCGGTCGAGGCGCTCCTTGACCTCGGTCATCCCGGCCACGTCTTTGAACGTGATCGCAGGGGTGTCCTCGAGTTCAAGCAGTTCGCCGTCGCTGGTGACGAGGCGCGGCCCTTTGAGCGGGGCTTCGGTCTTGAGGGGCGGCGGGGGGGAAGCCGGGGGGCAGACGAAAGCGGCAGCACGTTTGTGGGTGGGGGCGGATGGTCGATCAGCATGCGGTAGGTTGAGGCCCTCGCGGTGTCGCCGATCTCGCCCGCCATCTGCGCGGCGGCCGACAGCGCATCGCTGTTGACCGGCTCGATGAGGAGTGCGGCTTCGTATTGGCTCAGGGCCTCGGCGTGGCGACTGGTCCGGGCCAGGTGATCGCCAAGCGCCATGCGCAGCGGGAAGGACTCGCCGGCAGCAAGGGCGGCGGTGAGGGCGGCGACAACGGGGTCTTGAGCCATGTGGGTCCAGGTTGAATGACGAAGATCAGGCGGCAAAACGGAGGCGGAAATCCGGCGAAAATCAGGCAGTGGGAATGAGACCCAGGCCGGTCGCCCACATGGATAGCGAGGTTTTGCCGATGGAACCAGCCCTTTGCGTTGCAGCATGCTTTGGTGAGAGGTCGAACCGCCCCGCCGGCAGAGATGATCGTCCCTCTTTCCCCGACTGAAGGGAATCGGGTGGCGCGATGGAGCCAGTCGGATTCGTGGATGCTGTGCGACGGCGCTCTGTGCAACAGATCGGGCGCGCCGATGGGCCGGAACGGAGGTCAGGCTTCCTCGACCATCCGGAACTCGCGCGTCCTGACCTGTGGTGCGAGGCTGGCGCCGGAGGCATGCGAAACCGTGGACGTGCCGGCACCGGCTGCCGCGCGGTATGTGCAATTCTCCGGATCCGGGGACGAAATCGACGCCCCGTGCGGATGGGGGTGAGGAGATTGGCGGCTCGACGTCTCGAACGTCGCCGCCTGGACTGAATTGCCGCGCGGGGCCTTACTCACCGGGCGCACCGAGCCGGGTGGCAGCGGGGAGTTCGATTCTGCGGAAGGCCCAGGGATCGCGGGATCGCCGGATGAGGCCCGTCGTCAGCGGCGATCACCTCGGGCCCCTGCCTTGCAGAAATGGCGCGGAATTGACGGCGCTCGCGCACGGTATTGCAATTGCCAACGGATGGGCAATGTTTCGAACAGGGGAAGAATGATGGACACAGAAGCCGGATGAAAAGTAAACCCGATCTCAACGCGCCTTCCGAAAGCAGACATCGCGATCATTGACCGGGCTTGCGCAACTTCGGGGTCGTTCCCGTATCGACTTCCTGCGCGAAGCCGCTGTTCGGGCCGCAGAAGAGGCGTTGATGGCGAGGGTTATGATTCGAATGAGTTCGAAAGGTTTTTCGGAGTTTCTTGGCAGGCTCTGGCTGTACCCGCAGTGCCGGTTTCAGAACGGGTCGGGTTTTGGAAGCGTCCCGCACCCTGGGAACCCGGCTACGGTACCAGACGCTGACGAAGTGTGGATTTTGATCCTGATGATTTATGATTTCGGCTCCCGAACCGCCTTTTCGTGATGCACGACGGTTTGCGAATTCAACAGCGGAAAGCCGTCACTCGACCATTGGCTCAGGACCCGGGCGCTTTCCTGTCAGGACAGGGGGGCACTGCCGGCATCGTTGTACGCGACACAGGTCGGGTCGTTGGCTATCATGGCATATCGCCGACCGCCGTCACTCCCACCGTCCTGCCTGGAGCGATCCGCACGGGCCAGACTCCCACCCCAGTCCTGTGCCTGCGGCCCGGTCCGCTCGCGCGCGGCACATTGCTCGGGTCTGGTCGCGAAACAGGCACAGGCCTGTTGAAACATGCGCTGGAACGATGCGTGACATCTGCCTCGCTCATCCGGCGGCGGGTTGTGATGGTCAACGCGATCGATATTGAGGCCGCGGGACTCTGGCGCCGCCGCAGCTTTGTTCCTTCGAAAGAGGAGCCCCTGATTCTCTGTCGGTCGGCAAGGCGGGGGAGTGCTATTCTGTGGCTGGAGATCCATCCAGCTGGTTGTCGGGTGTCGTTTCGGCAGGTCTCTGGACACCGCGCAGGCGCACCCGGATTTCGTTCAGCCTCGATTCGCTGGCAATGGTGTTGAGTGCGCGTTCGGTCCGGGAGACGATCTCCTTCATCGCGCCCGTTGCGCCAATGTGGCTGCGGTAATTCAGGGACGAACGCAGTATGTTTCGCAACGTCTCGCCCCGACGGGCCTTGAACAGAGCCACGAATTTCTCGTCATCGGAGGCCGCGAGCTGCGCGATCCGCCGGGGATCGTTGTCTCTTTCACCCTCCAGCAGCGCGTCCTCGAAAACGAATGGAGGAGCGGCGGCGCTCCGCTTGCGCTCGACGATTGCGGCGATGGTTTCATCTTCTTCCGGCCGACCAAAGGGGTCTTCCTGGGTCCAGAATTCCGTGCTGCCCTGCTGGTCGGCAAACTGGACGAGTTCGTCGGCGCGTGAGGGGTGCCCCAGTTGGCGCAGCAGCCACACCGCGTCGGTGAGATGGCGGCGGGAGAGGACATCGAAGCGCCGGATGAACCCGTCCTGGAGCGAGCTGCAGACCTCCTCCTCATTGTCGTCGAAACTGTCGTAGAGCAGGCGCAGGCAGTCGTCAAAGGAACCGATTCGGGATAGGCGTTTGTTGTGGGCCACCCGTTCGGTAGCTGCCTGCCTGATTCGCTGTTCGTCGGGAACGCCGACCTCGATGAGGCGAGACAGCTCAAAATCGAAGCGGTCAACCTCTCCCCAGCCGTAGGAACGGAGGATCTGGCTCCATCGCGGTTCCTGTGGATCTTTCTCCGGAGCGGTGCCGCTGCCGCGTCGGGCGTGCCGGGACAAGGGGCCCTGCGTTATGAAGTCGAGAGGCGGCGGGTTGGCGCGAACATCGAATCTGCACCAGGCAAACATGGTGAGGGAATGCGCGGCCTGGCGCAGGATCGCAGGTTCAAAGGCTTCAAGCGCCGCGGCTGCGGATCGAACCAGCCGCTCGATCTTCTGGATGATGCGGATATTGGCGATCTGGAGCCTGACGCAGTGCTCGGCAACCAGTTTCGCGATCGCGTCGTCGGTCTCAAGCGCGATCGCGGCCGCCTCCTGCGGGGTTGGCGAAAAGACCAGCTTGCTGTCGATGACCTTCTCGAAATAGCTGTCGAAGTGCTGGGCCGCAATCGCGTCTTCGCGCAGCCGGGTCTCGTTGAGGAGCAGCACAACCTTGCAGCCGCGCTGCTCGCGAAGAAAGGAGACCAACCCGAAAATCTCCTTGATACTGACCCCATGGCGGCGTTCGATGTCGTCGATGCAGACAATCTGGTTGCGGATCGCAGAAAAGAAGAGGGGCTGGCTCCTGGTGACGGCCTCGCCGAATCCGACCAGTGCGCCGGCAACAGCGAGGACTTTCTTGCTCCGTGTGGCGATCGCGCTCCCGGTCTTGATCAGCGCGTTCAGTGGGGTCTGGCCCTCGGGAGGGAGAAACTCCATATTCTCGAAAATCGCTGTCTTGACGCTCTCCAGTGTGGAGACGCCGAAAAGCGAGACATAGCTGTAACGTGCGAGCGAGATGGAGTGCGTTTTCCGCAGGCGCTCAAGCGTTGAGTGCCAGGTGAAGCTCTTGCCGACGCCGAGGTCTCCGGAGATGCAGAGCACCTCGGCCTCGGGTGATTTCAGGAATTTCTCAAGTTCATTCTTGACGGCTTCTGTGGAAGTCACGAGGGGGCACCGTTATTGGTTCGGAAATGTCATGGAAGAGGGCAACGGCCACGACAGGACCTGGCAGAAATTCGGCTCGGTGAAGCTGAGGGGGTGCTCGCAAAGCCCTGGCGCGAAGTGCAGCGCCCTCCGGGGCTGCCCGATCTGCCCGGAACGGAATTTTCAGGTCATGCGTGGGGCGATGGGGAGGATGAGAAAAGCCGGAGATCGCGTCTTCAGGGGAAAGCCGGAGTTTCCGGCGATCTGGGCGGTTGTGGCAATCAGCGCAGGCAAAAAGGATACGGCCTTTCATAATCCGACCTTAGCGATTTTCGCACGGCTGTTCAAGAGCGCGAGAGGGGCCCGCGAAGGCGTTACGCGGTGCGACACGAGAGCAAAGGGTGGTGTGTCGCCATGCCCTGCGGCTCCTCAGTCTGCGTCTCTGTCGGTGCAAGGATAGGTGCAAGGATAGGTGCAAGGATAGGTGCAAGGATAGGTGGAAGGATAGGTGGAAGGATGCGAATCGAAACCGCATCACTCCGCCGAATTCCGCAATCGTCAATCATGGGGCCGGCGTCAGCACTGGAGCGGACGGCGACGAAGGCTCCCACAGGCTTCCTGCCGCATGGCGTGGCAGAACATGCGGCATGCGGCTCTATCTCTGAGCGGCTGTCATCTGCCGGAGTGGTAGCCTCGAGGCCGGGCAATCTGTGGCGATGTCGGGTGCGGTCATACCCGATCTGGCGCTGTGGACGCGTACGTCATCGGCAATCCGGGCAATGAGTTTTTCAAGTTCGCTATCTTCGAAAATCTCCGAAACGTTCGGGGCTTTCGCGAGGATGGCGAGCGCCTTGTGGTAGGCTTGCTTAAGGATCGGATTTTTGGGGGCCGCGACGATGAAGTGCAGTCCGAAGGGTTCTGCCTTTCCTCCGACTGCAACGGCGGAGAGATGGCCCAGCCATTCACGGGCTTTGGCCTTTATCGCTTCGGCGTCGCTGAGGTCGAAGGAGAGGGGTTGATAGATGTGCCACTGGTCAAGTTTCAGGGCGTGCTGGAAAACAATGTCGTCGAGGCCGCCGGCGAAGGACCTTTCGGCAAAATGTTGCGTCAGGTTGTGTATCTCAAGTCTCTGTTGCACCGGACACCACACATCGTCGTCGGAGCGATGCGGTTGATCTGTGTCGTAGCGGGACACGAAACGCTCAAAGATGTCGTCGAGCGTCGCTTCGGGATCTCCGGTCAGTCCGCTTCCGGGTGGCGACCACTGCAGTGCGCTGTCGTCTGGGGGCAGAGCGCGGTAGGCGACCGCCATGACGTCGGCGTCCTCAGGGAGGGGGCCCGCATCGGTCTCACCTCTCTCGACCATTTGCAGGCCGCGGCACATGGCGGTCATGTCCGAGAGAAATCGCCTGCGATCAATATCCGGAAAGGCACCCTTCAGGCGGCCGATCGTATCGCGCATGCGGTATTTGATCTGCCCGGTTGATGGCACAAAGAGAACGACTCCGACATTGACGAACTCGCCGGTCAGCACGTCATGGAGATATCGAAGTAGAACGTAGCTAAAGGCTGCCTTATCTGTCATGCCAGCACCCGCCTTACTTCGTCCAGAACGGCGTCGAACTTGTCTCTTGCGTCCCGAACCGGGTGCGAACCAAAGTGTGGTCAGATGCTACGCTGCCATTTTGGCGTCCCAGAAGTCGCCCCAGCCGTCATTGGCCCGGCAGATGCGGATGGCAATCATGCTCTCCGCATTCTTGACCCGC
>WQYW01000238.1 GCA_009781045.1 Alphaproteobacteria bacterium
TCGATCGGCCTGGCCACCGTTACGGCCCCGCAGCCTGCATAATCTGTCGAACCGCCGGATACGGACCCGTATGTCCGGTGGTGTGGGAGGGGCGGTCTCGCGAGAGACCCCCCTATCCCGATTTTTGAGTTCCGTGTGCCGGGCTCCATTCCGAACCGGGACGAGCCCCCGGCTCTGTTTGAAGGCGGCCCGGCAAAGGGGGAGCGGAAGTCACGCTGCGTGCCTGCTTTTCGAACCCACTTCCCAGTGCGGGCGATTTCAGCCGGGGTCAAGGAGCCCGGTCACTTCGCTCCGGTCATGGAGATAGAGCAGAGAGCGCAAAGCCTCGCCTTCGCTGCCCTTGAGGCGCGGATTGCCCCTGACGATGGCTGCGGCCTCGTCATGAGCCTGTGCAATCAGGTCGGCATGGAGGTCGGCACAGGCGATGTGATAGCCGGGCAGCCCGCTCTGGCGCATGCGGGTGAGATCGCCGCTGCCGCGAAGTCTGAGATCCTGTTCGGCGATTTCAAACCCGTCGTTGCTGTGCAGGATCACCTTGAGCCGGGCGCGCGCGGTCTCGCTGAGGGACTCGGGATAGAGCAGGAGGCAGGTGGAGGCCTGGGTGCCGCGGCCGATGCGGCCGCGGAGCTGATGCAGTTGTGCCAGGCCGAAACGCTCGGCATTCTCGATCACCATGATGGTGGCGTCGGGAACGTCGGTGCCGACCTCGACCACCGTGGTCGCCACCAGGAGCCGGGTGTCGCCGCGGGCAAAGCGCTCCATGGCGGCGTCCTTGTCGGTCGCCTTCATCTGACCATGAACCAGACCGACCTTTTCGCCGAAACGCTGGCGCAACACCTCGAAACGCGCCGGCGCAGGTGTCACATCCTCAAACTCTTCTGAATCGGTGTCTTCTACCCGTGCCGTGATCCAGTAGATCTGCCTTCCCGCCTGAAGGCCGCGGCCGACCGCATCCACGACCTCTTCAAGGCGGCGATACGGAATCGCGCGGGTGTCGATTGCCTGTCGTCCGGGCGGCTTGTCGCGCAATTCAGAAATGTCGATGTCGCCGAAAGAGGTCAGGGCCAGAGTGCGCGGGATCGGGGTGGCGCTCAGCACCAGTACGTCGACGCCATCCCCCTTGGCTGCCAGTGCCAGCCGCTCGCGGACGCCGAAACGGTGCTGCTCGTCAATGATCGCAAGCCCTAATCCCCTGAATTGGACATCGTGCTGGATCAGGGCGTGGGTGCCGATCAGGAGATCAATCCGGCCAGCCGCCAGATCGCCGAGGATCTGCCCGCGTTCGCCCCCGGTTTCGCGGCTGGTCAGGATGGCAACGCGGAGCCCGGCATGGGCGGCGAGCGGGGCGATGGTGCGCAGATGCTGGCGTGCCAGGATTTCGGTCGGAGCCATCAGCGCCGCCTGCTTGCCGGTTTCGGCTACACCAGCCACCGAGAGCAGCGCCACCACGGTTTTGCCGGAACCGACATCGCCCTGCAGAAGGCGCAACATGCGCAACGGCTGTTGGAGGTCCTCGACGATCTGATGTGTGGCTGTTGCCTGGGAAGGCGTCAAAGCATAGGGCAGCGCGTCGATGATCCGGTTGCGCAAGTGACCATCGCCGGCGTTGCGAGTGCCCGCAGGCTGGCGCAGCTTCGTGCGGATCAGGGCGAGCGCCAGCTGTCCTGCCAGCAGCTCATCGAAGGCGAGGCGCGCACGGTAGCGCTGGTCGGGTTCAATGTCGGCGGGCTCGCGCGGCTGGTGGATACGCCGCATCGCTTCGGTGAAAGACGGGAAGTGATGCTGTTCCAGGAGCTTTGGGGGGATCCATTCCGGCAGGTCCGGCAGTTCTTCCAGTGCCTGCGCGATCGCCCGCCGCAGCGCCCCTGCTGCCAGGCCCTCGGTCAACCGGTAGACCGGTTCGACCAGAGTGAGTTTTCCCAGGGCTTCGGGTTCCAGAACATGATCGGGATGCACGATCTGCGGCGTCCCGTTGAAGATCTGCAGCAGGCCGGAAACAATACGGCGCTCGCCAATCGGCAGGAGCTTTTCGACATGGCCTTTGTGGAGACGAAAGAAGGTGAGCACGACAATGCCGGTGCCGTCGCCGGCATAGACCAGAAACGGGCTGCGGGGATTTTCCGGCGGCCGATGGCGCTCCACGGTGACATCGAGGGTGACGATGGTGCCCGCCACTGCGTCGCGGATCGCAGGTCGGGCGCGGCGGTCGATGATATGGGTCGGCAGGTGCAGCAGGAGATCAAGGAGCCGGGGAGCGTCCTCCCGCTTGAGCAGCGTGCGCAACAGTTTGTCCTGCTTCGGCCCGACGCCGGAAAGGCTGGTCACTGCGGCAAACAGCGGGTTGAGCAAATGCGGGCGCATCACCTTCGATCCTGGATCCTGCTTTCCTTTTTTCCTTGAGGTCAGAGAGCAAAGAGCAAAACCTGGATCAAGGCGCTGGAACGTAGCAGGAACGCGATTGCGCCGCAAGCCGCCTCAGCAGTTCGATGCGCATCAATTGCGATTCTGTGCGACGTTTGTTGCGGTACCGCTTTGAGGATCGGCTTCGACCCGGAATTTCGCCTCTTCTCGCGAGACAGGTGCCTGGTTGCGCAAAAGCCAGGCACGTGCTGCGACGACGTTCACAGAACACCTCCCGGCGCGGCATGGAAGACAGCAATCGCTCACTTCGTCGATGCCAGCATTTCCCGGCGGAGGATCGCATTGATTCTGGATTGATAGCCCTTGCCAAATGATTTCAGCCATTCAATCACGTCTTCATCTATCCGCGCTGTAACTTGTCGTTTGGTTGGCCTGTAGAAGCGACCTCGTACAGCGTTCTTCCATGCTTCATCCGGCAATGATGGACTATCGCTATAGTCGATATCGCTATCGGGACGAGCGGCAAGCTCCCTCAGATTCGCCCTTTGTTTCTTCGTAAGCGGAGGAATGGTCTCCAACGTGTAGCTAACAATTTTCTTCTTCATAGTTATGCCTCTCTTTCCTGTTGGCACGCCGTGCCGAGATGATCCGTATGACCTCCATCACATCGTGGGCCTCCTGAGTTTCGGTGGTTGTGTGGACCACTAACAAAAGGCAAATTCGGGCGTGAGCCCAAATGTTTGCCAGCGCAGCTCGCCATTCTCGACCCGATCATAAAGAGTGACATGGAGAGGGTCGCGGAACACATGGATGGCTTCTTCAAAAGAGACCCCGTGCTTCCGGCGATTGATGCTATTCTTGGATTCGTCCCATGTGAAACGGATGCTCGATGTCATGGCAGAAGTGTATTGCCATTTTTGGCGTGGATCAGGTGGGGCGCCGGGAACGCAACGGGAACGCGGTGTTATTCTCGCGGCAAGAACTGCCCCATGCTCCCAGTCATCGCCCGGATCGCCCGGCAGGCGTCTTCGTGCTTGAGTTCACTGCGCAGCAGTCTGTCCAGCTTCGGCCCGAGGCCGGATAAGGCTGTTCACTGTGGCAAACAGCGGCTTGAGCATTGGCGGGCGCATGACCTTCAACCCTGCGACATCTATGTGGACCCAGACACCGAGCCTGGATTCGAATGTGAACACATTCGGGCTGCTTTGCGCACTGTGCGCAGCAGGTTGTCCAGCTTGGGCCCGACGCCGGAGAGGCTGGTCAGGAGCGCAAACGGCAGGGCTTGAGCAAGTGCGGGCGCATCGCCTGCGCATTCCGCTTTTTTTGATGTCTGGGGTGACGGATCCGTGCACGCGGGATTGTTTGCGGCCCGACCGCATTGCAAACAATAAAGAGGGCTCCCGGAGCTTTTCAGGGCCGCCGGGAGCCTGTCGAATTTGGATAGCGAGACGCGCCACGGGTCAAAAATCCACAGCGACTGTGGTGACGCTGGACGAAAATGGCAGGCAAAAAACGATATGGCGACGAAGTGTGCTGCGATCGTTGCGCCGGATGAGGGATCAGGCGGTCGGACGGCACATCCGCCCCACTCTCGCGCGCGATGATCTCAAGCTGCGAGACCCGCTTGTCGATTTCGGTGATGGTTCCGGTCTGGGAGATCATGGAATCGAAGTGTTTGTTGACACCACGGATTTCGTCACGCAAATCGTTGATCATTCCGGCCACACCCTTGGCAACACTGTCCATGTGGGCCTCGACCCCGTGCAGGCCATCGGTCATGAACTCACGCATTCCGCGCATCTCAATCATGGCTGCAGTCACATCGTCGCGCATTCCGCGCATGATCTTCGACGTCACGTCTTCAGGTTCAGCATTCATTTCAAAAACCCTTTCGCAAATATTTACAGTCTGCTGCCGCGCTGAAATCTGCCTCTGGTCGCCCAGCCCTCGAACCAGAAGGATTCGCCGCCCTTTCAGAATATGGCCAATGATTGGGGATAACACAAGAACAAAAAAGGGGTATATAAGGATTTAAACGGGAACATATAGTGGGGGGAAACAGTCGCGGGCCTTCGGCTTGGCCGTCAGAAGTGGAGTCTGGTGCTGGCTGCGACGGAGCGCCAATGGTTCTGTCAGCGCAGCTGACCGCGACCGAAAGCGGTACGCACGGCACGTTGCAGCCCCGCTTACAGAAGGTGCGCTCCCCAAGGGCCCCAAGGGTGCTGTTCCTTGTCTGGCAACGTCCGCGCACGCGCAGGCTCTGCGTCGATCCTTGCTGTGATCCTTGCGGCGATCCTTGCGGTGATCCTTGCGGCGAAACTGCGGCACACGCGAAAGGCTTCCCTGCGGCGGCGATCGCCAGCTGACAACCGGTGCATCGTTGAACCTGGAAACGGCAGGTCGGGGACGGAATTGCACCAGTACCTTGCTGTTTGGACAGCGGATTTTGCCACCGCACCGTTCAGAGCCACGGGCCTCGCGCAGCTTTTCATGGCGCGGCAGGATGGGCTTTGTGCGCGCGAGGGCTCAGTAGAGCCCGCCTGTGCCCGGGCGCTCAAAGAGGGAGTCATCGGGCATCGCTTTGGGAGCGTCGGGGCGCGACTGCATGTTGGGCACGCCGATGACCGCTTTGTCGTCGGGCGGCGAGGTACCGGGCTTGAACGCTTCGAGAATTGTGCCGCTTTCCCCCGGAACCGGACGCAGACCGGTCCTGGCGACGACGCTGATCAGCTTGATCCCCACGGGCACTTTGAAGGAGGTTCTGGGCTTGTTGGCGAGCGCCAGTTTGAAGAAGTCGCGCGCGATGGGGGCGGCGAGACGACCGCCGGCTGGGCCCAGCGGGCGGGGCTTGTCGTAGCCCATATAGATGGCAACCGCGAGTTCGGGGGAGAAGCCGACGAACCAGGCGTCCTGGGCCTGGATGGGGTTGTCGGTCTTGCCGCTGGTCTTGCCGGCGATGTTCTTGCTGACCTCGCGGAGAACCATGGCGGTGCCGGACTGGACCACGCCTTCAAGGAGTTCGGTGACCTGATAGGCGGTCATGGTGTCGAGCACCTGCTCGCGGCGATCGAGCAGTTGTGGTTCGCTCTGGTTCCTGCAGTCCTCGATACAGTCGCGCACGTCATGCATGAAGATGATCTTGCCGTAACGATCCTGGATACGGTCGATCAGGGTCGGCTTGACGCGGCGCCCGCCATTGGCCAGCATCGAATAGGCGGTGACCATGCGCATGGCCGTGGTCTCGCCGGCACCGAGCGCATAGGACAGATCGTTCGGCAGATTGTCATAGACGCCGAAACGGCGGGCATATTCGCCGACCAGCGGCATGCCGAGTTCCTGCGCCAGACGCACGGTCACGGTGGGGAGCGAGTACCGTATCGCATTGCGCAGCGTGGTGGGGCCGAGATATCTGCCGGAGGAGAAGTTGTCGGGGCGCCCTACGTCCGAGGGCTGGCCCTGTTCGATCTCGATAGGGGCGTCGACCACCACCGTGGAGGGCGTATAGCCGTGGTCGAGCGCGGCCGCATAGACGATCGGCAGGAACGCGGAGCCGGGCTGGCGCCAGGCCTGGGTGGCGCGGTTGAACCGGCTCTGGTCGAAGGAGAAGCCGCCGACCATGGCCAGCACCCGGCCGGTCCAGGGATCCATCGCCACCATGGCACCCGACACCTCCGGGATCTGGCGAAGCTGGTACTGGCCGTCCACAAAGTGGCCGTCCTTATAGAGGGTATCGGCGTAGATCACGTCGCCGGGCTGGAGGATCTGCGACAGCGTGGTCGGGCCTTTGCCTTTGCCGGGGCGGGCCCAGTCGATGCCGTCCAAAGTGATCAGGCCGGTTTCGCGCTTCCTGCTGAGGCTGCCGGAATCACGGCCGGGCTGAAAGCCGATGAGCGCCGACTGGTCGCTGGTTTCCAGCACCACCGCCATGCGCCACGGCGCGATGTCGGAGAGCGACTGGATTTTGGCGAGAGTGACCCCCCAGTCACCGCTGATGTCGACTTTGGTGATGGCGCCA
>WQYW01000239.1 GCA_009781045.1 Alphaproteobacteria bacterium
CAGTCAGACCTCGGCGTAGTAGCTGTGAAGCCTGCGAACAAAACCCGGCGACGGGTGGCGGAGCGAGTGGAGCGAAGGCCGAGGCCCAAGGGGAGACCGGGCCAACAAAACATGTGCCGGACTTTAGAAGCCGGATCACACATGACCGATGTGTTGGACCAGCTCGGCGCGCACACGTGGTGCAAGCCGGCACGACCCAAGGGAGGAGCCCGGTGCGGGAAAGCCGCTCGCCGGGACCTGTGCGGGGGGCGGCCAGCAATGGCCGGCCCTACCGCGATGCAAAAAACCGCTGGATGCCTGTGAGAAATCCGAGCTAAGTGCGACCGAGGGCTCCGATGTCGGCCCCGACCTGACTGAATGCGGAGTGGTTACGCTGGCGAGGGCCGGCGCTGATGTGGAAGCCCCCGAACTGACGGGGGCCCTTCGGCCCCTTCGGGTGCGGCGGTGGAATTGGGGTGACGACGAAAGTCGATGGCGAGGCACCACACAGGTTGAGACTCGGCCACTGTGCCAACAGAACAGTCGCGCCGGATCGGGGGCGGTTCCGCGTGCCCCAGGGGTGACCAGGTGAGGGCGGTGACGCTTTGACGGGGTGACAGAGAATGGGCCGGGCGCGCCTGGCGCAGCAGGAGGTGAGAGGTGAGCGGGGTCCGGTAGCCGTGCCGATCGGGCGGGTCCAGGGCATGGGATTGATCACGCGGCACGTCCGGTCGCAGCCCCACCCCGCCCACCGCACCTGTCGTGAACGTCCCTGAGGCGCAAAGGCGCGGCACGCGACAAATTTCACCGCTGGACCTTGCGGGCGCCGCCTGAGGCTTCAACAGGGCGCAGAACGCAAACGCGGGAGCCTGATGATGCGCCAGGAGCCGAGCCTTCTGTGCCATGAAGTTCGAGGACGCGATCGCGCGGCACGAGCGGCAGAGCGGCGGCGAGAGGAAACCGGAGACTTCATGGTGAAGATGGGCAAAAGGGGGAGGTGCGGGAAGCTGCGCGGTATCATGACGGAAATTTGACATTTGATCAGGGGCCGCAGTGGAGCGTTCCCTTCAGGCAGGTTCGGGGTTGCCGGTTACCGGCCTATCCGGTTCAGGCTGGCTTTGGAATCAAAGTGATCAGGGCTGGATGCTGGGCGGCGAAAACTGAGCACGCGGCAAGATGGGCTGTCCCCCCCTTTGAGTCTCTTGGTGTACCAGGACTGCCGGGCAGGGGGCTCGTGGCTTTGACGGGCAAGGCGATGGCGGCAGGCGAGGAACACGCAAGGATCGTATCGTATCAATTCCATATTGCATTCCCGTTGGATTTGATCACGGACACGATGGTCCTTCTTCATCTCTGCGTCGGACCCTCACGCCTCCGGGATGTTCAATTTCGTCAAAGAGCGGCGGTGAATTGAAATTGAACTCCCGGCAGCTTGAGGTCCGCAGAGAGATGGATTGGCAGTCGGCATCAAATCTGCCCAGCGGCGTGGTCTTCGCTTCTCCGCGTGGCGGGAACGACAGGCATTGGTCACGTGGCTTCTTCATGCAGCGGCGGCGAGGGAGGGAGGCGGGGCGCGACCGCACCGCAGCGACCGCGCCCTCGAAAACGGGAGAACTATTGTTCCGCCCGGTGCTGCCTCTTTCAGCCCCCTCGCCACTGCTACACAGGACTGCCACACAATGGTGCGGTTTCGCATGCCTTCCCTGATGAAACGCGAGGGATCCGGCAACTGGTATTTTCGCCAGCGCATCCCCCAGGACGTTCAAAGGATTCTCTCAAAGGTCCCCCGCGACCAATGGCCGTCCGGCTGGGGAAGGTGCGAAATCTGGCTCACTACAGGAACGTCGGTGAAGGCGCAGGCACGTATCAGGCAAGGCGAATTCCTCGCCGAGGTTGAGCGGCGTCTGCAGGCCTACCGGCAAGGCCTGAGGCCATTGACCTCAGGGCATATCTCTTACCTTTCAAGCGTCGTCTTCAGGGACCGCGAGGCGGCGCTCGAAGGCAAATCTGGCGAGCCTTCGCCTCCGTACTCTTTGTCAGAAGACAATGGATCGCCCCGGTCAGTCGAAGGGGAGGAGAGCGGGTGTGCGCCCCCGATAGTCAACCAGGAGAAGCCGCTCATCACAGGTGAGGACGCGAGAGATCCCGGAAGAAAGATCAGTTTGGAAGACCGCCTCGCTGCCGTAGCGGATGCTGTCCTGGAGAGGGAATGCATCATCACCACCCCGGAGAGCCGTCGGCTGCTGATTGAAGCGCTGGCCCGTGAGATGTCCTCCACAGCCCCCAGGCCTGCACGTGACGCAGATGGTGGTGGCGTCCCTGAAATCCATCCCTCGAATTTCCGATCAAAGGCGGAACGCAATACGCCGCGTCCGTCCTTCTCCGCGCTGATCGATGCCTGGAAGGCTCACTCGCAAAGATGCATTGAGACGACGTCCCAGTGGGCGTCGATCGCTCTGCGCTTCAAGGTCCTCCTGGGTCATGACGATCTGTTGTCGATAACCTCTCAGGACATCCGACGGTGGACCGACAAACGGCAGGCTGATGGCGTGTCAGTGCGAACGCTTCGCAACGGGGACCTCGCTGCCCTGCGTTCTGTTTTTGAATTCGGCATTGAACGGGCGTGGCTCGTTGCAAACCCGACATTGGGGGTGAAGGTGAGGGGGCCCAAGAAGCAATTGAACCGGCCGAAATACTTTTCTTCAGCGGAGACATCGGCGATTCTCGACACCGCCCTCGCGGTCAAGCCGAGCACACGGTTCCCGAAGACGGCTTCCGCAAGGCGGTGGGTACCATGGCTGTGTGCCTATTCCGGGGCCCGGGTTGGCGAAATACTTCAGCTGCGAAAGGGGGATATCAGAAAGGAAGGCGGGTATTACATAATGCGGATAACCCCCGATGCCGGGTCGGTCAAAACCGGCCGGTTCCGCGATGTGCCGGTTCACGCTCATTTGCTCGAGACAGGCTTCCTTACCTTTGTCGCTGCATCACAGGATGGTCACCTGTTCACGGACGGAACGAGCCGGTGCATCAAGGCGGAGAGGGAGCGCCTGCGCTACATGGTCCGGAAGGTGGTCCCAGATGCGGGCGTTTCCCCGAACCATGGTTGGCGTCACTCATTCAAAACATATGGTCACCAGGCGGGTATCGACAGTCTCACGCTTGATGCGATCTGTGGTCATGCCGCAAAGACGGAGGGTGAGGAATATACCCATGTGACGTTGCGAACGATGATAAAGGCAATGCACAAATTTCCGCGTTATTCTGGCGGTCGTTTGGCAAAAGACGCGTCGGATGGCGATGAAAAAGGGAGATAGAGAATGGAGTTTGTGCTCTCGCGTGGCTTGGCGGTGGCATACTTCATCGCTGCGGAGGAAAGGAGATGTCCTTCGGGGGCGCGAACCAGAGTGGCGGTCTCGGCCGTTGACGAGCATTTGATTTGAGCCATTGAGGGTACGGAGAGATATTGCGGGGATCGGAAATCTGGATTTCTCGCCGGATTTCTGCTTTCTGGGCATGTCTATGCCATACGGCCTGCGCACAGAAAGAAGCAGAGGTGGCAAATTGTGAAGCTTGTGTGGGCGTTGGGACCGTCATCGCACAAGTGCACGGTCAATTATCACTTGCTCTTGCTACACAATTTCTTAGGAATCAAATGAAAAGTGAAGGCAATTCAGGAGTTGATGTGTCAAACAACGGAATGGGTCACTTGGCCCGGATTTGCCGTGGTCTGGATATAGCCGATTACCCCCGCACCGGTCGTCGAAATGGAGCCCGAACCCATGGCTACACCACCAACCGCCGAGACGGTGGCACCCTGTCCGATCGCGGTGCTGCCGAGAACGGACGCGTTTGCGCCGTAGCCGACCGCCGTTGTGTTCTCAGTCATAGCCTTGGACGCACCGCCGTAGGCGGAAGCCGTGTCGCCAACCGCGTTTGCTAGGGAGCCTGTTGCGGTGGCGTAGATCCCATTTGCAATTGCGTTGGAACCCGTCGCCGTTGCGTTGGAACCCGTCGCGTTTGCGCTGTAGCCGGTTGCCGTCGAACTGGTGCCAAGAGCGCGTGCAAAGGAGCCTGTCGCCGAAGCATAAGTGCCATTTGCAAGTGAAAGATAGCCACCTGCCGTGGCGTTCGCTCCAACAGCGTTTGAACCGTAGCCGGTTGCGGTTGCGTTGCTACCTATTGCATTCGATTGAATTCCGGTCGCGGTGGCGGCATACCCATTCGCAACTGCGCCGGACCCGGTCGCCGTAGCCCACGTTCCGTTCGCGATTGTGAAGTAGCCGGTTGCTGTAGCAGAAGTGCCTGTCGCTTTGGAGCCAGCACCAATCGCTGTTGCCCCTTGGCCTGTCGCTGCGGCGTTGTAACCCGTTGCGACGGCGTCGGCTCCTGTCGCCTTCGCCTCACGGCCAAGCGCAGTGGCGGAGCTACCTACAGCATTCGCACCAAGACCGTCTGCGGTGGCAGCAACGCCATTTGCGAACGCCGCCGCGCCCGTAGCCGTCGCGTAAGTCCCGTTTGCCTGGGCGTCAAAACCAGTCGCCGTGGCGCGCGATCCTGTCGCGTTCGCGAGCACGCCAGTCGCAGTGGCGTCACTTCCATTGGCTATCGCCGAAAAGCCAGTTGCCGTGGCGTAATCTCCAATCGCATTTGCGGTCCCGCCAGTGGCTGTCGCGCCAGTACCGTTCGCGAGAGAGTCGCGCCCTATCGCGATAGCGCTAGCGCCATCCGCATTTGCGCGACGGCCTAACGCCGTGGCGGCGAATCCTATCGCATTTGCTTGGTCCCCTATCGCAGTGGCGACAGCACCGTTCGCAAAAGAGCCGAAGCCCATAGCGGTCGCCTGGACTCCGTTGGCGCTCGCGTTGCGCCCTATCGCAATAGCGCCACCTCCATCTGCATAGGCCGTGCGGCCCATGGCCACTGCGCTGTCACCGTTTGCGACGGAGTACGACCCTGTGGCCGTGGCATAGCTTCCGTTTGCTGTCGCCGAGCGCCCTGTCGCAGTGGCTTGTTCGCCGGTTGCATTCGCCTGGTCTCCCGTCGCCGTGGCCATGCTGCCATTTGCAAAGGATTTGAAGCCGGTCGCCGTTGATTGCCATCCTATCGCGGTTGCCTGGTAGCCCGTTGCGGTTGCGCTGGCACCGGTGGCGTTCGCCCGAGCCCCCGTCGCTGTCGCGTCGATGCCGTTCGCAGTGCTAAGAAAGCCGGTTGCAGTGGCGTCGTCCCCAAACGCATTGGCGGAACGGCCTATCGCGATGGCTTGTACGCCATTCGCGATGGAAGCGAAGCCCGTCGCGATGGCGTAGTAGCCGTTCGCGTATGCGTTGCCACCTAAGGCGATGGCGCGTGCTCCGAGCGCCTTCGCGGAGTCGCCAAGGGCCGTGGCGGAGCTGCCATCCGCAACAGAATAATGGCCCAACGCGACGGCTTGGCCGCCGGTCGCATTCGCCTCGTCGCCCAGCGCTGTTGCGTAGGCGCCCCTCGCAACAGCAGAGCGACCAATTGCCGTGGCAAAAGCGCCATTGGCTACAGCCCCAGACCCGAACGCGCTCGCACTGCCGTTGATCTGCCAAAATGGAGCTGCGTTGCCATTTGCCTGTGCATGCGCCGCCTGCGGTGTCATGACAGCCATGCCGAGGAACAAGGCTGCGGTAGCCAAGGAGCCGGAGCCTCCCCCCGCGCCCAACGCGCCGAGGCCAAGGCGGTCGCGCTTCAGACCTAGCACGCGATGCGCTTGCCGCAGGAGAGCGTAGAGACGGCGACTGAGCGAGGCGCCACGGGCGCCTCGCACCCATGATGCAATAAAGCGTGCCTCGCGTGAGGAAATCTGCGACGCGAGCGAGTGACGCGAACGAGAAGCTGTCATGGCACTACTCCGCCTTCAGTGATGGTCTTCGTTGGTCGGTTGAGGGGCTCGCACAGGTCTTCTGCACCGAGATGGATCGCGCCGTCCGCTGTGATGACAATTTCCAACATCGTTCTGCTACATATCTTCGGGAGCCAGACGCAAAAGCAACGCGATTTCAATAGGTAAGATGTCGACGGGCTACGCCGTGAAATGGGTCACTTGGCCCGGATTTGCGGTGGTCTGGATATAACCGAGCACGCCAGCTTCGGTTGCCGAAACGGAGCCCGAGCCCAGCGCTACACCTCCAACCACCGATGCAGTTGCACCTTGGCCG
>WQYW01000240.1 GCA_009781045.1 Alphaproteobacteria bacterium
GACGCTCGCTGTCAGGATGCACCGATGCGAATGCGGCTGTGTCATTGATCGCGATGCTGCTGCGGCTCGGCACACGTCCTCTTCAGAGCAGAATTCCAGCCGGGGCACGGCTGTCAGACGCCAGCGGATTGCCGCATAGCTTGTCTGAGAAGCCGTCGTGTTTACGCGACGGAGTTGTCACGAAGATCAGTGCACGCAACAAGCTCCAGGGAACCGTGGTCGAGATCATGAAGGGGGCCACCACCTCCCATGTCCGCATCGATATCGGTGGCAACGTCATTACCGCCTCGATCACCAATGAGGCGTTTGATGAGCTGAAGCTGGCGACAGGGCAGACGGCGACAGCGATCATCAAGGCGTCCGACGTGCTGGTCGCGGTCGGCGACTGACCCGGTTCGTGTCTGTCTCGATGCGATCCGGCGCGGCGCCGCCGACACGGCAGACAACGGGGCGGAACCGGAAAAAAGCGGGAGGAAGAATGGCAGGCACAATTCTCGAAGACACCCGCGACATTGTCCGTGACAGGCTGGGTGGCGCACTGGACAGCATCCGGGTGAAGCTTTCGACGGGACACGCCGGGGCATGTGCGACGCCGATCAAGGAAATGCCGGAAGCCGTCTGCTGCCCGAGTTCGGCAATGGCAATGCCGTTTCCGGGGAAGCTCCGTGGTCGCCTCGCGGCCGATGTGGTTGAGGAAGCCATTACCGGAAGCGGACTGCGGCGGGGGTGCGGAATTGCCACGATCAAAGCGCTGGCGGATGTGGTGAATACGGGGCGTGCGGCACAGGGTTTTGAGACCCTTGAGGGGGTTGATGCCTTCAATGCCGCAGAGGTTGGATCTGAGGAAACCGTGGTCGTGGTCGGTGCGTTCGTACCGTTCCTGCGTGAGTTGCGGAAGATCGGGGCCCGGCATTTTGTGCTGGAGAAAGACCCCTCGACCCTCAAGCCCCACGAAATGCCTTATTTCCGGCCGGCGGAAAAGGCTCCTGAGGTGGTGCCTCAAGCCGATGTGCTCCTGGTCACCGGCACCACGCTCGGCAACGACACCCTGGACGGGCTGGTGGCATTGGCAAAACCCACAGCCCGTATCGTTGTCGTCGGTCCGACGGTAACCATGGTCGGCGATGCGTTTTTTGAACGAGGCTGCCACATCATCGGCGGTATCAAGGTCACAGACCCGGACGCCTTCCTCGACATTCTCGCCGAAGGCGGGTCCGGTTGCCATTTCTTCGGGCGGTCGGCAGTGAAGGTCTCGCTGCGCAGGAACTCTGCGTCCGCGCTTGCCCGCAGTCCGGCAAGGTCGACGCCAATACATGCGTCTGTTTGAGATTGAGGATGGATCCCATGGTACGCTGTGATGAAATGCGCACCTCCGAACGTGCTGTGCCATGTCCCGAGGCCAACGATGCAGGGCTGATTTTTATCGGGCGGATCCACACACCCTGGACCTCGCGTATGGACTGCCCCCGCCAGGGCCGAGCTGACGGGCCGAGCTGTCGCATCGAGCTGTTCGCGCTCTGGGCAGAGGCGCTGGAAGGCATCGCCGAATATGGTCAGCTCGAAGTGCTGTACTGGCTGCACCAGTCGCGGCGCGATCTGGTGCAGCAGAGCCCGCGCGATGACGGCGCCACACGCGGCACTTTTGCACTGCGCAGCCCGGTGCGGCCGAACCCGATTGGAACGTCCATCGTTGAGCTGATGGGGATCGAGGGAACCACACTTGTGGTCCGTGGTCTCGACTGTCTGGACGGCACGCCGCTGCTTGACATCAAGCCGGCGCGCAGCGTCTTCACGCCTCTGGCACCGCCCACCAAAGGCGATTCCGACGTCGGCGAGCCCTGAAAACGGTCAGGCTCCTGCGCCGTTCTGCCCGGGTTACGGCGACAGCGCGGGCACCAGGCTCAGCCGTGACGCCACACCTTGACGGCGCTGATCAGCAGGATGAGCGCCAATAGCGGCAGCAGCACGTGGTTCGGGACGATGCCAAGCAGGCGGGCACCGACAAAGCTGCCGGCGATCAATCCTGCCGCCATCACGATGACGAACAGCCGGTTGTGGCCGAGCACGGTGAAACTGCGGTCACGGCTGTAGCGGGCAAAGCCCATCAGCATGGTGGGCAGGCTGACGGCGAGCGACAGACTGCCGGCGAGTTTGACGTCGCAGCCAAACAGAAGAACGATCGTCGGGATCAGCAACTCGCCTCCGGCGACGCCCAGAAGCGCCGCCACCACACCGATGGCAATACCGGCGAGCACTCCAGCGACAATGAGAGGAATGCCGGTAGCGGCGGGCGGGGCGGTGCCAGCGGGATCATGCGCCAGCACCAGCACCAGAGCGATCATCGCCAACAGGATGGCAATAACGCGATGGAGCGTTCGCGCCGGCAGCCGTGTGGCCCATCCGGCAGCGGCGTCACCGCCGGCGACCACATCACCAGGGCTGCGCCATGCAATGCGGCGACGCCGCAGAAGAGGGCTATTCGGGCACCCGGCGGTGGTGGCAATCGCACCCCCATCACGGTTGCCGTGGCGCGGGCAGGTCGGTCTGGGATGACAGGGCGGCGGGTTGCGCCGCATGCTGGGTGAGGATGGCAATATGGGTCAGACCGCGTCCGGCAATGCGATTGAGCACCTCGACCACGGCACCGTGCGGGGTGTCACGATCGGCGCGGATATGAACCGAACGCTGGAGATCACCCTCGACGCGGGCGAGGACGCCCTCACCAACGGCGTCTGCGGCGATCTCGTCGCTGCCGAGATGGACGCGGCCGTCGCGCTCCAGCGTCACGACGATGGGGGCCTTGGGCTCAAGCGGCTGGCTGGCGGATGCGTTGGGCAGTTTGACGGCAAGCCCCGCCGACATCATCGGTGCCGTCACCATGAAAATGATGAGAAGAACCAGCATGACGTCGACCAGCGGTGTGACGTTGATGTCGGCCTGGGGTCGGTGGGCGCCGACTTTGGACCGCAGCATCGAGGAGCTGTTCATGGCCGGGCCTCCTCAGATTCGCAGACTTTCCTGCCGGCGGTCATCAGCCGATCGACTTCGTCCTGCACAAAGTCATCAAGTTCGATCGCGGTGCGGGAGAACAGGGCACCGATGCGATTATAGCCGATTGAGGCAGGAATGGCGGCGCCCAGCCCCCAGGCGGTTGCCGCCAGCGCTTCGGCGATTCCGGGTGCGACCACCGCGAGGCTGGTGTCATGGGCGTCGGCAATGCCGGCAAAGCTTGTCATGATGCCCCACACCGTGCCGAACAGCCCGATGAACGGGGATACGGAGGAAATTACCGCCAGATTGGGCAGTCCCGCTTCGGCCCGCATCAGGAGATTGCGGGCGGCCCGGGTCATCAGTTCGGTGGCGCGCGTACGTTTTTCCGCAAGCCCGAGGTCGGAGCGATCGGCCACGCGGCGGCCGGCCGCCGTGACCGCGGCGAGAATTGTGGTTTCGTCGCCATTGCAGGCGCGCCTGAGCGCGCGGTTGAGACGCGCACGCATCCACAGGCCTTCAATGATCCACACCCAGCACAGGATGGATGCGAGCAGCAGAGCGAGGAGCACGGTCTTGACCACCGGCCCGGCCTGAACAAACGGACCGGCAAAGGAAAGCGAGTCCGGCAAAAATGAAAAATGTTCCATCCGATCCCGACTTTTTCAAGGAAAAGAGCGCGGGCCACGTGCTTTCGCGAGCGGCCCGCGCCAGGTGGACGTCCTAGAACGTCTGTCTCATCGAAACATAGTAGGTCCGTCCGGCCTCGGGGAATCCCCAGTTCAGCTCATAGAGATTGTCGAAGATGTTCTTGACCCCGGCAGATACGGTAAGATCATGCGGCAGCCTGTATTCGGCTCCGACATTGGCGAGCGTATAGGCCCCGGTGGTGACGTATTTGTTCTGGACACCCTGGGACCAGCGGTCATTGGCGATCTGCACATCGGCGGTCAGCGTCAGGCCGTCGAGCGGTTTCCAGGCCACATAGGCCCCGCCCTTCATGGTGGGAATGCCGGTGGGCTGGAAGGTCGGATCGTTGGGATTGGTGATCTGATTGTGGATATAGGAGAAGTTGCCACCGACCTTGACCGTCGCCGACAGGGCGTAGTCGATCGCGAAATCAATGCCGTAACGGCTGCCGCTGCCGTCATTCTGGTTCTGGGTGCTGCTGTAAGGCTGGATGTTGCCAAGCGGATCGAGATAGGTTCCGCTGACAGCGACCCCCTGGATCATGTTGCGGACGGTAGCATAGTAGCCCAGCACCGAGACCTGGCTGTTGGGTGCGAACTGGCCGGACCAGCCGATCTGATAGTTGGTCGCCTGCTCCGGTGCCAGATCCGGATTGGACAGTGCGTTGCCGAAACGGGTCGAGAAGCGCTCGAACAGGGTCGGGAAGCGGGTGCGGTCGGAGACATTGGCGTAGAGTTTCGCGGTGTCCGAATAGCGCCAGATCAGCGCCCCCTGCCAGTTGAACGCCGACTTGTCTGCAAGCGCGTAATGGACCCAGTACGGCTGGTACTGGGTGCCGCCGCTGTAGCCGCCAAGCACGTAGTCATCGGCCTGTCTTGTATGCACCCAGTCATTGCTGATGCCCTGCACGAAATCAAGAGACTTGTTGATGTGGAACGTATTCTCGACCGCCAGCGAAGTGTTGTCCTCGACGAAGGTCGAATTTGGCGAGGTGAAGCAGGCGATGTTGGGATTGGAGACAGAGGTCATGCAGGTGGGGCTTGTCGGAGTGGTCCCTGCATTGGTGCCATATTGGTCGGTGAAGAAATTGCTCCACGACGAGTGGGTGTCGCGGCGGATATGGGTTGCGACCTTGAGCGTGTCGCGATCCCCGAAATTATGCCCGGCCTCGATCGATCCGCCGAGCGACCAGTCGTTATAGACCGACAGCCCGGCGCTCGAAGAATATTGCAGGGTCTGGGCCTTGTCATCCCACATGCGAAGACCATTGGCGAAGCGTTCCCAGAACAGCTTGGTGTTGACGTAAGAGTCGTCGCCGATGGCGGTTTTGGTGGCGGTCGAAAGCGTCTGGACGTTCCAGAACGGCCAGTCCCACGGCCTCTGGTTGGGCGCATTGGGGTAGACGTTATAGGGGGCGTTCTTGCTGCCCTCATTATGGATGAAGTTGATCGAGTATTCATCGGTGGCGTTGGGCGTCCAGCCCGCCTTGAAATTGAAGTTCCAGTCTTTTGTGTCTGCAAAATCGCGGCGGCCGCTGTCCTGGATCGCGGTCGGCTGGTAACCGAAGGGCAGCTCCCAGCCGTCCGTCTTCTGCCAGCTGCCGCTGAACTGCAGGTAGTAGTCGTTCTGTCTGGTGCCGGCACGGGCGTAGGTCTTGATGCCGTTATAGGCACCGTTGTTGCCGAAATCGGCCTGCGTGGCCCATTCACCTTCGAATGCCCGCTCGGGCTTCTTGGTCACGAGGTTGACCGCGCCGCCCATGCCGCCGGGGCCGTCGAGCACCGAGACATAGCCCTTGGCGATCTGGATCTGCGACAGGTCGCCGGTCATGAAACGCGCGAAATCGAGGCGGTTGTCGTAGGGCAGATAGATGCGCACGCCGTCGATCGAGGTCGGCACCGACCAGCGATCAAAGCCGTGAATATAGATATTGGATTCGTTGCGTGAGCCCGAGCCGCTGACGAAGTTGACGCCGGGAGCCAGATCAAGCGCCTTGTCGAGTGTGGTGGCGTTGGCTCGGGTGATCTGCTGGGCCGAGATGGTGCTGCCGCCGAAGACGTCGAATTCCTGCTGGCTGGAATCGGCAGGTGCCGTGACATGGATCTGGCCGAGATCGTAGACACCTTCATTGCCAGCGTTTGCAGTGGCAAAAGTTCCGGTCGTTGCTGCTGCAGCGAGAGCGATTGTGAATCGCAATCTTTTCATGATGTTATGCCCCTTGAAGCCGTGACAGAGGCGACAAAAGATCAGCGCTGGGGGCCAACCGATCTTACGGATCATGCCCGCCCGCGCTCGCGTGCCGGCGAGGCGGGAATACGGCATCAGCGGTGGTCTTTTCGCTATATAGTGTCTATCCCAAAATTGATATCCAATTGAATTTTCACGCAATTTCGGATTTTTCCGCAAGGCGATCCTTCTCTCCAATTTCTTCCACGCGCATATCCGAACTGATTCAATGCGCGCTCC
>WQYW01000241.1 GCA_009781045.1 Alphaproteobacteria bacterium
CCCCCTTCCCCCCCCCCCCCCCCCCCGGAATTGAGGATACCCTTCCGCTATGCTGACCAATCTGGACCCAATCATCTATCGCACCCGCCTTGATCGTTCCCTGGTATCAGGGTGGCGAGACAAATCATCTGGCATCATCGTGTCAGAGACAGATGGCAGGCTCGAAGCCGTTCCGGGGGCCGTGCCAGCCTTTAGGGTAGGTCAGCCAGTGCGGTTCGGCACGGCGCTGAATATGGCACCCATTGGCTCTATCAGCCGGGGAACTGTGGGCTTCGTGTCTCACATCGATTGGGGAAGTGGCGTCGTGTCTATCGACCTGGGTATTGAGCATTCGTGGCTTGAGGATCAAACGCTGACTGTTGCGCCACACATAGACGATGAAGCGTTAGCGGCAATCGAATGCTTCGGCGCGTGTTCCAGGGTGCGTAAGCGCGTTAGGATGCGCATTTGGAGTGCGCTGACCAATCCAGTGACGTATGCTGTTGCCGCTCTTGCGGCTTGGTCTTGGGTATAGGAGGCAAGGGATGCAGAATTCTTTGCTCGTTCAAATCGCCGCTCTCATGTTCATATTAGGGGGCTTGTTTGATTCATGGTGGCTGTTGGCTCTTTCGGCAGCGCCACTTGCTCTGCATTTCTATTTTTACTTTCACTAGGAAAACTGAAACAGGGACGGGGATTATGGCGCATCAGCTTACGGATGAAGAGGTAGCTGCACTGAAAGGCTTTAGAAGTGTCTTGACGGAATTGCTGGAACTGCGCCCGAACATGCCGTTGCATCAGGCAATCGTGCTGGTTTCCGTGGCGATAGACGAGGGACACTCGCAGCGTGAATACGGTGACTTTCTTGGCTTTCAGCAATCCATGATGTCGCGCGCGTTTTTGGATTGCGGACCTAAGACCAGGAAGGGAGAGGAGGGGCTAGGTCTTATAGACCTTAGGCGCTCTATGAAGTCCCTCAGGACTTACGAAATCTTCCTCTCCATCAAAGGCCGTGCCCTAATGAAGTCTATCGCTAAGAAGCTGGTGCGAAAATGAGCTATGCAGAGAAACGGGGCGGGAAGCTGACTGGGACATGGATCGGCGAAAGGACCATCGCCGGCCGTAAGCGCCGTTGCCGCTCCGAAACCAAGTCCGCCGCCGATGCCTGGGAAACCTACGTTGACCGCTTCGGGGTTGCTCCGACCGATGGCACTGGCTCAAGCAATCCGCACACCCTGGGTGCGATCAAGACCCGCGCCAGGGCCGAACGGCCGGACTGGAAGGCCACGCGCGACCCGTCGCTTGATCAGAGGCTCGAAGTGGTCATGGGCTTCTTCGGCGCCACAAGCCCCTTGGAAAGCGTCACCAGCGGGAAGCTTGTGGAATTCGTCACCCACTTGGAAACGCGCCAGGGGCGCTCTGGAGGCTCCCTGAGTGGCAAGACGATCAATCGGTACCTTGCCGTGGTCTCTGGTCTGCTTGACCACGCCAGGCTCTTGGGCTGGTCTGTCGCCGCTCCATCTATCCCCTGGCAGAAGGAAGGCGCCGGTCGGCTCCATTACTTCCGGGATTGGCAGGATGCGCCGATGCTGGAGGCGTTGGGTGCCAGGCCGCTCCAGGTCGTGTACGAAGCCCTGGCAGCGAGTGCGCTGCGCCCCACCGAATTCTTCTCACTCAAACCGGGGCAGATAGACATTCGGAACGACTGGTGCTGGCTGAGGCTTTGGGAAACCAAGACCGATCAAGCGCGCTCCATCCCGATTGAGGTTGAATTGGGCCGGGAACTGCTGGCGTTAATCGAGAGCGGCACCCTCCCATCGCACCAGGACTTCTATCGCTCGCTCAAAGCGGCCGTTAAGGCCTTGGGGTATGACCAGGGTCTCACAGTCTATTCGATGCGCCACACAGGGTGCACCAGGGCCGCTCGCAGGGTTTCGGCGGCGAAAACGCAGCGCTTCGCCGGACACAGGGACTACAGGACCACGCAGAATTATATCCACCTGGAGGATGAGGACATGGCAGACGTTGCTGCTGCTCTCCGACAGTCAGCCTAAAGAGCAAGCCCGCACGAAGCGGGCTTAATCTTTTCTAGGCGCCGATAATCGCCTTTGTCACTTCGGGGCCGTAGTCGATACGGTCTATCACTTTGCGTAGGTCAAGGCGCTTTCCATCTGAATAGACGCCATAGGTGATACTATCGCCTCGTTCATGCCCGATTATCAGCTTCACCGTGCTTTCCGGGATTTCTAGCCCCTCAGCCAGGGATGCGAATGTTTTGCGCAATGCGTGGAAGTCCTCATATTTTCCGCTGACACCCACCTGCTTGCGGAATCTGCCGTAAGCCTTGGACACGTTCCATGATCGCTTCTGATCCCGGCCACCAGGCACCAGCTTGGGAAACAGGTATTCGTCAGTGCCCTTCAACCGCCTCTCAATAATTGGCACTGCCAACGTGTGCACTGGCACTTCTCGCACAGACGCTTCTGTCTTTCCGTCAGTGATAGAGTACCAATAGCCATCCTTACGCTTAGTAATGTCTGCGCGTTTCAGTGAGCACAACTCGTCAATACGAGACCCGTGCAACAGGGCGAGCCGCAAGAGATCAGCGAGCACTGTGGCGTAATGCGGAGTGCTATACCGCCCGTGGAGGAGCAGCAGCAACTTTTCGTTCGGCAGACCCTTGCGTTTTGGTGCGCGCACCTTCTTGCTTTTCGAGCCTGTGACACCGTGCCCAAGCCACGGGTTGACCTCCGTGGAGGTTAGCGCGCGAGAGATTAGATGGCGCCACAGGCCGCTGAGGGAGGATAGGTGCCTGCCAATCGTCTTGGGGGCGAGGCCAGCATCGCGGAGGGCCTGCACGTATTCGCCAGCCTTCCGCCGGTCAGTCGCCTGGATCGATGTGTATTCACCTGCCCATCGCAGGTATCGCTCAATGGTGCCTTTGTGCTGGCTCTTCGTCTGCTCGGTGTCTTCACGGGTCGTTAACCAGGTCTCGTAATGGTCCCTGATCAGGGCTGCCTGACCAGTAGCGAGGCTGTGGAACAGCCGGGCGACCTCTGGCCCCTTGGCCTCCAGAAGGGCCTCTGCCTCGCCCCGGACGGTCGCCAGCATCTCAGCCTCCGCTGTGCTCTCATGATCCCCGTGCTCCATATGCCCAACGCCAGGGGCTGCCAGGGCCTCTCGGAACGATATTGCCGCTTCGATGGCTTGGGCAAGCGGATCGGCTCTCCCTCGCTCCAGGAGGGCTATACGGCGCCGGAATTCGGCCACATGTGCGTGTTTGAGCCGGTTCGCTTCTGTCAGGCTCTCTGTTCCCAGTGACCGCATGAACCTGGGCTTACCGCCGGCGGCGACACGTAATGGCTTGGGTATCTCAACCACGACCCGCCAAGTGTTCCCCTTCTTCTGGAGATAGCTGCTGTCTGCCATCAAGCCTCCAACCACACCCGCCAACCACACCCGCCAACCACACCTCTCGCTCTCGCAACCTCATGATATGCTTCTATTTTAGTAATTCAAGGTGTTTCTTGTGGAGGTTCCCACTCTCTCCGCCACCTTCCTGTTTTTCCCCGTTCCTGGACGTCCCTCCACGTTCATTTCCTCTGATGAAAATGTATGGGTTCCAGTGACTTAACCTCCGCCTCGGGTTGTCGTTGTCCCCCAAGCTAACCCTCAGCCACTTTTTTGACGTGGGGTGCGACGTGGGTTCAGGCGGACACCTTGCGGGACAGGAATCATGGGGAATCTCACAGTCATTCGGGCATAAACGCCAATCCAGGCAAAAAGCTGAGTGATGGCGGGGGCTTACGCCTAGACGTGAACCGGAACGGGAACGCTGTCTGGATCTTCCGGTTCAGCTCGCCCGCCACAGGCAAAGAGCGCTTCATGGGACTCGGCCCTCTAGGCCGTCGGCGACGTGTACTGGTTGCCGCGCACGGGAGGCCGCCACCGCTGCCCAGCCTGCCGTCCGTGAGCGGCATGACCCAATACCCAATCGAAGACCGGAACGCCAACTGAGCGGAAGCCAAGGCCGAAGCATCCCGTGCGGTCACATTCCGGGAATATGCGGAGCGCGTCATCGGCGGCAAAGAGGCCGGATGGAAAAACGAAAAAGGCACAGGCAGCAATGCACGAGCCAGTCTCTGGGAAAGCGCCATACCACACATGGAGCACTTACCGGTTGCCGATGTGGCTTCTGGGTGTGATGAACCTTAAGCGGCTGGAAACTCCGACAAAATCTTGAGCGCCGCGACGTCACGAGGACGTTGACGTGATACATCGGTCATACGACCCTCCTCGTGCGGGCTTGCGAGCGAACGGCAAACCGGAAGCTCGATCACGTCATCACGTAGCGGTGGGTGGACGCGGACCGGACTCCCCGTCAGTTTCTCGCCGCTAGGGCGGCTCCGTTCCGCTCCGCGCCACGCGATGCCACTCCCAAATTCCCAGCATCTATCGGTTCTGGTGAGATCAAAAGAAGGGGGCGCCCAGAGTGGTTCCCGATTAACCATTAACCTCCTTGCGTGCAGGAAAGATTGTGTCGAACATGACCGAAACGCTACACGTTACTTTTTCGTCCAGCGGCGCGTGCAATCTGCGAGATGCGCTTCGAAGCGTTGGTCGAGGCGACCGGATCGCTGGCTTCCACGAATTTTGCAGTGCGGCCCCATAGATCCGCCCATTCCGGAAGACCGTCTGCGCTGGCTGGTCGACGAGTTAGGTTCTGAGCGGAACGATTGGGACTGGCTGCCAGGCGATGTCGACAGGTTCTGGAGGCTGATATCGGAATCAGCGGCGCATCGTGTTGTCTGGACATCCAGCCGGTCCGCCGGCGAACATTCGGCCTTTCTCTCATGGGTAGAATGCATGGGTGACCAGCCTTACAACGTGATCGACTTGGCAAACGTTGATGTTACTCGACGACGCATTGACGGCCGAACTCAGCGCAGGCCGGCCCTGAGCCTCGGACTGATCGACCATGACGAGATTTCCGGCGATGCGCTGTGGGATTACGCGGGCCCACTTTCGTCCGAGCAGCGGCGTGTCCACGTCGGTAGCTGGCGGCAACTGCGGGCAGAAAACGCGCCGCTGCGCATTATCGGGCCCGACGGCCTGCGCTCTGCCCCGATCAGATATTTTGACGAGCGCCTGCTCAGTCGAGCCTCCCATGACTGGCAGTCTGCGGTACGTCTTATCGGCATGGCACTGGGCGACGAACGAGACTACTTCCAACAACCTGATTTCATACTGGCTTCGCGCCTTCATACGCTAATCGCTGCTGGAAAACTCGAGTGCCGGTTTCCGGCCGGAGGGCCAGGCCAATTTTTCGGTCTGACACCCCTTCGACACGACGCGGAAGTCCGGCTTCCACGGACACCATCATGAGCAAGAAAACGAAACGCAAAATCGTCGTGGCAGGTCGTTCCTATCTTTGGTGGATTACCGATGGTCTCGACCCGGAATTCAATTCGATGTCTTGCGTCGCCCTCACGGTAGCATCGCCTTGTCCCAATTTGGCGTCAGCGCGAGGTGGATTCTTCGTGCGGTTCTTTCTTGATCAGCCTCCAGAGCGGCGTTTCCTGATAGTTCTAGGTCGAGAATTTCAGGGGCTGCCAGACGCAGGAGGTTCCTCGATTCGTATCAGATGCCCGGAGTTGCAGAGTCAGCCATCTGCATCACGCCAGTCGATGTTCGTCACTTAATTGAATGGTGCACAACCGTGGACAAAGAGCTTATCCGCGTAGACTATATGGGCAGGATACTGCCCGCCCTTGACGTTGTGCCAGCGCGTTGAATTCGGGCCGACATCCAGTCGCGTCAAAGGCGGCGGATTGGTTTCGCAGGGCGACGGCGCATGGAAACGCCGCCGCTGCCGAAGCGCCCGGAAAGCGATCATGCGCTGGAATCTGGGACGGCGGTCGTTGGCGACTGGAGGTTGAGGCTCCAGCCTTCACGAATTCCTCAACTTCTGCAAACTAAGCGTCGTCGATTTTGCTGCAAAAGTGTGCCGGGGCACGATATTCGAGGGGAAGCGGGCCATTTCTGGACACGAAAAATGAGGGCCGTCCCCGTAGTCAATAGGGGGGGCCCGCGCGCGCTGCGAAGTGGCCCCACACAGCAGACGGA
>WQYW01000242.1 GCA_009781045.1 Alphaproteobacteria bacterium
CAGTGGATCCGGCGACGGCTGCGCGCTGTCGTCTGGAAGCAATGGAAGCGTGGACGGACCCGTTTCGCTGAACTGCGACGCCGCGGCGTCGGCCCGGCCCTGGCGGCGAAAACCGCCGGGAAGTCCGTGGGGCCCTTGGCGGCTCGCGAACAGTCCGGCGCTTGCTATCGCTCTGTCAAACGCCTTCTTCGAGTCGATCGGCTTAGCCTCAGTCGCGGCCCCGCGACCTGCATGATCTGTCGAACCGCCGGATACGGACCCGTATGTCCGGTGGTGTGGGAGGGGCGGTCTCGCGAGAGACCCCCCTATCCCGATTCACATGCAGAGCGAAATCGCACGAAAGGGACGGGAGAGCCGGGAGTGGCGGAGGATGGCCGGGGTGACACCGGCAGTTGGCAACCACCACGGCCAGGCTTTGTCCTCACCACCGATAGCGCAGTCCGGCGATGCCCTTGACGCCGTGCCTTTCATTCGCAGCGACGCCAAACTGATAGCCGGCATCGACAAAGCCGGAGAGGTGGTCGTCGATCCGTGTGGTGAAGCCGGCGGTAGCATCGACATATTGGGCGCGCAGATTGACCAGCACCGGGTCCTGGTCAAACAGTGTCTCACCGGTGCCGCCGATGTCCTGCCAGTAATTGACGCGCAGATGCGGGATCCAGACCCGCCCGGCGTTATCGGTGATGTTCCAGCTGCCCTTGAGGCCGACCCGGGCGGTGGCGAGTGAGGCGCTGCCGAGTGCAACAGCGCCGAGCGCGTCATGGCCGCTGTCGAAACTCACCCGCTGCCACAGGATCTGGGCCTGGGGCTCGAGGACAAAGCCGGGACCGAAGTGGCGCAGCGGGATCGGATAGCCCCCCTCAAGCGAGGAGATGAAGCCGATGCCCGACGTTTTGAGCTGGGCAAAGTCGGTCGTGGCCGTGCTTTGATAGCTGGTGCCATGGAGCACGAGTTCAAGATACCAGCCCTGGCTGCCATAATGGGTCCAATAGGCACCTCCCGACCAGGCGTCGAGGTTGATCGCACCGGTATGCTGGTGGACATAGGCCGTGGCGGCGGCATTGGTGATCAGACCGGAGATGTCGGCATTGATGTTGCCATACGCGAAATAGATGCCGGCATAGTCCCGGTGCCCGGCGGCAATGGCGTCGGAGCTGCGCAGGAGGTCCATGCCGGACTGCAGGACCGTGATCCGGCTGTCGGCCTTCGGATCGGCGAAGCCCTGATAGCTGCTGGTGAGCTGCTGGGCGACCAGGCGTCCCCAGACCGCGGGCCGGCCGTCTTCGGCAAGAGGATCGGGCGCGACCTGCGACATGCCGGGGCGGGTGAGATATTGATCGCCCATCCGTTCATCATGGGTGCCGAGCGTGGAGAGGCCAAGCTGCAGCGCGAGCGGCTGCACCGCACTGTAAACCGAGGGTTCAGGTCCGATGATCGGCGCGGCGTTGCCTGGGCTGCCGGGGCCGCCGGGTGTCGAATCGGAACCCGGCATGAAGGTCGAGCGCAGATACCAGTTGTCGTCGGCGCTGCCGTCAAGGGCACCCCGAAACAGCCGGTAATCCAGCTTGCCGAGCCGGAAGTCGCGACTGGTCATGATGAAGGCAGTGGTTGCCGTGGTGGCGCCGTTGACGGCCTCGACCACCAGGATGCCGTTGGCTGCCGTTCCGGTGGCCGGACCGCCGGCATTGGTGAATCGGAGCGAAGTGCTGCCGGTCGCCGTGCCGGCATCGATCACGAGCTTGTCGGAGGGGGAGTTGTCGGCACCGAAATAGGTGTTCATGGCGATGGTGCCGCCGAGCCCGACATAGTTGCCGGTCGTCAGAATGGTACCCGGGGCGGTTCCGCTGCCCATATTGATGAGGCCGGCATTGTTCAGTCCGGCCACTCTCTGGTCGAAGCCGTTGAGTTCGAGCCTGCCGCCGACGCCCACGGTCACGACCGAATTCGGGCTGAAGGTGTTGGCCACACCGGCGCGCCAGCTGCCACCGTCAACCTCTGTGGCACCGCTATAGGTGTTGGCCCCCGTCACTACGGTGATGCCGGCGAGCTGCTGGACCATGCCGGTGCCGGTGATATCGGGGGAAAAGACATAGCCGCCGCTGGTATCGCTGTGGTTGAACACCAGTGTGCCGAAGGCCTTCATGTCGACGGTGGGGCTGTCAAGCCGGCCTGGTGCGACGGCGGGGCTTCCCGGCAAAGCCCCGATTGCGAGCACCCCCTGTCCGTTGCTATCGGCACCGAGCTGGACGGTGGCGGCGCTGACCGTTCCGCCATTGCTGATGGTCAGAGAACCCAGTCCGCCTCTGGCGGCGCCTGGCCTGCTGCTGTTGGCGGAGTTTGGCTTGCCGCCGATCGTGAGCTTGCCGCTGTTGATCCAGCTCGACCCGGCGCCGTCAACGGTGACCGTGCCGACGCCGCTGCTGACTCTGGCGATGGTCCCGGTGGTGTCGGATACCACGCCACCGTTGGTGATGTTGAGGGTGCCTGTCGCGAAATAGCCGACGGTGAGGTCGCCGGAAATGGTCCAGGTCGAGCCGGGACCGGTGACCTCGACGATGCCGTTGGCCATACCGTCATAGCCGACAAAGTTCAGAGCCTGAGAGGTGACTTTGGCGCCATCGCTGATGGTGAGCCGGCCGTTGTTCTGGAGGCCGACCAGGAGAACGCCGGAATTGAGCCAGCTCGTGCCCGGGCCGCTGACTGTGACAACACCGCTTCCGTTGCTGCCGATGCTGGCTCCTGCGCCGTTGATCGTCGCTCCGCCGGAGATGTCGAGCCTGCCCGTGCCGAGGGAACCGACGATGAGAGAGTTGGTCATCGTCCACGTCGTGCCGGCGCCATCAAGCGTCGCCGTTCCAGAGCCGCCTGATTGGCTACCGATGAGGGCGCCGTAACTGACGACGGTGCCGCCGTTGGTCACGGTGAGCACTCCGGTGCCGGACGAGCCGATCACGATGTCGCCAGAACCAGAAACTGTCCAGTTTGCATCCGGGCCGGTGACCGAGACGCTGCCGTTTGAGCCGGTCTGGTCGCCGATCCGACCCGAGGTGCTGGATACGGTGCCGCCGCTGGTGATGGCCAGCGCTCCGGAGCCTGATCCCCCGACAGTGAGCGCGTTGCCGATATTCCAAGGGCTTGAGTGGGTGCCGGGCACAGTTTCCGTGGTGCCGTTGATGACGACCTGAGCCTGTGCCGGTGCAATGGCGGCCATCAGGCCGACGAGACCACAAAGGGCGGCCGGGATCAGAGCTGCGTGCGTTGGCGGAGGCCGGTGGTGGCAGGGGAGGTGTGTGGAAAGAGTTGTGTGCGGAGTGGTGCGGGGGGGCACCTCAGCTGTTGGTGGATTGCACCAGCTGAAAGCGTCGTGACAGGCCATCATATTCCTCATCGGCGTCCCGCGGGCCTGACGCACTCCTACCCGGTCATGGCCATGCGGATATGGTTCGTTCACTTTTCCTGAGAACCGTCGTTTGCGCCACCAGGGGCCGGCGGCTGGCGCCGCGGCAACACCACGCAATCGACAAGGTTGTATAATACAAGAATTACAACTGATGAGCGAGCTAAAATGCGAATCACAGGGGGTCGTAAAGCTCTAACCAGAGGTCTCCTGCCGCGACAGCCGAGTTATCCACAAAGTTTAATATTCAACTTATGGTAGCCGCAGATACGCCCCTTGTGCTGCATTATATTTCATGCCCCGTGCCGCCACGGATTGTGATGTGGATGATCAGGGTGCCACAGGCGGTCGAGACACGACAGAAGGCCAGAAGCACCGTGGAAGCCACTGGGTTCTGGCGCCGATTCTGAATCCGGTCTCATCCATGTGCTTGACGGGGTGATGCAGACAAGATTGCGCGAGCCGCCTCGGGAAAGGGGGAAAGGCTTCCAGCTGCTGCGAGTCGCTGCATGGTGAGTTCCTCGGTGATCAGGGCGCGGATGCGTTGCTCGACGTCTATGCCATGATCGACAGCACCACGCGCCTCGTGCGGGCTGGTTGATGCCGACCTTGGCTGGGGACTTATCAAACAACGGGTACCGCGACCGGGCCAGGGGCGGAGTGGCGGCTGTCGTGTTTTGATGGCCTTCAGGTCGGAGACGCGGACAGTGTTTGTCTATGGCGTCGCCAAGAATGAACGCGAGAACATCGGTCCCGGGGATTTGGAACTCTGGCGACGGGTGGCAAGTGGGTTTGTGATGATGACGGAAAAAGAACTCGCGGCACTGCTTGACGCAAAGAAAATCACGGAGATCAATTGCGATGACTGAGCCAAAATATCGCAGCAATCGCCTTGAAGTCTTGCATAAGACGGCCGCAGCGCTAGCGGCTGTTGGCGCGCTCGACAAGGCCACAATGCGCGATTTTGATGCCTTTTGCCTTACCAAGGTGGAGACACTGAGCGGGGAGGACATTCAGGCTCTTAGGGAGCGCGAACATGTCAGCCAAGCGATTTTTGCGCGGCACCTCAATGTGCGGACGAAGCTTGTCAGTGATTGGGAGCGGGGCATCAAACGACCAAGCGGCCAGTCGCTGAAGTTGCTGGCTCTTGTGCGTGCGAAGGGGCTTGATGCAATCGCGTAGGGGGCCGAACAAGGGAGGCAGCGAGGCATTTGCGCAGGAATGCCGCTTTCACTGAAGGCTGCGTTGCGTGCTCAATATTTGACACCACCGTCGGCGCATCAAGCCCCGGTCAGGAATCACCTCACGGTAAAAGTCTTCCGACCGAGCTGTTTCTTCTGGTTAACCGGATCAAGGGGGTGGTTTAACGGGGGCAATTCGGAGTCCAGAATTGTTGCACCGATCGGTCCCAAAATCTGGTGAAGCAGCCGAAGGCTCACGGATCGAGAAAGAAACTGTAAAAACCGGTGTAAAAAACCGGCGGTCGTTCCAGATTGTGAACGGAAAACTGTGCTTAGGGGCCGTGGAAAAATAACTGCTCCAGAATCGCGCGAACAAATGAGAACAAAGGCGTGTTGCTGAGCAGCAACACCCTGGTTTTCGGCCGGAGTCGAAGTCACCGATGAAAGCAACGAGGCCGATCTCCACCAAATTTGATTCGGTTATTTTTCCACGGCTCCTTCACTCCGAAGTATTCACCGGACTTAAATCCTATCGAGATGTTTTTCAGCAAGATGAAGTCGCATCTACGAAAAGCGAAGGACAAAACGAAGGACTCGATAGTGAGAACTATTCGCAAAACAATTCGGGAGATCACCCCTGAGGAATGCGTGAACTTTCTCCGTGATGCTGGATACGGTTCTATGTGAGCGGAAACCGCTCTATGTCGCGCTGATAGAACACGACAAGGGTTCACTATACGGCGTGCGCTTTCCAGATCTTCCGGGTTGCTACTCGGCTGGAAAATCTGCCGCCGAAGCTGCGGAGAACGCCATCGAGGCGGTACGCCTTTGGGCTGCCGACGCTCTCGATAGCGACGAGTCGTTGCCATTGGCGCGCCAACTCGATGAGCTTGTCGCCGACGGCGACATCAAGAATGCCCTCGCGCAAGGCGCCATTGCGGCTCTCGTTCCGCTCTATCTATCTATCTATCTATCTATCTATCTAGAACGTGGACGAACGACCCGTGTCAACATTTCGCTTGATGTTGGTACGCTGGCAGCCATCGATGATGCCGCCGACCGGCGCGGCCTCACTCGCAGCGGCTTTGTCGCGGAGGCAGCTCGCGAAAAAATTGGCATGTAAGTCAACTGAAAGCCCGGCTGGGCTCCAGCAGTAACGGAGAAAAACGAATGCCTGCGCTTGCAAATGCTGTTCCGAGGGGGCAATTTGAAGGTAAGCGTCAAAAACCCCCCATATGGCGCTGCTGATCGCTCCGTGCGATTCTCCGGGCACCCAATCCGATTCACGAGGAGGTGCCAGAAATGAAAATGCCTGCGAAACCAGAGCGCGGTTGCC
>WQYW01000243.1 GCA_009781045.1 Alphaproteobacteria bacterium
AGTACATCACCATTACGGATCTTGAAGGGCTTTGGAAGGCGATTGGCTTGTGCCTTGTCTCGGGACGCAAGGTTCTTGCGCCGAGGGAACTGCGCTTTTTGCGTGAGCATATGCGGATGACGCAGGCCGAGCTGGCAGCGAAGATCCGTGTCTCCGATCAATCTGTCGCACGTTGGGAGAAGGGGACCGGACGCATTCCTGGCCCCGCCGAGCTCATGATCCGTGTGTTGTTTCTGGCGTCTGATATTGCTCAGCCGGAGGGAGAGAGGATCCTGGATAGGATCAATGCGCTGTTGGACGACATCGTTGCGCATGATGAAGAATTGCCCAGCCGGGTTGTCTTCCGTCACAGCGATGGCAAGCGCGAGTGGAGGAAAGACGCGTGTCTGGAATGCGCGTGAGGTGATGGAGCGCCACTGGTTTCCGCCTCGCAAGGGCCCGTTGAGGACTGACCGGCCCCAATTGCGTACTCAGAATCTGGCGACCAGTGCTCTGCGGCGAAGCGCTGGTCCCAAAGTTCAGGCTTAACGCACATCCTCCGGGTGCACGTCGCCGCCCGTGCGTCGCGGACCTGCCCGCCTTTGCGCCCGTTTTTCGTTTTTCGCTCCGTGTACCCACCGCGCCAGAAACTGGGGCGGTCGCGGGCGTCGTGATTTACAGGCGGTGATTGGGCAGGGAACTGGTTCGACTCGTTGACCGTTGGCCGATGCACGGGGCGCGGCTCTGCCGAGATCCCCGGTGATCCTTTCGACGTCGACCCGATCAACACCGACGACCCGACCGGGCGACTCTGATGGCTGGTCGGACATTGCACAGGGCCAGCCCCCGGCCGAGGCGCCGGGGCTGGTCCGCCAAGCCCGCTGATCGACCGCAGCAGGCGGCGGCCAAGTCAACAAACCAGCCCGTCCAGTCAACAACCCAGGTCGCCAAGTCGGTCCCTGATGTGGCACCCAGGCGGCCAATCCCGCGGCAGCCGCCGCTGGCGTGCCCATCCGGGTAAACCAAACCACGCCAGCCGCGCACCCGGGCAACCGCCCGGCAAAGGCCCGGCAAGCGGCCACAAGCGGGCAGCAGAAAGCGCTGGTGCGGTCACCCAGGAAGGCCCAGAGGCGGCGCGTGCCCCCGCCAATGCCGGTGCCACGTCCATCCTTGGCGCGCCCGCCCGCCAAGCTCACCGGGGGGTGCGCCACGGTGGCACAAACCCCAAACCGCCCATCCTGGCCGCGCTCCGTTGAGCCCGGACGACAGCATCCGCGGCGGTGGAGGCCTCAACATCGGTCTGGGGGAAACGCCAGCCTGTCCAACGTCTTGACGGCGGCACATGAGACCCCATCATGCCTTTCGGCGAGCCCTCAGACACAACGCCATCCGTGGAACCCCACCCAGAGGTTTTCTGTGATGTGGCGGCTTGCACTATTCTTCCAGGTGTCAAGCGCGCGCCCAAACTGTTAACCAATGCTGTCTTTATTGATCTGCGATTTCCGGAAGACCGACCGTGGCCCGAAGCGACCTCCTGCTCTCGATTGTGCGCGCTGGCATTGCCGGCGATCGTGGTGCCTTGCGTTCGTCGGTCGAGGCGGTCGTCGCCGAGGAGCGCGGCAAAAGTCACCACATTCTCGCGGACCGTCTTCAGCGGGCGTTAAGCGCGGTCACCGTCAGCCCGCCCGTGATCCAGCCCCCGGCGGGCCAGGCAGGAAAAGACACCATCCTTGAGAGTGTGCCGCGACGCCGCCTTGAGGAGCTGATTTTGCCATTGCCAGTCAACGAGCTGGTCAAGCAGCTTATCGAAGAGCAGCACCGGGCCGATCTCTTGCGCGCACATGGCATGCAGCCGCGACACCGCGTCCTTCTTTCGGGACCTCCTGGCAACGGAAAGACTTCTCTGGCGGAAACGATCGCCGAAGCTCTCGCGGTGCAGTTTTTCACAGTTCGCTATGACGCGCTCGTAGGATCTTATCTGGGTGAAACCAATACGCGCCTCGCGCGACTTTTCGACTATGCTCGCACCGTTCCATGTGTGCTTTTCTTCGACGAGTTTGATTCGATAGGCAAGGAGCGCGGTGACGTTCACGAAACCGGTGAGATCAAGCGTGTTGTGTCGTTTTTGTTGATGCAGATTGATCAACTTCCGAGCTATGTTGTCACAGTAGCCGCAACGAACCATGCTGAACTCCTGGATCGTGCGGTATGGAGGCGATTTCAACTTCGGCTGGCAATGCCGCAGCCGTCACGCGATGCCCTGTCAGTATTTCTTGATCGTCAATTCGAATCATGGCCTGAACCCGCCGGCATCGAAGCCGACAAACTCGTCGACAGCTTAGGGAATGTTAGCTTTGCTGAGGCCCTCGAATTCTGCCAGACTGTCCGGCGCCAACATATACTTACCCTCGGTAATCGTATGCTGAGGGACATACTCAACGAACAACTCAATTTGTGGACCTCCAGGGTCGCTCCAGAAGAAGCCGATGTCACACGATCCGGAGAAACCTCTCCTACGCTTGAATCCACCACGAGATACCGGAAGGCGACGAACTCCCGGCGGCGGCGGAAAACCAGCACGGACCTTTGATCGCCTCGCACAAGACCGTGCGCACGGTCCTGTATTTAGGCACCTGCAGACAGTCCTCGATCGACCGGATGCAGAATTAGAACTGCGCGCTGACGCGAATTCCCTGGCGCCGGAACGCCTCTTGGTGTTCGAGGTAACCGGTTCGGTTCAAGATTTCGCCAAGGCTGTTTCGCGTATCGCAGGATTGGAGTTCGCAGGCGAGGAAGAATTGACGCCCGACGAATTCGATACCAATCCGGAATTCTATCTGCTTGTTCCACAGCTCGATGCGCTTAAAGAAATCGTTTCGCTCTGGAAGGGATGGCAACAGACCGGAACAGTACCGAGGAATTATGGACCTTGGAGGCATTTGTTTGCCCAACTTCGAGACGTGCGTCCTTGGGGACCAGCGGATCGCGTTTCTCTGGTCAACCGCGAATATTTCCACGACAGGGTTGACGGCGCGCCTGATAACGAGGCAGTCCGTATTGAGATTGAATTCGTGTTTCGCCCAAGTACTGATTCCCGACATGTCGCAGAAGCTGACGTCGCCGACTACATAGCCACCATCGGCGGCGCCGTCATCGATCGATCCCAGCGACCAGAATTTGCTTACCACGCGGTATTGGCGGACGTCCCGACAACAGAAATTCGCCGCATCGCTGACCTCGACCCCACATCGCTCGCAGGTGCGGACCCGGTGGCCTTGATCGTTCCTCAGAGCGTGGGGACACCGATCGAGGTCGCGGAACGAACGCCGGTCGATGTGGTAAGACCCGATGCCCGGCTGGACGAACCAATTGCAGCAATCTTTGATGCCGTTCCAATGCAGGCTCATCCTCTCCTGGATGGACGACTGAGAATCGACGATTCCGTCAATCTCGAAGCAAGAGCAGTGGGCCCACGCGTGCATGGCACTGCGATGGCATCAATCGTATTGCATGGCGATCTAAACGATTCACCAACTCCGATCAGGCGCCGCGTCTACTTCAGGCCCGTGATGTACGCCCCAAGTTGGGGCGATGAAGTTTTTGACAACAACCGACTCATTGTTGACGTCATAGTCGAGGCCGTCATGCGTATGCGTGCGAGCGACGGCAAAGAGGTGATAGTTGTCAACCTGTCGCTGGGCGACCGCACCAGGCCGTTCGCGGGAAATATATCGACTTGGGCGCGTGCCTTGGACTATCTGGCTTTCACCTACGGAATCCTCTTTCTCGTGAGTGCAGGTAACGCAACCGACGGGGTCTCAATGGTGCAATTTGCAGACGCTGCAGCCTTCGAAGCCGTATCGGCGACCGAACGCGCAGAAGCAGTTCTTAGAGCTGTTGATGCAATGAAGGCGAACCGGCGACTGCTTGCGCCCGGCGATAGTCTCAACGCTTTGACAATCGGTGCCTGGCATCGCGATTCGTCAACCGAAACGTTTCGCGGCAGAAGCCCATTCGTTCCCTATGATGGTCAAGAGATGCCGAATGTGTCCTCTCGCCTTGGACTCGGCCTCCGCCGCAGCACCAAGCCTGAAGCACTGTTCGCCGGCGGCCGGCAGCCGGCGCGTCTTGCCCCTGTCGCGACGCCGCCGGTCCTCTTGAGCCACCCTCATCCGAGCCGCTTCTGGGGGCTAAAGGTTGTCGCCCCGACCGAGAATGGTGCAATGGGCCTGCACTTCACCATGGGCACCAGTGCTGCGACCGCCCTGGCAACCCATTCCGCGCATCGCATTTTCGATGCCTTGGAGGACACCTATCCAGAGTTGATCGCACGAATGCCGCTCGCGGAACGCGCCTGTTTGCTGAAAGCTCTTCTTGTCCACTCAGCTTCTTGGCGTGGTTCAGGAACGTTCATCCGATCTGTCATTGATCCAGACGAAAAGTTGAATCACGAACATTGGCGTCGCGAAGTTTGCCGTTATCTTGGTTATGGTTTCGTTGATCCGGATGACGCAATCGCCTGCGCCGTGGATCGGGCGACGATGTGGGCTACTGGCGCGATCGGCCCCGAAGGATCGGCGACGTTCGACGTACCGATTCCAGCCATCTTCGGAAGTAATGCCAACCCGCGAGAGGTCAGGGCGACGCTTGCTTGGTTTGCTCCGACACGCCCAGGCAATCTTGCCTATCGAGCAGTCAAGCTGCGAATTCCGTCATTGCAGGCTGACGTTTTGGAAATTGCTGGTGTTGATACGCTCACAGGACAGCCAACGAACAGTCAGTCGGAAAGCGGCACAATTATTCACCGCCGTTGTCATGACGCGCGGATTGGGGGAGGTGGCGCGACAATTCCTGTCCAGATTCAGCGAGAGCGAGATCAAGGGTTGCCGATCGATGAGGCAATTTCTTTCGGGTTTGCAATTTCGCTCGAAATGCCAGGTGCTGTCGAACTGTATGATCAAATCCTGCCCAACATTCAGGTGCAGCCGCGTACTCGGGTTCGACCATAGATGTGGTGCAGGGAAAACTGCATTTCAATGCGCCTCATCCGAGCACGTCGCCGCCCGCGCGCCGCGGACTTTCATGCACCGCCGATAATCCGATGGATTGACGAACGACCCAGCGTGAATGCCCCGCTGGGCCGCCGCTGCGGCCCGCTGGTTCGCCGAATATCGGCCATGGGAATATCGGGGCCAGTCGAGCGCAAGCCCCTGTGCGACCAACCACGCGCCCATGTCGGCGCCGGCAACGGCGCAGGTCGCGACCGTGCGCCCGGAGCGATCGGTCCCGGTAGGCGTGCACGTCACCGGCCGCTGGGCGATCCAGTATCCAGTCGAAAGCGCCAGCGCCGCCCGGTGGCCGCACCGGTATGCCTTACTGTCTGCACCGCGCCACAGCTGGCTGCTCTCGGGCGCGGCGATCCCGGCAAGCCGAATGTGGGCGCCGTGGATTTCGAGTGTGTCGCCATCGATTACCGAGGCTCCGCAGACAAGGGTCGGCGGCTTATGCCGGTACCGTGGCCAGGGCCGCCCCATGCGACCGCGGCGAGGATCATGGTGGCGTGCTTGCGTGGATTCCTCATTCGCTGCCCCTGCTGTTGTTGGCAATCGCGTGTTGCTCCCGCGCGAAGGCCTGCGCCTGTGCAAGCGCTTCCTCGGGCGACAGCCGGCCGTTGATCGAACGGCGGTCCAGGTTGTCGTCGTGGTAGAAGAACCGGCTTACTGCCTGCGTTGTGTTGGCGCCATTTGTTGTTTTGGCGCGCTTGGTTTTTTTTGCCTGTTGTTGTCATGATCGCGTCCTCGCCATGGGGAGAACCTTATCGTCAGGGGAGGGCGGCGCTTCGCCCATTGCCGCGGCGATTTCGCTACCGATGCGCTCCGATGCGCGGCG
>WQYW01000244.1 GCA_009781045.1 Alphaproteobacteria bacterium
GATGCGGCGCTCGCCATTGGTGAAGGTGCCGTCCTTTTCCAGGAAGGTCGAGCCCGGCAGGAAGACATGGGCATAGTTCGACGTCTCGTTGAGGAACAGGTCATGGACCACCACACAGTCCATTGCCGAAAGCGCCGCTGCGACATGGGTGGTGTCGGGATCCGACTGCAGGATGTCCTCTCCCTGGACATAGAGGCCCTTGAAGCTGCCCGCGACCGCGGCATCGAACATGTTGGAGATCCGCAGTCCCGGCTCAGGGCTGAGTTTCACCTGCCAGCGCGCCTCAAACTGTTCGCGCACCGCAGTGGTGGCAATATGACGGTAGCCCGGCAGGTCATGCGGGAACGCCCCCATGTCGCAGGAGCCCTGGACATTGTTCTGCCCGCGCAGCGGGTTCACACCGACACCCGACCTGCCGATATTGCCGGTCACCATGGCGAGATTGGCGATCGCCATCACCCCGGTCGAGCCCTGGCTGTGCTCGGTGACACCCAGCCCGTAATAGATGATGCCGTTTCCGCCGGTGGCATAGAGCCGGGCCGCGGCGCGCAGCACGGCCGGCTCGACGCCAGTCACCGCTGCGGTGGCCTCCGGTGAGTTGCCGGGCGCAGCGACATGGGCGGCCCAGTCCGCGAAAGACTCCGCTTCGCAGCGTTCGCTCACGAATGCGCTGTTGACCAGACCTTCGGTGACGATGACATGGGCCAGCGCCGTCAGCACCGCGACATTGGTTCCCGGCCGCAGCGGCAGATGCAGTGCCTCGATATGCGGGCTCTTCACCAGTTCGGTGCGCCTGGGATCAATCACGATGAGTTTGGCGCCCTGCCGCACCCGCTGCTTGATGCGCGATGCCACCACCGGATGCGCCGCCGACGGGTTAGAGCCGATCACCAGGATGACATCGGCATCCCGGATCGAGTCGAAATCCTGGGTACCCGCCGAAGTCCCGAAAGTCGCCGACAGCCCATAGCCGGTCGGCGAATGACAGACGCGCGCGCAATTATCGACATTGTTGTTGCCGAAGGCGGTGCGCATCAGCTTCTGCACCAGATAGGTCTCTTCATTGGTGCAGCGCGACGAGGTGATGCCGCCGATGGCATCCCTGCCATAGCGTTCCTGGATGGCTTTGAATCTGGTCGCAGCGAAGGCGAGGGCCTCCTCCCACGACACCGGCCGCCAGGGCTGATCGGTGCGCTCGCGCACCATCGGGGTCAGGATGCGCTCGCGATGGGTGGCATAGCCCCAGGCAAACCGCCCCTTGACGCAGGAATGGCCGTGATTGGCCTTGCCATCCTTCCAGGGCACCATGCGCACCACGTCCTCGCCGCGCATCTCCACCTTGAAGGTGCAGCCAACGCCGCAATAGGCGCAGGTCGTGACCACGGAATGAGCCGCCTGGCCCTTTTCGATCACCGACTTCTCGATTAGCGATGCGGTTGGGCAGGCCTGCACACAGGCGCCGCAGGACACACATTCGGAGTCGAGGAAGCTGGTGCCCGCGCTCACCACGCGGCTGTCGAAGCCACGGCCGGCCAGGGTCAGAGCGAAGCTGCCCTGGACATCGGCGCAGGCACGCACACAGCGCGCGCAGACGATGCATTTGGCCGGATCATAGGTGAAATAGGGATTCGACTCATCTTTCGGCCGCCAGCGCGCATTGACAGTGTCACCCGAGCGCTCTGCGACATGACCGGCACCGTCTGTGCCATAACGGACCTCGCGCAGTCCCACCGCTCCGGCCATATCCTGCAGCTCGCAGTCGCCATTGGCGGCGCAGGTCAGACAGTCCTGGGGGTGATCGGACAGCGTCAGTTCCATCACACTGCGACGCAGCCGCGCCAGGCGCGGGCTCTGGGTGTGAACCACGAGACCATCCACCACCGGCGTGGTGCAGGACGCCGGCGTCCCGGGACGGCCCTCGATCTCGACCAGACAGAGACGGCAGGAGCCATAGGCGTCCAGACTGTCGGTGGCGCAGAGTTTGGGCATCGCAGTGCCGGCTGCATACGCCGCAGCCATGATTGAGGTGCCGGCAGGCACGGTAACGTTCCTGCCGTCGATGGTCAGGCTGACCATGGTTTCGGACTGGCTCTGAGGGGTGCCGAAATCGGTTTCCACAATGAACGACATGGTACGGCTCCTCTATTCCGCGGCCTGCGGGGGACCGAAATCATCCCTGAAATATTTCAGCGCGCTTCGTACCGGATAGGGTGTGAAGCCACCGAGCGCACATAACGATCCAAGCGCCATGGTTTCGCAGAGATCTTCGATCAGCGCGAAATTCGCCGCGACCTCCCTGCCCGCCAGGATCCGGTCAATGGTTTCCAGCCCACGGACCGCACCGATCCGGCACGGTGTGCATTTGCCGCAGGATTCGCCGGCGCAGAAGGCAAACGCGAAGCGTGCCTGGCGCGCCATGTTGACGCCATCATCGAACACCACCACACCGCCATGGCCGATCAGGCCGTCGCGGGCGGCAAAAGCCTCATAATCGAACGGCGTATCGAACAGAGCGGGCGGGAAATAGGCCCCCAGCGGGCCGCCGACCTGGACCGCCCGCACCGCGCGGCCGCTTCGTGTGCCGCCCCCGATGTCGTTCACCAGTTCGCCTAAGCTTATGCCGAAGGCGGTCTCGAACAGGCCGCCATATCTGACGTTGCCGCCGAGCTGGATCGGCATGGTGCCGCGCGAGCGCCCCATCCCGAAATCAGCATAGGCCTGTGCGCCTTCGGCCAGGATGAAGGGAACCGCGGCAAAGGACAGCACGTTGTTGACCACGGTCGGCCGGCCGAACAGGCCCTGATGGGCCGGCAGAGGCGGCTTGGCCCGCACCACGCCGCGCCGGCCCTCGATGCTTTCGAGCAGCGCCGTCTCCTCGCCGCAGACATAGGACCCCGCACCGACGCGGATCTCGATGTCGAAGCTGTGGAGCGAGCCCTGGATATGCGCCCCGAGCAGGCCATTGCGGCGGGCCGCCACGACCGCCGCGGTCATCGCCGCAATGGCGTGCGGATACTCGCTGCGGATATAGATATAGCCCTTCGTGGCACCGACTGCGATCGCGGCAATGGTCATGCCCTCGATGACCACGAAGGGGTCCCCTTCCATGATCATGCGGTCGGCGAAACTGCCGCTGTCACCCTCGTCAGCGTTGCAGACGATGTATTTGTCGCCGGCGCATCCGGCCACCGTGCGCCACTTGATGCCGGTGGGGAAGCCGGCCCCGCCGCGGCCGCGCAGCCCCGATGAAGTGACCGCAGTGAGAATATCTTCCGGCGAAAACGCCAGCGCCCGTTCCAGGCCCCTTGTGCCGCCATGGGCGCGATAGCTCTCAAGCGACCGCGGATCGACCACGCCACAGCGTGCGAATGTCAGCCGGGTCTGGCGCTTGAGCCAGGGAATCGCCTCCACCAGACCGAGCCGCAGACCATGCGGACCGTCGGCCACCATCGCCTCGAAAACCGAGGGCGCGTCCACAGCACTGACCGGGCCGAAAGCCTGGCGCCCGGTCGGCGTCGCGACCTCGACCATGGGTTCCAGCCAATAGAGCCCGCGCGACCCCGTCCGGACGATCTCGACGCCAATCCCGGCTTTCGCTGCCGCCTGTTCGATGGCAGCTGCGACTTCATCGGCACCAACGGCGATCGCGCCGGCGTCACGCGGCACAAAAATCTGCATTTTCATCGCCCCGCCTCCGCCACCAGAGCCGCGACACGCTGCTCATCAAGCCGTCCGACCAGGCGGCCATCAAACATTGCCGACGGCGCACAGGCACAAAGGCCGAGACAATAGACCGCCTCCACACTCACCCGCTGATCGGCCGTGGTCTGTCCGACCCCGACCCCCAGCGCCGCCTCGACCTGCGCGGCGAGCGCATCTCCGCCCACCGCCTGGCAGGCTTCGGCACGACAGAGTTTCAGCACATGCCGACCCGGCGGCGTCTCGCGCAGGTCATGATAGAAGGTGATGACTCCAAGGACGTCCGCAACCGACAGATTCAGTGCCGCCGCGACCATGGCAACCGCGCCTTCCGGCACATGACCGAAGGCCTGCTGCAACGCCTGCAGGATCGGCAATGTCGCCCCGTCTCCCCCTTTGTGCGCCGCGATAATTTCGGCGCCCCGCGCCTCACTCCATGCTTCATACGCTGTTATCATTCGCTTTTCTCAACTCAGGAAACCCGCGCGTGGCGTTATGTCACGCGGAAACCTCTCCTTTGTCAATAATGCAATAACACTTCCGTGTACTGTCCCGTTCCGCGGCATCGCCCTTGTCTGCGGCTTTCGCGTCAAAGCAGCACACGGACCCTCGTTCCTCCTCTCCAACCTGCCTTTCGCCTTTTCGGAGTACAATCCGCGAGCTTTGATTTCGTTGAACGTTTCGCGACATCAGGGTTATCTGGAACAACCCCTGTGCGAAGCCTGCAGCGTTCCCCCATGGGATCTGCTCTTAACTGCCACGCCTGGTCGCGATTCTTTGAGGGGAAACCGAAGTTGCAAGGCGCTCTTCCATCGGCGCAAAAATCATTCCGGCACCGTTCGGGCAGCTCCTTACGTGTCGCCGATACCGCGCGCGTCCCCCTCAAGGTGCCTCCCGTGATTCCTCAACTCCGGCCTCACCCGGGAGTTGAACATCGCGCCCCACCACCAGCTGGAGTCGCCGCGCGGCACAATTGCAGGGAAGTTCACGATACTGCCCACCTTGCGCCGCATTGACGCCATGATCCTGTGAACCCACCCCACCCGGGTGCAGCCCTACGGCCCGAAGCCCGGGCACGACAGACCCGCGCCGCCCCCAGTTCGCAGGGCCATCAGGATTCCCGCAGAAAACGCCGGTTCGGGGCCGCGCTCGTGCGCGCCCCTCGTCGAAGCAGATGGTCAGGATAAAGACCGCTCCGGTTTCTTACCTCCTGAAAGCATCGGAACTGCTTCAGGAGGCCATCCCTGCAAGCAAAACAATATCCCTGTCCGCAAAGCCCCCATGGTCTGCACGAGGTTGGATCACACGGCGTTGGATCGCACAGAACATTGCGGTGGACGGTGGATTGAGGCAGTGCGACAGCCTGGACCCGCGCTGCCAGAATGGTCCTCTTGACCGATCACCGCCCAGTGGCCAGCCGCCGGGACCGGTATCCCTCAAAGATGCTCGATCTCCACATCGCCCCATTTTTCCTGAAGATATTCAGCCACAAGGCGTCTGTGGCAGTGATGGGGCTTGTCCTCGCTGCACAGCAAACAGCCGCCGTCAAGCCGTGAACGGTCAAAATCCTCGATCCTGCGTCGCGCCATCAGGTCCAGGAACCTCTCCGCGTACGCGCTCCAGGTTCCCTTCTCCTTCTTGTATTGGTCAAGAATACCTTGCGTCGGTGCCAATTCCGACATGTGCTCATAGCCGATGCCGACGATCGAGGCCGCGAAGTAACGAAGATCTTCCTTCTTCGCAAACCCTGCAAGCTGTGAGACATTATTCAAGCGGACATCAACCAGCTTCTTGACATGTGCACGCGACAGCCTTGTGAAGAACGATGCAGCAGACGATTTTGTGAATCCAATCGTGAAAAGTTTCATTCCCTACATCCTGCACATTTTTGTCCGATCCACGCTATATCGGGGCGGGAGCAGACCTGTCTCGGCATGCAATCGCCTCTCCCCGTCGCGCATAGGCCTCCCGCACGACGACTTCATCAGACCTGAACATATCACTACCCGGAATCCGGAGCATTCCAATTAGAGCTGTTCCCGGTCACATCGAATCGCTTTTTGCCAAAAAAGTTGCATGATAGCAACATAGTTACTCAATTGACACAGTTCAGTGTTGGAGGAAAAGAATCATGCATGTGCGAAAATCGA
>WQYW01000245.1 GCA_009781045.1 Alphaproteobacteria bacterium
CACGTGCAGTCCGGGCGGCCTTGCAGGAACGGCGGTACCAGGAGCGTTGGATAGATCCCTCGCCAGAGACCGCCGGGGTTACGGCGGATTGAGCCAGACGGTTCATCTTTGCCGCTTACATTTAATCGACCTGGGACCGCCCAGGGCGAACAGGACCCTGGCCGGTTGTCTGAACCTGGACGAATCAGGCGCTCTTGAGGATCGGCACACCGGAGGTCGCGTATTTCCGTAAGCGCAACCAGAAGCTTGCGCGCGCGCCAGACCGGCTCAACGCCACTCCGAAAACAGAACCCGGGCGGCCGCCACCGGAGCGAAGGAGTTGCGGTGGTGTAGCGTTGGCCCGAAGCGACGCAGCGCTTCAAAATGGCTTGCCACGCCATAACCCTTGTGACGCTCGAAGCCATAATCCGGATATTCCTGGCAGCCAGGGCTCACATCCGACGGTCGCGCGTCACCTTGGCAATAATCGAGACCGCCGCGATCGACAACACGAGGCCATCGCCACCGATCACCGCCTCACAGGGACAATCCACTTTGAGCCGGTCACGGCCATCGACAAAGACATGGCCCGGTTTCACCGCAAGCCCTTGAACCGCTCGCTGGAGCGCCCACAGCGAAGCCTGCAGGATGTTGTCACGATCGATGCGCGCCAGCGGCGCCACCGCCACCGCAGCGCTCTCGCAGATAGCATCGAGCAGCCGCTCCCGCTGCAGTGCCGTCAGTCGTTTCGAGTCATTGATCCCCTGGGGAATGCGATCGGGATCGAGAATGACAGAGGCGGCAACCACCGGCCCCGCCAGCGGTCCACGGCCGGCCTCGTCACAGCCTGCCTCCGGCCACACCCCGGCCTCAAGCAGAGCGCGTTCCCGACCGAAGGTCAGATGTCAGATCTTCCTGTACCGACCTTTTTGCCTGCCGCAGTGCCTCTCCCGGCACCCGCTCTCGCCCCTGTCCCCGTCCTGCTCCGACTCATGCGTCGATCCCCGTTTACCCATCCCCTAACCGAAGCGGGCTCTGCGGACAAGGAACCCGCCCTCTGTCAACACCCGGCGCAACCACACACGCGTCACCGGCCAGACGTGCCGACAATCCACCGATGCGCAAACGCCGCCACCGTGGAACCGGCTATGTTCTCCAATGTTCGCCAGTCCTCACTGCAACGACTGGGCGATTTTCTCGAGCAAACGCACCTTCAGCGCGCTTCGAGCGCTTCTGCCCCTGATGTGCCGAACAGGCGGCTTACGGTGGTCGGAATCACCCCTCACTGCGAGGTTCCATATGGGCTCCACGGATCACACTGCAGGTTCCCTGGCACAGGGCTCGGGAATGATCCGGCGCATGAAACAGGAATAAATGACATCAAAATAGCGCAATCGATCCGATTCCAAACCGGCATAGTTGTACTCATTGTCTCCAACATGAACAGGTGGTGTCATTTCGGCACCGTGCCTGCTACCGTTCCCGCCCGATGGAACCGGATCGACAACGCTTCGATCCGCCTTTTGTGCGCAGCATCTGCCTGAACCTGCTTGCCACGGCCCGTTTAAATCACTATGATTCGTAATTATCGCTCTCGGCTGTCGACCTCGTCACCAGCCCTGACGACCACGACGCGCCTTCCGCAGGGGATCAAGGCTCTTCGTCCAGGAAACCAGACCTGAAAACGCTTACGTCCTGGACGATCTCTTAAGGTTCCCGGCAGTCTGCCTGACCGGCAGATTAATGGATGGCAGCGGCATCGATCGTGGGCACCTGGTGCATTTTCGATCGCCCGGCCCACGGCGTAGTTGGCGGGCCAGGTGATCCTGGAGTATCTTGAGAGGTGCAATTGCTGGTGGAGGCGTATATGTCGGCAAAGAAAGTGCAGGAGATCCCAGGTCCCACCCCGGGCCAGGCAGAGGTGCCCGATCGCCCCTTGTCTACGGAGACCACGATCTTCATGCAACTCAGCAAGCTGGGCGAGCGCACGGAAAACCTCACCAAGACCGTCGACAGCATCTCTGGCAGAGTTGACAAACTCTCTGAAAAGGTTGACGCAAATCACAAGGAACTCTCTGAAAAGATTGGCGCGAGTCACAAGGAACTCTCCAACCGAGTTACCTCCATCGAAACAATGATCTCCTCGACCAAGCTCCTTATTGTAGCATTCGGAATAGCAATACCCTTAGTCATTAGCGCCTCGTGGGCACTGCTCGGCCCGCGCATCACGGAAGTGCTTGGGATCGGGGTGCACAAGGCGTCTGTCGAGCAGTCATCCATCGAAAGGACCACACCCCACTGATCTGGTGCATTTCCTGAGGATCCGGCAGCCAGCCATTCCAGGCTCCGAATGCCCCTCAGTGGACCATGGAGAGCTGGTGGCATGGTCCTCAGCCTTTTCGAGTCGGATGAGACAGTCTGACTCAACACACTCGCAGCAAATGGCGCTTATCTGGTTTCCCAGTTGATGGTTTCACAGGCGGAGAAAATGCCGTTCACAAGCAAATGCCTGGTATCGACCGATACTGGGGGACAATGCTCCAATGAGGACGCTTATGGCGGTTGAAAGAGCAGAGGAATTGCTGAACGCCTCGCCGGCAGAAACAGAAGCGATTGATTGATGATTGATATCTCACCGGACACAGACACGAGGATTGCCCCCATGGAACTCGGCATACTGGACGAACGCACAGCAACACTCACGCGCGGCGTCGAAAGGCTGTCGGTGCGACTTGACGAGAGAACGGAAAGACTCTCGGACAGACTCGACGAGAAGACCGAAAGGCTCTCAGACAAAATTGACGCCATCGACACGGCGACCGCGGGCATCAAAGGCATGCTGATTGGGATCGCGATAGCAATCCCTGTGAGCTTTTTTCTGCTGTTGTTGATTCTCGCCTCGCCCGTCCCGCATACATGACGTGCGTGAGGTCAGACCGCACAGACTGCCGGAAAGATCGGCCCTTACGGATCACGGATCGGGTGCATTTCCGGATGACCCTGGCAGACTGCCGTTCCAGGATCACCACGGCGGCTGGGTTCGCTGGGTCCCGTGTTTCTCAGAGATGCGGTCGCCCGACGTCGTCGCCATCAAGGCCGCGAACCGGGGAAGACCTCACAGGAGACCACCATCTGTGTGCCGTTGAGAAATCCTGACCGCTGTGCAGCCGCCCGTCATCGCGCCCCTTTGCGCCGTCCCCTGCCCCTCTATCCCTTGAGATCCTCATGGGGCGACAGCGGCATATCGGGCAAGGGAGACAGACCGCCACCACGGCCGCCAAGGCGGTATCGCCCCGGCATCTGCCAAAAATGCCGTGACCCGCTCAACCGGGAATCGCTTGACGCCACCTGAAACCTGAGACGCGCAGGTTCCGCTCCCTGCCGGCGTCACCAGCCGATCCCGCCTCCAAAACAGGCCGGTCCAGGCCACAACGCACAGGCAAGCCGGCTGCGCCACGCGGATGTCACCATTTCGTGACCTCTGGCACCGTGGACGGTGGAAGCCACAACAGGCAATCGAGGAGGCTGGTGCCAACACCCCGATCAAGGCGTATTGTCGCAGCATCCGGCACCTTCAGCAAGATAATGCGGAAAATGTCCCAATGCCTCGAACCCTCATCCATCGCCCGCTCAGATACGCCGCACGCAGCTTCCTGTCTCTGATCGCCGTTACGGCGACAACGGTCCTGCGGCGTCTGGTCCACGGGCCGCTGGTTGCAAGCTGGTCCCTCGGCATGGAAATCGGCATCCTGTTCGTTCGCCGCCAACTCAATCACGCGTTTTCCTTCGCGGACATCCGTGAGGCCCGCAAATTCCTCGACGGCCTTGATCCGCCGATCACCGGCAACTGCGAGGTGCAGTGTGGTGCGTCTCCCGGAACCGCGCCACGCGGGCAATGGATCACCCCTGGCAAAGTGACCTCCGATGTCACCCTGCTCTATCTGCACGGCGGCGGCTACAGTTTTTATCCTGAAAGTTGCCGCCGTTTTGCCGGTGTCCTGGCCACTCTCTTCGGCGCGAGACTGTTTGCCGCCGATTACAGGCTGACCCCCGAACATCGCCATCCCGCGCAACGCGATGACGCGCTTTCCGCCTACCGCTATCTGCTTGACGAAGGCATCGATCCCCGCCACATCGTGGTCATCGGCGACTCCGCCGGCGGCCATCTGACGCTGCTGACACTGCTGTCGTTGCGCCAGGCCGGACTTCCACAGCCGGCGCTGGCAGTCGCGCTCTCGCCGGCAACCGATGTCGACATGACGGCAACCGGTCCGGTTCCAAACGACCGCTACGACATCCTCCAGAGTCACATGCTGCAGACTTTCGGCAAATGGCTGATCGACTTCACCGCCTATTCCAGAGAAGACCTCGCCCTGCCGTTCCAGGATTTCCGCGCCGTCGCCCCCATCTATATCCAGGCCGGCGGGCGCGAGGTCCTCTGTGACGCGATTCGCGATTTCGTCCGCGTCCTTGAGAAGCAGGGCTGCGAGATGACCTTTGACGTCTGGCCCGACATGATCCACGTCTTCCAGTATTTCGGCACCTGGCAGAAGGACAGCCGGGACGCCATCGCGCGTATTCGGTCCGCGATCGCCCATTACACCGGCAGTGCTGGCACGGAACCGCCCTTTGCACCCGATGCCCTAACCGAGAATTCCACCCGGCCGCACAGAGCTGGCTGAAGCTGCCGATCCGGCAGCGAAAACCTCGACGACAGCTCCGCTCACGCCTGTGGCGGGCCACGCTGGGCGAAAATTTCGCGCCCCCTGGTCAACGCTGGCTCAGGAGGCCCCCCCCCCCGGCCTTTGCATAGGGCCGCTATCGACGACAGTTCCCGCCCGCGCCTTTCCCGCTCGCGAGGTCGCACCTCCCGTGCGCACCGCTCCGGCACAGAAGTTCCCGCTCGCCCGCCAATCGGTGGGGAACCTGCGCAATATCCGGGACCGGATCGGGCCCCCCGGCAAGCCCGACGCCTGCGGGGCCCGGTGCTCCCCGTTTGCAGCCACGACAACGCTGGGTTCCCCTCCCCCCGCGTTCCATTCAAATCGCAGCCACAAATAATACCGCTCCCCGGATCGCCCTTGCGCCTGCCGGCTTGCAGCCGGGGCGCATCCGATCCACGACGATTACGCGCTTTCGGACTAATTCCCGCACTTTCACACCCCGTCAAAACCGAAATTCGTCAATCCGGGCATCGAAATAAATCGTTTGACAAGCTTTTCAGGTCGGTCTTAAAAGCCCCCCTTAACCGAATTTGGAGAGACCACGCGTGCGGAAATTCCTTATTTTGACGGCTATGCTTGCACTGTCATGCACCGCAGCCTCAGCGCAACAGTTCCCGAAGCTGCCCAATGGCCCCTATGCTCACACTTGCGATAACTGCTGGTTTGACGGTCGCGTCCTGAGCTGCACCTGCCGGAACAGGGCCGGAATGTGGCTGTTCAGCCGCATGGATTGGGGCCAGACCTGCAATCGCAGCGTTGCCAATCGTGACGGCAGGCTTGTTTGCATTCGCAAGTGATGCTTGTTAGTACCAATAACTGACTGCTACCCGCATCCCGGTTTGCGCCGCGCGACTGCTCCTCCTGGTTTGAGCATCAAGCACGGAACAAGCCGGGATACGTGTTTTCGGATCTTCCGAATTGCGATCGAAATTGCAGGTCGTCGGCCCGTTGTGGTGACACCTGCCGATGCGCTCCGAATCGGGATAGGGGGGTCTCTCGCGAGACCACCCCTCCCACACCACCGGACATACGGGTCCGTATCCGGCGGTTCGACAGATCATGCAGGTCGCGGGGCCGCGACTGAGGCTAAGCCGATCGA
>WQYW01000246.1 GCA_009781045.1 Alphaproteobacteria bacterium
GACAGAATTCCCGTCTCCCGGGCGGGCACAGGCTGGGCCTGATGTCGAACATACCCCGGGAGGCGGTGGTTGTCCGGCGGCGACCGCCTGGCACCATTCCCACGACTTTTTGACCGATTACACGGCAAGGACATAGCCGGCATACCGCGCGGGGTGATGGTTATCGACCTTGATGGGTTGTCTGCAGAGGAAGTTCGGAGAAAATACCCGGAAGTTTATCAGTGGATATACACACGAGTAAAACCCGAACGAGATCAGAACAACGAAGAATATAGACGCCTGAATTGGTGGTTGTTTGCAAGGAAAAATACAGAGCTGCGTTCCGCATTGGCAGGCCTGTCTCGCTATATCGCGACAGGGCACGTTGCCAAGCATCGTTTCTTTGTCTTTCTTAATGGGGAAATACTTCCGGACGATAAACTCATTGCTATCGCCTCTGCTAACGCTTACCACCTAGGCGTCCTTTCCAGCCGCATCCATGTTTGTTGGGCGCTGGCCGCTGGCGGTCGAATGGGTGTTGGGAATGACCCGGTTTACAGCAAAACGACTTGTTTCGATCCCTTCCCCTTCCCCGACGCCACACCGGAGCAGCAAGCCCGCATCCGCGGTCTCGGCGAGAAGCTCGACAAGCACCGCAAGGCCCGGCAGAAGAGGCACCCGGACCTGACCATGACCGACATGTACAACGTCCACGAAGCCCTGCGCGCAGGCCGAAAATTGACCGCGAAGGAAAAGGCCATCCACGACGGCGGGCTCGTCACCATCCTGCGCCAATTACATGACGAACTGGATGCCGCCGTCGCCGATGCCTACGGCTGGCCAGCCAACCTGCCCGATGAGAAAATCCTCGTCCGCCTCGTCAAGCTGAATGCGAAACGCGCGGAGGAAGAGGAAGCCGGCACGATCCGCTACCTGCGTCCGGCATACCAAGACAGGAAGGAACGCAAGGCGGTGCAGACTGCGCTCGAACTCGACGAACAATCTGCCAAGGGCAAGAAAGCCGTCAAGGCACCGCTGAAGAAAGCCATCTGGCCTTCCAGCCTGCCGGAGCAAACCCTGGCCGTTCGCGATCAGGCGTATGTCTTCCGCAAAGCCGGAATCGCCTACACGGTGGAAACCGTCGCCAAGCAGTTCATCGGCGCAAACCGCGCAAAGGTTGGCGAGATCTTGGAGACTCTGGAGACGTTGGGGTTCACTTGACGCACATCAAAGAGAAACTGTTCCATCGCGGAAGCAAAGCGCAGCGACGTGCTGCCCGCCCCGAAACGTTCCCCCTCAAACACAGACCGTCAACATTGATGGAGCGAGTTCACGATTTTCCACTGCTTCTGACGCCATGTTCCGCTTATGTTTGCCTGTGTCTGCCGTTTGGAGATTTTGTAGCAGCCAGACAAATCTTCATGATATCAAAATCTTAGGTGGTGGGCGCACAAGGGATCGAACCTTGGACCTCTCCCGTGTGAAGGGAACGCTCTCCCGCTGAGCTATGCGCCCGGCCCTAAAGACCACTGCCACCGGGCCGATTTAGAGTTGCGGCACAAGGGTGTCAAGTTGACGTTGTCTCGGGTTCCCGTGATATTTCGGGGGCCGGGGCCGGGGTTTGCAGAGCACGGATGCGCTGCACCAGCGTGCTCCCACCGCTCTCCGCCAGGGGGGCTACGGTTGCGCTCGAATCCTGCTTGAGCAGCGTCTCAATCGGAGAGTCCGGCCCCTCCAGCTGGACCGCAACCTTTGCCACGGCCGAGGCGATCGTGTTGATGCGGTCGCGCAGCAGGGCGTTCGCCGATCCTTCCATCCCCAGCGGCTGCGCCGTTTCCGGCGTCTCACTCAAACGCAGTGCGGATGCGACAGTGGCAGCTGCTTCCGCCCGTGCCTTCTCCTCGGCCCGCAGGCGCGCCTCCAGAGCGGCGATGGTTTGGCTCCGCTCCTCCAGCTCAAGCTGGAGGCGATTGATGATGTCGCCCTTTTTGCCGATTTCGGCGAGTTGGCCCGCGGTTTTGTTCCTGAGCTGATCCAGGCCCATCTCGAAGCGGCACGCCGACATGGCGAATTCCGCCCGCATCTGATCCTTGTCCGCCTGAATTTCGGCCATGGAAAGCGGCGTCGTGGCCTCAATCCGGCGCACGGTCAGACGCACCGCACGATTGTGCACAAGCGGCATGATCGCCAGTCCACACAAGGCAGACAGCAGAAAACCGATCGCGAGATACATGATCGGCTCGATCATGGGGTACTCCTAACCTTGAGGCGAAAACAGAGCCACAGCTCACGGCCTGGTTTCTCTGCTGCAGCGAAAGGGGCCTGCGCCTCACAGACCCCTCCTCAATTCCCGTTGTCACCAGCAGCCGTCCCCTCCGCAGCTGCACAACCTTCAAAAGCCCTGAAAACAACCGCCTGCTAGAATGGATTCCAGGTCGGATCCGGAGTGTATTTCAGATAACCCACATTGGCTCCCAACCGCAATCCGATGCCGGAACGAATCGGGACCAACACAATATTATTGGCGGTGAGCGCGGTCATGCCGAAGCCCCCGATGATATAAGCGGAGCCATCAATGCCGACAAAACGTTGATAAATCGCGCTGGTGGCCGGGAGATTGTAAACCAGGGTCATGGTCCGGGCACCGTCGCCACCCCAGTCAAACCCGACCGAGGGGCCCTGCCAGTAAACCCGCAGGTCGCCGGCATTCTTGGTGTAGAGCACGCCCTCGCCATAGCGCAGACCCGCGACAAAGGCACCGGAGCCTTCCTCGCCGAGAATATAGCCATTGGGCAGCCCCCACTGGCTGACAGCGCGTTCGATGATCAGGGCAAGCCCGCGCGACACATTGCCGAAGAACCGGTGTCCGGCACCGACCAGTTCGTCCGGCGCGTAGGTGGTTGGTCCTGGCTGAGAATATCCGGGCGCCGGCTGTGCAAAAGCGGGCATCCAGCCCACCGCAACGGCAAGAACGATCGCTGCGAGTGAAGAAAGTTTCAAAATCGAACCATGATATCGCATTCGCTCGCTTCCAGAATCTGAACTCTACCGGCCGGGGGCGGCAAATCTGCCCTTAACTTTACTCGTTATCAGCCGCAACCATGACCACACAACGGCAGCAACGCAGGCATACCCCTGCAAAAACGCCTCAATGGGACTATTGGCGCGAATTTGCACCCCAAATCAACCGTTCCAGATGTGTCTAAAATGGCACAGTTCCCAGGTATTTGCAGTACATCAAATTAAATCCCAAATTCCGATGAAAGACTTTCCCTCGGATCGCCCCAGGCAATGAATCCTGGAACGAGGAATCCCGGCGCCCCGGCACCGAAGCGGATTTCGCCGCCTTCCCGGCTGGTTACCCGACCGCCTGCAGCGGTAACAATGGCGCATCCGGCACCGATATCCCATTCCGAGGTTGGCCCGAGGCGGGGATAGATGTCGGCTCCGCCTTCAGCAATGCGGCAGAATTTTACTGCAGAGCCCAGTGCATGCCGGACGGAATTTGGACGGCGCGTGATGAAGGCCTCGCGCTCGCCGTCGCCATGGGAACGGCTGACCACGGCAATCCAGGGCTTCCCGAACCCCGGCATCGGGCGACATCGAATCGCCTCCCCGGCACCGATGGTGCCGTTGGTGATCCGCGCCCGCTCGGCACCCCGCCCGGGAATACCGCGCCAGATCCATCCCAGCGCTGGCGCGGCGATGATGCCGAGCACAGCTATTCCGGCACTCACGATCGCGACATTGATGGTGAATTCGTCGCGGCCCGCTATGAATTCCCGGGTGCCATCAAGGGGGTCAACCAGGAAATAGCTGCCGTCGCGAGGGGGCAGCGCCTGCACCTGTTCTTCTGAAACGATGGCGATATCAGGTGCGGTCTGCCTCAGCCCCATGGTCAGGATGCGGTCCGCTGCGAGGTCGGCCTCGGTCACCGGAGACCCGTCGGATTTGCCGTCGACCTGCATCCCGGCCCGGTTGACCCCAAGGATCGCTTTACCTGCGCCGACCACCACGGCAGTGAGCGCTTCCATCATGCGCGCCGCTTCTGCGGCATTGATCCGCTGCATGTCCTGTCCCGCCTCTCAAATCCCGTCCTTATCCCGTCTTTTGCGGCCTGGTGTCGGCGAGCCGGCGCTCCCCAAGCTGGCTTGGGTCCCGGCGCCAATGGTAAAGTTGCAAAGCCCCCGTCACGCGGCGTGATTCGGTTCACACCCTTCCGGCTCGCCATTCCAGGAACACCGTCATCATGTCTGAATTTCCTTCCCCTGCTCCGGATATGCTGGAACTTGCCGCCCTCTTGTGCTCACGGGTGTGCCACGATCTCATCAGCCCCGTCGGCGCCATCGTCAATGGGCTTGAGATGCTGGATGACAACCTCAAGCCCGAAGACCGTGAATTTGCTTTCGATCTGATTCGTAAAAGCGCCCGGACAGCTTCTGCCCGGCTGCAGTTCTGCCGCCTCGCTTTCGGTGCTGCGGGTTCATCGGGGGCACAGATCGACCTCGGCGAAGCCGGGGTCATGGCGCGGGGTCACATCGAGGATGGCAAATGCGCCATCGTCTGGAATCTGCCGCGGCTCCTGATGCCCAAGAACCGTGTCAAGCTTCTGCTCAACATGCTGATCGTTGCCCAGCACAGCATTCCGCGTGGAGGCACCCTGACGGTCGATCCGCTTGGCGAGGGCGAGACCATGAGCTTCTGCGTCACCGCCTCCGGCGTCAACGTCCGCCTGCCGCAAACCGTCGCCGACCTGCTCAGCGGCGCACGCAGCCCGGCCTCCGATGCCCACGCCATTCAGCCCTATTATACAAGGCTTCTGGCTCAATCCTGCGGGCTTGACGTCCGATTCGAACCGGCGGGCGACGCCATGCGGGTGATCGCCTCCTGAAAGCCCACCGCATCGCCCGCAAGCTGCTCCCATGTGACGGCTGCAGGCACAAAGAACCCTGCCGCAAACCAGTGCCACCTGGAACAGGAGCGCCGTGCAGGCGGCGCACCGCCTTTCTCGAAATCCCCGGCACAGCTGCGCGAACGCCGCTTTCACCCCGCGCAGGCATCGTCCCCTCCTCCGTTCCTCCCTCGCTGTTGTCCCGTTGTCCTGGCCTCGTGCGTGGGAGCCCTGATCAGCCCCGTAAGGAGCCGAGAGGAAATAAGTGAATCGCTGCTGGAGCAGATGTGTTTGATTTTCCTCGCTTCGCTGGACCACTCTGGAGCGATTATTCCGCAACGGCTCCTAAGGTGCGAGGCGATCGGTGCCTGGCACCGCCCGAACAGCCAGGCCCGCATGACCGTCGATCCCGACCATCTCCGGCAACGGATCGGCCGCACCGAGGAATCATGTGACATCGTCACCGCCCAGCTCGTCAAAGCTCTGCGGGCACCCCTGTTGCAGGACACAGGCGAACCCGCAAACGGCGATGCCGCCCCCTTCACTGTGCACGGGTGCCGGGGACAGCAGGTCTTTCCCCATGGTGATGCCCGGCCCCGACGGAAACCCGGCCCGCGGCTGTTTCCTGCCCCCGGTGCCGCTGCCACGGCGGATGGGGGCTGGCGTCACACTCCAATCCATCGTCCCCTTGCGTGTCGGCGATGATACTAATCCGTGCATAATATTGATGACCTTAAGCTGCGGCGTACTTACAATCCTTATGCCTGAAAAATGCGCGGACGGAATCTGGCCTCATTTGTAGCTTACGCAATCCACGCCTAACCGC
>WQYW01000247.1 GCA_009781045.1 Alphaproteobacteria bacterium
CTCGACCCCGGGCTCTCGGGAAAAGGCAAAAGCAGTCAGCCACAGAGGTGGGGGCACGGGCCACGGAGGTTACGCATGCAGGGTGCGAAGTCAATCCGTGAGCGATCCGCAGGGATCCGCAGGTCCGTGGGGGCTTACGCTCTTCGCCGGCGAAATTCGTGCGCCCTTGCGGCGTGAAGGTCGCCTCACGAAATCAGGCCACATTCTGCGTTGTTGATTACGTATGTCGCGGGATCCGCGCTGCCTGCGAGCTTCAGCGTGCCGGGGCGCATCCCGGTGCGGATCGAGGGGGGGTTGAGGAACGAGGCGGAGGGGAGCCGCGTGGCACCTGGTGGCGGTGACTCGTGCCCGTGTGAAATCGTCGCCTGCGAAATTCCTGCCGATCGGCGGGCGCCGCGGCGTCGCGGGACAGGAGGCTCTTGCGATTTTCCAAAGCGGCAGGTTCGAATTCGGCTGTCAAACGCAAACGCACGCAATTGGCGTGGCCGTGAAGGAAGGAAGGCCGGCCGTGACCGGCAGGGTTGGGCAGGGTTGGGAACCGCTCGGGGTTGGCGGCGCGCGGTCAAGCTTGCGATGCTGCCGATCACGCACAGCGCCGGGAAGTGAAAATGGCGACACCAGAAGGGGGCCAGGCTGGCGGGCCGGTTCCCGGTCCGACCCGTCCGATCGGGGGGATGGGGGCGCAGGCAGGATGGCCGCACCGTCAGGCGAGAGGATGCGCGATGTCAAAATGCGCCTCGCGGCCGGGAAGAGCGGCGGTTTGCACACAGCGATCCACAGGCGCCCTGCGCATTTTGTGCGGGGCGCGCGGGGATGAAAACGCCGGTCTGGTCGCGGCGGGCACAGGCTGTGGTGTCGCAATGGCGCACGCACCAGCCCCTGTGTGATTTGCCTCTTCGCGCCGTCGCGCCAGATGGAGAGCACACGGGGGTCGTGAGGGTCTTCCGGCTGGTCTAGCGAATCAGGGAAAACGACCTCCGGCGTTTCTTTTCAGTTTTCGTCCGAGGTTTTTCTGGCTGACACAAAAAGGGTCGCTGCGCCATTTTTTCGGCCGGGAGGCCGCTGGAATGTTCGATTATCGATAATCAGACAAACCCCATGTCTGCAAGGCACAGCCGGCGCAGAAATCGCACCACGGACTGCCGGGAGAGCGTTCACTCTGTGGCGCGCCTGCCGCCCGCAGAGCGGACCGACCCAGTTTGTGGGGCGCGCGCGGGCTGGATCGAAGCGATCGCCCAAGGCCGCAAGCCCTGCCGGGCTTGAAGCCTGAAGCGGCGCGGATGCGGGAGCTGGTGATGAGGGCTGCCGCAAAGAAGGCGGGCTGCATCTCAGGGGGAGCCCTGTGCCCTGGTGGAGGCCGGGATGTCGGCGTCACCAGGGCGGCGGCCCTGCCGGTTTTGATCCGGATAAATCCGACAAGGGATCCTTTTCCAGACAGATAACAGATTGCAGCAGGCTTTGCGCATTTCCAGATTAAGGGTGCCGGCGGTTATTTCATGGCTGCGTTTTCGTCCAGTCGATTATCGCGTGGGAAGCTCTTTTGCGGCGACGCTGAGAATTGTTGTCTGTCGCGGAATTTGACCTCTCTCCGCAATTCTGCCTTGTTCCTCCCTTCACGATGGCCCTTGAACAGAGGCACCGGCATTGCACCTGTCAGACCCGGTTTCGTTATCGTGGGGGGTCTGTTCGCAAGCGCCAGTCTCGGACAGGAAGGGGACTATGGAGCATTACAGTCCGCAGATTGAGACGATCCTGCAGGCGACCTCGCAGGCTGCCGTGCTGCTGGATGGAGAGGGAGCGGTGCGCTATGCCAATCCCATGGCGGAAGTGCTGCTGCAATCCGGCGACGGATTGGCTTGCGAGAACCGCCAACTCACTGCCTCCGTGGCGCAGGAAGGACCGGCGTTGACGGAATGGATCGGAGAACGCCTCGCCGGCGCAGAAAGTCGAGGTGCCGGCGCGGCACCGCTGCGTATCAAGCGGCCGTCGAAAAAACCCGAACTGGTCCTGATGCCGGTGCCGCTGCCGCAGCCGGTGTCGCCAGATGGGGAGGATCGTGACCATGCCTGCCTGCTGCTCCTGGTGTTTGACCCGGTGTCGCGCAGCACGGCACCGAGCGCGATGGTGGAGCGGATCTTCAGGCTGACGCCGGCGGAGGCACGGGTTGCGGTTCTGATCGGCGCCGGGTGCTCGGCGCCCCAGGCCGCGGAGGCGCTGGGCCTGTCGCTGACCACTGTGAAGACACATCTGGGGCGCAGCTTCGAGAAGATCGGGGTGAACTCCCAGGTCGCACTGGCAAAGCTTTTCGCGGTGCTGCCCTTCGAGCCTCCCGCTGCGGGCAAGGCGTAAGCCGTCAAGAGCGCTGGAAGACACCATCGGCGACCACGCGCGGAAGATGCGCCAGCCATGCGCTGGCAACGACGCCAGGGGGCACCGACGTCGTGCCACCTTGCTGTGAGCTGTGAAAATGCGCGCCTCACGCCCGGAGAGAACGCAAAAGGGCGACGGTGAGGGATGGATCAGCCGCAGAAAGAGTGGCCGGGAAACAGATGGGAACGGGAAGCCGTGTTTGGCGGTGCGGTCGAGGTGCGACATGTCGATTGGCGCGCCGGTGCCGCAGGCGGCAACGCCTCCTTCTTTGCCCGCGTGACTGGCGTGACGCCATCGGTTTCGGCACGAGGCGCGCGGTGGCGTGACGCGGAAAGAGGCTGGGGCACAGCCGATCCGGATGTGGGTGCGCCGATCCTGCTCCAACGCGCGTCGGCGAGGTGAAAGCGGAGCGCACGAGCCAGAGCGCATCCGCAGGACTCAGCGGCTGCAGTTCGGTCAGGAGCCGGGAAGAGACCACGCGGCTCGGCTCAGCCAGATGAGGTGTCGGGCCTTTCGCGCGCGCCAGTCTGCAAGAGCGATACTTACCCCTTACGGCTCGTTTGGTTGCGCGTTCGGGAAGACGCGGAACTCTGAGAGGGGCGTGATGCCGACCAGGGTCCACCTTACTCAAATCTCAAATCCATCCTGCACTCTCTGCTGTGGTGTGATGTACATGGCACGACTGTGTGACGTTGTTGCAACGCCGGCCCGGCAAACGGCCGTCGAAGGGCGCATTTTCGTCTCTGGTCCTCCGATCGCACGATACCGCGCCGGGTCGCGATGCCTGTAGGTTGCGGGCACGGGACGATCCTGGCGACAGGGAAATCTGCAAGCCAGAGATTGCATCCAGGGGAAGATGGCCGGAACGGCCATCCGCAATCGTGCAAGAGTAATGGGGATTTAAGTATGAGCGTCAAAAGAGTTCAGTTGCTGGCTTCTGTCAGTCTGTTTGCGGTGAGTGCGGTTGCTCCGGCAATGGCTGCGGACATGGCGACCAAGACCTATAGCAAGGCACCGCCGATCGTGATCGCAGCGGTCACCGACTGGAGCGGCCTCTATCTTGGTGTGAATGGTGGCGGGGGCTCGTCGCACAACTGTTTCTCGGTGGCCGGGTTCCTGCCGGACGCGGGATGTCACGATGCCACGGGCGGCACCATTGGTGGCCAGATCGGCTATCGCTGGCAGCTGGGAAGCTGGGTGTTGGGCGTTGAGGCGCAGGGCAACTGGGCGGACTTCAGCGGCAGCCATGATCCGCTGGCGGGCCTTTGGAACGCCGGTCGCTGGACGGTGGCATCGAAGACGGATTCCTTCGGGCTCTTCACCGGCCAGATCGGCCACTCGCTGGGCAGCGTCCTCCTTTATGTCAAGGGCGGCGCCGCGGTCGTGAACAACAGCATTGATGTGTCGCGAGCCAAAAAGACGCTTGCCTACCCGGACGGAATTGCGCTCTCGCTCGACGATACCCGCTGGGGTGGAACGATTGGCGCCGGTGTCGAATATGCGTTGAGCCCGAACTGGTCGATTGGTGTCGAGTATGACCACATCTTCCTGGGCGGGAAAGACTATACCGTCGCGGCTCCCTGGATGGACGTTGTCGGTCATATGAGCCAGGACATCGATATGGGTCTGGTTCGGCTCAACTATAAGTTCGGTGGCCCGGTGGTGGCGCGTTACTGAGCGCGGGCTCCCTGAACTGAAACAGGTGTGATCGCGGAGCAGCAAGCCCGGCCGGCAGGCCGGGCTTGCTGCCATTTGTGGCCGTGTCGCAAGAAAGCGATGTGCCCGCGCGCGCGCGCGCGCGTGTGTGTGTGTGTTGCGTCTTTCCACGAAGCGACAATGGAGACGACGCGGCGCCTATGTGAGGGACGCGCCGGGGCCTGTTTTGAAACTGCAAGGCAGCGGCGCGATGAAGATGCTTAAAATGCGACAGGGCGGTGCGTGCTTGCGCAGAACCACCTTGTGGCGATCGGGTTGGGAGATGGTGACGCGCGTCCCCGCGCGCGACGGGCCCCGGAGAAATGAAACGCACGTTGAGGCGCGGGGGCGGCAGGCGCTTCGTGGGAATCGTGTTTTCGGTTCCTGGCCATCAGCGGCCAGGCAGGCAAAAAGGAGAAACGGCAAAAAGAGGGCGGGTGCGCGCGAGGGCTGGCGTGCTGGATGCAATGTGGCGACACGTCGGCGGCTGTCCTTCTTGAGGGGGTTGAACGGGCATCCGAAAACCGGGTTCCGAAATCAGGATGGGGGAGTATCGGGCTCTCATCTCAAGAAATTTGGGAGAGGTCCGGGGTCCAGGGTCTGCCGCGGCATTGCCGGCGCGACAGGGGCCTGTCCTTTTTGCGTGAGGGTTGTGCGGGAGGGAAAGGACGGCAGCTCTGCTGTCGAGTCGCCGGGTGTTCCAGCGCGGCTTGCGTTCGAATTCCAAAATTCCCTTCGGTCTGCCTCGCGTATCGTGGAAGGCGCGAGTCGATGACGCAAGAGGATTGTCGGAGCCGTTCCCGGCCACACGGAAATCGCTTTTGCACGGAAGTCGGTAGTGGGGGGTCGAAGTGCAGGCGATTTGGAGAAATGATCCGGGATGTTGCACGATCGCACCGGGCCCGACTCCATTGTCGGGTCCGCCGCCACCGGCACTGAAACCGGACATGGCTGGAGAGGCTCGCACGTGGATGGGTCGGTGTTGGACGGCTGCGGGCGTACGCGAGCAGCGGTGGGCTGCGGTGTGCCGGTTGTTGATCAGGACCAACGGCAGGGCGAAGGAGCGGCGACAAGCGCGCGAGGAACGATGCAGACGGGGGATTGCGTGTGCCTGCGGGCATCATGGAGGGCGATGCGGCGGGCGCGGCAGGAGGGTTTGCGATGATCCTTTGGCGAGCGTCGCCCTGTGGTTCAGTCTCCAGGGAAAGCGCGACACAGCATGGGAAAGGAGGAAACGGGAACCTTGGAATGGGGGCGGCTGTGAGAGGGGGGAGAGCAGCGTGCGCGGTTTAACGGATCTGCTGGAAATGGCGACCCGAAGGAGACCGACAGCGATCGCTTATGTGGAGACGTCTTCGAACACGCCTGACGCAGGGGTTTTTACAGATTTTGAGCGGGGCGCTCCCTGTGGAGACGCCCCGCCAAGCGAGCTGATTCGATGATTTCGATCTGAGGCTCCGCCGCCGGCGACGCGCGACCAGGCAACCGGTTGATGGCGACAATGATCGAGGCCGGTAAAAATCGACTTAATCGCAGGACCTTGATGTGAGGTATTTTGCA
>WQYW01000248.1 GCA_009781045.1 Alphaproteobacteria bacterium
ACGCCACCTTTGCATCCTGGGTCATGGTTGTTCCTCGATCAGCCGAATCAGTGGGCCAATCGATTCAGAGGATTCCCCCCCCTGTCACGCGTCTTTTGATGTCTCCTTCACCCGATCACCCTGGTGCGCCTCCCTGCATCTCTTGACACTGCACCGCACTGTGGTAATTCAACATCTCAACGCCTATCGAGATCTTGAATTGATCCGCTGCCATGAACGAATTCCAGGCTCTCAACGCATTTGCCGCGCTTTCCCACTTGACACTGCACCGCACTGTGGTAATTCAACATCTCAACGCCTATCGAGATCTTGAATTGATCCGCTGCCATGAACGAATTCCAGGCTCTCAACGCATTTGCCGCGCTTTCCCAAGAGACGCGGCTGCGGATCGTCCGCCTTCTGGTGATCGCCGGACCGGACGGACTTTCGGCTGGCGCGATCGCCAAGGCGATGGACGGCGCGTCTTCCTCGCGCATGTCCTTTCACTTGAGCCATCTCGAACATGCGGGTCTGGTCGCCTCCCGCCGTGACGGGCGTTCGATCATCTACAGCGCCGCCTTCCCGGTGCTCTCCGACCTCATCGCCTTCCTCATGCATGACTGCTGTCAGGGACATCCCGAGCTGTGCAATCCCGCCATCGCTCTGCTGTCGTCCTGCTGCGAGCCCGCGAAAGCAACACCCCATGCCTGATCCACACCGCCACGAGTTCGACCGGCATGAGGAATCACCATGTCCAGAGCCTCGCGACAATCAGAACCCCAACATGGACGTCATCCTCTACCACAACCCCAACTGTGCCACATCCCGCAACACCCTCGGCATGATCCGCAACGCTGGCATCGAGCCCCATGTCATCGAATATCTCAAGACGCCCCCCAGCCGGTCCATGCTGGAACAGCTCCTTGCCCGCATCGGCATGCCCGCTCGTTCCTTGCTGCGCGAGAAAGGCGCGCCCTATGTCACGCTGGGCCTCGCCGACAGCCGCCTGAGCGATGACGCGATTCTCGATGCCATGCAGGCGCACCCGATTCTGATCAACCGCCCGATCGTTGTCAGCCCGATCGGGGCTGCGCTGTGCCGACCCTCCGAAAAAGTGCTCGATCTGCTTCCGCCGCAGCGCGGCGAGTTCGTCAAGGAGGACGGGATGCGTGTGGTCGACGAATACGGTAACCGCATCACATCGGTCGTGTGATTTTCAAGTGAAGAGGAACCATGACATGACCACCACCGACGTAAAAGAGACCGTTCGCCGAACCTACAGCGACGCCGCAAGACGCGCGACCGCTCAAACGACATCCTGCTGTGGCCCGTCAAGCTGTTGCGGAAGCTCCAATGGCGCTGCGGCACAGCACCCGATCACCTCGAATCTCTACGAAGCTGCTGAGACCAGTGGCCTGCCGGTCGAGGCCATGCTGGCTTCGCTGGGCTGCGGCAATCCCACGGCCCTGGCCGAGCTTGCCCCTGGAGAAGCCGTGCTGGACCTCGGCTCGGGCGGGGGCATTGACGTGCTGCTCTCCGCCCGTCGCGTCGGTCCGACCGGCAAGGCCTACGGACTCGACATGACCGATGAAATGCTGGCGCTGGCACGTGACAACCAGCGCAAAGCCGGCGTGACCAATGTCGAATTTCTCAAAGGCGAGATCGAGCACATCCCGCTGCCGGACCGCTCGGTGGATGTCGTCATTTCCAACTGCGTCATCAACCTCTCCGCCGACAAGGACCAGGTCCTGCGCGAGGTCTTCCGCGTCCTCAAGCCGGGCGGGCGCTTCGCCGTCTCGGACATCGTCACCCGAGGTGAGATGCCGGCACAACTGCGCGGCGACATGCAACTCTGGGCCGGTTGCATCGCTGGTGCGCTTGAAGACAGCGATTACGCCGCCCGCCTCGCCGCTGCCGGATTTGCCGGAATCGGCATTGAGCCCACCCGCATTTACACCGCTGAAGATGCCCGCGATTTCCTCGAGGCAAAACACGCCGGGCTTGCCGCCATTGCCGACCAGATCGCGGGGAAATTCATGAGCGCTTTTGTCCGTGCGACCAAGCCCTCCTCATGTTGCTGCCCCTGCAGCTGAGGCCCCCGGCCAGGACGGCTTCGATCTGAGACACTACCACGGGGGACTGCCGGACAAACCGGCAGTCCCCCGTGGTGGCGATTTCGCCGGCAGCAGTAGCGACAAGAAAGTCTCAAATGTCCACCTTCGAACGCTACCTCACCATCTGGGTCGGATTGTGCATTGTCGCCGGCACAACGGCCGGCCATCTCATGCCGGCGCTGTTCCACGCCGTCGGTGCCGCCGAGGTCGCCAGGGTCAATCTGCCGGTCGCCGTCCTGATCTGGCTGATGATCGTTCCCATGCTGATGAAGGTTGATTTCGCCGCACTCGGTAAGGTGCGCGAGCATTGGCGCGGCATCGGCGTCACCCTGTTCATCAACTGGGCGATCAAGCCGTTCTCGATGGCCGCGCTGGCCTGGCTGTTCGTCGGTTACCTGTTCCGGCCATGGCTGCCGGCCGAGCAGATCCAGTCCTACATCGCCGGCCTGATCCTTCTTGCCGCCGCACCCTGCACCGCCATGGTGTTCGTCTGGTCGCATCTGATCAAAGGCGAGCCGCACTTCACGCTGTCTCAGGTTGCGCTCAACGACACCATCATGGTGTTCGCTTTCACCCCGATTGTCGGCTTCCTCCTTGGGCTGTCCGCCATCATGGTGCCATGGGATACCCTGGTGCTATCGGTTGGTCTCTATATCGTCGTGCCCGTGATCGTAGCTCAGGCGTTCCGCCGCCAAACCCTGCACGCTGGCGGTGATGATGTGCTTGCCCGGATCCTGCAGAAAATCCAGCCCATCTCACTCGTTGCCCTCCTTGCCACCCTCGTACTTCTGTTCGGTTTTCAGGGCGAGCAGATTCTTGCTCAACCCCTTGTCATCGCTCTGCTTGCCGTCCCGATCCTGATCCAGGTCTACTGCAATTCCGCAATCGCCTATCTGCTCAATCGGCTGGTCGGCGAACCGCATTGTGTGGCCGGACCTTCGGCCCTGATCGGCTCCAGCAATTTCTTCGAACTCGCCGTCGCCGCCGCAATCAGCCTGTTCGGTTTCAATTCAGGTGCGGCACTCGCCCCGGTCGTCGGCGTTCTTGTCGAGGTGCCGGTTATGTTGACCGTCGTGAGGATCGTAAACCGCTCAAAGAGCTGGTATGAGCGCGGCAGTTGTCCCAAGGCGCCTCTTGAAGGAGCGCGCTGACTGGACGGGCAGCGGCACAAGCGCGCCAACACCTGCGCCACAAAAACAGGCACGCTCAACGGCATCTTCGCTGCTCCTGCGTTCGGTGTTCATCGCAGAATGGCCGTCGACACTATCAGGGACCGCTTCAGGGTCCGCCAACACCGCAGAATTTGTTCCATGTCGTCACAGTCCGGACTTTCTCCCGCAGACAGAACGCGCAAGCTGTTCACCTGTGGAAATGTCACCCCGGTCGGCCGCCGCGCGAGACCTGAGAACTACACCTCCCCTCGGAATCAAAATCAACCGGCCGGCGGGTCTTCTCCGCCAGTTCCGTACAGGACCCGCCATATCATCCAGGCACACGCGAAGACGCAGAAGACGGGCGGTTTCGATCGCATGTTCGGGCTGCCTCCGTCATGGCGCCCCGCCTGACCGAAATCAACGTGCGGGCAATTTCCGCAATCGGGACCTCTTTGTCACCGCCTGGATGGCAACCATGGGACCAGAGGTCGCGCAGTGGTCTTTTCGTTTTGCAACAGCATGACTTTGACGGCAATCGGTTCCGGCCTCACTCACTGCAACGACCGGGTCCTTGAGCGTGTGCAACTGCCGCCACTGCTGAAGACAACATCCCCTTCATGTGGTGGTTTCTGGTTATTCTCTTCGCTGCGTGACACCTGATCAACGCTGGCGCGACTCGCAGTCCCGGGCCGGTGGCTCAGCCGAACGGTATCATTTTACCTCCCCGCTTCGTTCTGGAGCCATTTGTCCGCCGTTCCTGACCGCCATCAACGACACGTGCTGCCAGTGATAAGGTGCCCGATCCTGCGTCGCCTGTGTTCCGTGTTCAGTCTTACCCAACTGCACGACGATCGGCACAGGCACGTTGACAAAAGGTCCCCTCACTGCAGCGGTGCCCGGCGAGGAGCGAACATTGCGAGTTCCAATTTCCTCCTGCTGTCTCGCTCGCTTCGCCTGCCCCATTTTACGCCAGTGTAAATCCCGGCCCCAATGCACGGGAACCGGCGCATCAGATGTGGATAGAAGGCGGTCATTGTGGATGAACCGCGAATCATGGGGAGCGGGGCGTTGACGGTTGCCCTGCCAGTTCGGTTAGGTTTGCTCCGCCCAACGTGCCGGTGTCGCAATAAGGACTACAAGCTGTCAATGACAATTCGGACCTTGTGAAAGCGGATCAATCTTGCCTCCGGCGGGAGCACAGACATGTTTGGGGGGGAGTACGGTGAGGGTTAACGTCATAATTTGAACACGCGGAATGCGCGCGCGTAAACCGGTCGATTGGTTCCTGGGTACGACCACAATTCGCTGTTCCGCGACAGACGTTGCCCTCACCGGAACTTCGCCGCCGCCACATCCTGACGGCACGGTGTCCGGAGCCGGATTAGTGTTGCGGTTGCAATCAATTCCAGGAACTGCTTCCAAGCCTGACATCGCCCCCCTCGCCACTTCCTGACGTAAGGACGACATCGAACCTGCCCACCCGCTGGCAGGGTGTCGTCGCCATCCGAACCGGTCATTCGAAATCTGTGAGCTGGCAGTCCGGGCACACCCAAAGGCGCATGCACCATGCACAACGTCCGTTTTGACCTGAAGCATCTGTACTCTGTACCGCAGCGGTCCCGGGCAACCTTCGACAGCGGGTTCGACAGCCGCACGCCAGGACCATGCAGGCGTGACGATTCCGATCCGGTCAATGCGGCTGTCGGCCGTTTCGGAATTGATCGTCGAGGAGGATCGCTGACCGCACCCTTGGCAATGCGCGGCAGCCTGCACCTCGAGGTTCCCCGCGGCTGCAAGCTGCAGCCGGCAGGAACCCCAATGTCGAGCGCGCGGCGCCCAGAACCCTGCCCGGCCGCTTCGCCAAACCAGCAGACGGCCTCCTGGTCGTCGCCGGCAACGCCGTTACCAGTTTTGTAGATGGCGCCGAGAGTGTTCTGGGCCTTCACATCCCCCTGCTCCGCCGCCTTGACGAGCCACTGGACAGCCAGCTCAGGATCTCGTGCAACACCACGGCCATCGATGTACATACCGCCAAGATTGTTCTGGGCACGGGCCAAACCCTGTTCAGCGGCCTTGCTATACCAGTGGAATGCCTGGGCATCGTCCTGTTCAAGGCCGGCTCCGACGAAATAGCACATGCCGAGACCATATTGACCTTCAGCGTCGCCCTGTTCTGCCGCCTTACGGAACCAGGCGACGGCCTGTTTCACGTCCCGCTCCACGCCCTGACATCGGGATAGGGGGGTCTCTCGCGAGACCACCCCTCCCACACCACCGGACATACGGGTCCGTATCCGGCGGTTCGACAGATCATGCAGGTCGCGGGGCCGCGACTGAGGCTAAGCCGATC
>WQYW01000249.1 GCA_009781045.1 Alphaproteobacteria bacterium
GCCAACGGCTGCGGCCAGGTGGTCGACGCGTTCGTTGGTTTCGCCAACGGCTGCGGCCAGGTGGTCGACGCGTTCGTTGGTTTCGCCAACGGCTGCGGCCAGGTGGTCGACGCGTTCGTTGGTAACATGGACTTCGTCGCGCAGTTGGTTGAGAGTTCCAGCGAGTCCCCTGGCAAAAGCGTCGATGCGGGTGTTCACCCCGCTCAGGCCAGCATTCAGGGTGTTGTTCGTCATTTCGGCCAACCCGTGCATCTCGAGCAGGCTGGCGGTCACCGCGTCGCGCATGTCGGACACCATCCTCAACGTTGCGTTTTCGATATCAGCACTCATGTCAAAGGCCTTTCTGCAATCGGTCACAAGTCTAACAAGCCGCGGCATTTCTGCAACATGGTTGCGCCGCAGCGGTGGGTCTGGACGGTGCAATCTGTTCCCAACCAGCCCAGCCCAACGAGCCGGGAAGAAATGGCCGCCTGGGAAAATTTTCGCACATGGCGGGTAGTCGAGCAAGAACAAAAAGGGGGATTTATAAAAACAATAATGGAACCTTCAGGTTTGATTGGCAGCGCGTTCTTTGTTCTTTTGGAACCGTTGGAATGGAGAACCGGTTCCATCCCTTGAGGATCAAATTTCGCTGGTTGGCGGGCAAAGGCGACAACCAGCCACGATCCGTTCGGGGCATGTCTTCGGCGAAGAGGAATACAGTCCAAAGTCGGCACGGCTGCAGCGAAAAGAAAAGCGGCCAGCCGCCCGCCCGGGCGATGTGTGGCTGGATGGCAGAGCCCCACGCAAGGGCTCTGAGGGAGGAGTGTCAGGGTCTGAGGATCAATCGGGTCCGGCCTGGCTTGCGAGATCGGCCAGGAGCTTCAAGCTGCCGCCAGCCTGGAAGGCGGCACCTTGAAAGGGGGCCGCGCGTTCGCGCCCCCCTTTGGGCTATCCGAGCCGTCCGGCCGCCTGGGCCAGCAGGGTGTAGACCAGGCCGGTTTCCGAGACCAGGTGGGCGCGCATTTCCTGGGGATTGCGGGTTTCGGTTGCGACCTCGTCGAGCAGACGTTCGAATTCCGCGATGTAGCGGTCGACGGTCTGCTTGAAGTTGCGGTCGCTGCGGTATTTGCGCGCCACCTCGTCGAAGGCTTTCTGCCCGGCAGGGGTATAAAGCTTCTTGTTGAGAGCCTTGTTGTCACCGCGGCGATAGCGCTCCCACATCTCGGCGGCGTGGTTGCGGTCGATCAGCCGACCGATGTCGAGCGACAGCGACTCCAGCGGATTGTTGCCGACGCGTGCGCCTGCGTGCGGCGGGCTCAGCGGAATCTCATCATCTTCCGAATTGGCATCGGCACGGTTGAGAAGTTCCGACAACCAGCCGCCCGGGGGCGGCTCGCCTGCGTTGGGTACAACCGGTGGCTCGGTGCGGCGTTGCTGCGGCCCACCGCCGATCCCGAGATCGGCCGTGGGCAGCGCGGTTGCGGTGTTGGCGTCGCGGCCGCGGGCAGCGCCACGCTGCGCGTTCGCCGCTGCCGGAGCTTCGCTGCGGGATGCCACCACGTCGATGCCTCGGCCGTGCTGGGCGACGATGCGGTTGAGTTCGGCCAATGCCTCGATCTGGTCCACGATGACCTTGCGCATCTGTGCTGTGCTCTCGGCGGCCTCCTGGGGCATTTCGAGCACGCCACGGCGCAGCTCATTGCGCGTGGCCTCGAGCTCGTTGTGCATCTCCAGCGCCATCTGCTTCATGCTGAGCACGAGGTTGCCGAATTTCTCCGCCGACTGTTTGAACATGGCGTCCGCTTCGCTGGTGGTCTCGCGGTAGATCTCGTGCATGGCCTCAATGGTCTGGCGATGCTTGGCGTCGGAAGCTGCACGGACGGCCTCGAATTGACGGGTGATGGTGGCCTGTCCGGAGCCGGCGGTCTCGGCGACCATGCGGGCGATGTCATTGGCGCGCTGTTCGGCAGCCGCCAGTGATTCCTCGAGCTTGCCCGAGAAATGCGACAGCCGCTCGGCCAGTTCGCTGGTGCGCACGTCGATGGTGCTGACGAGTGATTCCAGCACCTGTTTGCGCTCGGCGAGCGAGGCGGTGGTATTGCGATTGCTGAGTTCGACCATGGCGGCAGCGTCGACCAGCATCTTGCCATGGGAGTCGAACTGGGTCGACAACAGGCTGAGATCCTCGAGCGCGCGTGCGGTTTTGTCATTGAAGATATCGAGCTGATGCTCCAGGGTCTGTGTCGCGGCGCCGTTTCGCGTGTTGGCGTCATTCATCGCCGCGACGAAGTCGGCGACCCGGGTGACCAGCGCGCGTTCCAGCGAGTTGAGATTGTCCTGGGCGCCGGTCAGCACTTCCTGGAGCAGGATATTGCCTTCGCGCAGACGTTCGAACAGGGTGACGGTGTCGGTGCGCAGGATGGTGTTGGTTTCCTGCATTTCGGTGACGGCTGCGACCGAGACCTGACGCGACTGCTCGATGGCCGAGCGCGAGGCCTGCTCGAGATCGGCGAGCGAACGCGTGATGGAGCCGGTTGCGGATTCGCAGATCACATGGATGGTCTGCGCCACGTCGTTGCCGCGGCTGGTCATCGACTGCGAGAAGGTATGGCCCTGCATATCGATGGTCTTGAGCGCGTCCGATGTCACCCGGTCGATTTCACCGGTCAGCTCGCGGGTCTTGGCACCGAGCGCGTCGACCAGCGATCCGCGCCGCGAATCGATCAGGTTCGACAGCAGCTCCGTCTGCTGCTGGACATAGGAGACGACCTCGCCGGCCTTCGAGGTCATGGCGGTGGCGAGCGTTGCGCTGGCGGCCAGGACCAGACGTTCCACGTCGGCCGAGGTCGATTTGACCCGCGATGTGGCTTCGCCGGAGACCGAGACCAGGGCGTTCTGGGCCGTGGCTGCCGCGTTCTGGAGATTATTGGTGGCGCTGTTGCTGGCGGTGGTGATGGCGTGCTCGAGCTCACGGATCTGGCCGGTCACGTCCGCCGAGGTTGAAGACAGGGTGGCGCGGGCGTCGCGGGCGCTGGTCGTGATCGCTTCCGCAGTGGAGGTGCCGAGCGCCTTGATCTGGCTGGCGGCTTCGCTGGATGCCGAGATCAGGTTGTTCTGCGCCTCGCGGGCGCTGGAGATGACGGAGTTCGCCGCCCCTGTGCCCACCGTGGTCAAAGCGTGCTCGACCTCGGTCGACACCAGCTTGAGCTGGGTGTTGACGTCGGTGGAGACGTTGAGCAGCGCCTGCTGCGCGGCGCGGGCACCGCTCTGGATGGTCTCGCTGGTGTTGATTGCGAGATCGGTGAGGGCGGTTTCGGCGTCCTGGACATGCGAACGGATGGTGCTGGAGATGATTTCAGCCCGCGAGGTTAGTTCGTTGCTGGCCTGACGGCCGGAATTCTCAAGGCGGCTGGCCGCGGCTTCAACCCGGGATCCGAGCATGTCCTCGAACTGGGCGACGCGGGTCGAGATGTCATGGGCGACCGAATCGACCTTGGTTTCGATGGTCTGATGGATTTCCTGGAAGCGGGCGGTGACCGCGTTGGTGAAATGGCTGCTGCGCCCCTCGATCATCTCCGTGGCGGAGTGGACGCGCTGGGCGACTGCCTCAATGGCCTGTGCGGTGCCATCGGTCAGCGAGGAGGTGAGGGCGCTGAGGCGGTCATCAATGGTGTCGGTGACCGATCGGGCGCGGGTGTCGAAGGAGTGGGTGATGGTATCGACCCGGCCACTGAACTGTTCGTCGAGGCTCTTGATATGGCTGTCGATGGCGGTGTCGAAATCGACGATGCGGCTGTTGAGCGAGCTGTCGAGACTGTCGACGCGCTCGCCGATCTTGGATTCGAACTGGTTCAGCCGCTCTTCAAGGGCAGCGGCGATGTCGCCGCCATTGAGGCTGAGACGGGTTTCGAAGGTGCCGATGCAGACCTTGAGGGTTTCGGCGAGTTCCTGGCTGCGCTGGCCCATACGGTCGACGATGTCGCCGCCGAAGGTTTTCACGGTGCGGTCGAAATCGGAGATGTGACGGGTGATGAGGGCACCCAGCGTGTTGGAATCGCGTGCGAATTTCTCAACCAGGGTGGTCCCCTGGTTGGTCATGAGATCATCCATGGCGCTCATCTGCAGCGACAGGGAGTCGTGCGTGGTTTCAGTCTGGCGCACGATCTTGTTGACCAGCACGTTGACCGTGGCCTCCAGCGCCTCGGTGGCCTTGTCGGCGTTGGCGAGGATATGCTCGGCGAGCCGGGAGCCGGCATCGCCGATCTTGCTCGACAGGTCGTTGTTGCGCAGCTCAAGTTCGAGCAGCAGGGAATCGCCGGAATTCTTCACGGTGTCGTGGATCTGCTCGGTGCGGTCGGAGATGCTGTCGACGATGGCCGATGTGCGCTGGTCGAATTCCGTGGTGATGCGCTCGATGCGCTCATTGAGCATCTCGTGGACATGTTCGGCAAGTTCGGCGAACTCGTCCTGGACATGGTTGGTCTTGAAATTGAGGCTGGCGGTGAGCCGCTCGCTGGCATCAAGGACGGCGCGGGCGGTCTCGGAACTGGCCTGCTCGAGGCGGTCGAGCAGATCGCCGCCGCGCTCGCCGAGCGCGATAATCATGTTGTCGCCGGCATTGCCGAGGGCATGGGTGATATGGGAGCCGCGCTCCTGGAGCGCGTTGGTGATGTTGGTGGCGGCGTCATCGACACGGGATGCGATGGTGTCGGACATCAGGGCGATGTCCTGACGGAGATCGGCCTGGACCACGGAAATGGCGCTGCGGACCTGTTCGGCCTGGCCGACCAGGGTGTCGCGCTGGTGGGCGATGTCCTGGAGCAGAGCGCGGATGCGGACCTCGTTGTCGGTATAGGCGCGCTCCAGCGCCGCCACTTCGGTGGCGACCAGGGTTTCGAGTTCGCCAGCGCGCTCGATGGCGCGCTCAATGCCGTCTCCCATGGCGGTGACTTCGCGGCGGATGGCCTGGCCCACGGTGACCATTGAATCGGAGGCCGTGACTTCGGGTTCGGAGACCCGGATCGCGACCTGTGCCATGGCCTGGGCGATGATATGCATTTCCCGGCCGCGCCAGACCAGGCTGGCGAGGAAGAACAGGAGCAGCACCGGGGTGAGGAAGATGGCAAACAATGCGGCGACGACCAGGGCTCCGGTGGCCTCGCCCCAGGCGGCGGCGAGCGAACTCCAGAAACTGTAACTCAGTACCGCGCAGGCCACGCACCACACCGCAGCGAAGATGGTGGCAACGGTATAGGCGCTGTAGGCGGGGCGGCTTGTCTGCAGGGTCTGGAGAATCTGGCCGATGGCCGCGCGATCGTCGTTGGCGGCATGGCGCGGCGCGTATTCGTCCCTGGAGGGCCGGTCGAAAGGCTGCGGATCGGCCCGTCGCGGCAGCGGACCAGGGCTGTCGTCGACGTCATCCTCCATGGCCTTCGTTGCCGGCGGCATCGGCGGTGGCGCGGGCGCCTCGTCAGGGGAATCCGCGTCTTCTTCGGTGATGTTCAGATTCAGGGTTTCCTGAATTGCTGAAAGTGCGACTTCTGTGGGGTCGCTGACCTTCTTCGAAGTATTCGCCATGTTCAGTCCGAACCCTTGTTCAAATGGCACATGTTCC
>WQYW01000250.1 GCA_009781045.1 Alphaproteobacteria bacterium
AATGAGCAATACGCCATCGACACCGTCCGGCAATGGGTGTGGTCCGGGTTCTATTCACAGGACGATGTCCATGACATGATCGAGGACATTCTTGAGGACGATGTCGACGACGACAAGGTCCGCAGCACGGTCGCTCCCGAGTTCGAGAAGAAAGCCCTCGCCGAGGCCGGTTGGCCGCAGGTGACCGACTGCGATCGCCTTGATGAGGCCTTCGGCAGTCTCAACGACCGCGGAATAATTGCCCTGCAGAACGCCGGGTACACAATGTCCGACGGCCTCTCTGACGTTGGCGAGGAGCTTGCCTGCCGCGATCGCTCCGAGGTCAAGGGGTACTGCTTCTACCATGGTCAGAATCTGGAACGGGCCATGGCCGGTGATGGACTGTGGCTGGCATTCTGCGACCTTGAGGGCAGCGATGAGGGGAAGCGCGCCGTCGCCAGTCTCGTGGTCGAGGCGCTGACGAAGGTCGGGCTCCAAGCCGAGTGGGACGGAGAACCCTCGACGCGCATCCATCTGCCGAAAATCGACTGGAAGCGTCGCTTTGCGGACTGGAAATTGAGTTCCGAACATGCCGCCTTCCTCCCGCTGCCACCGGAGCGCTCCTTCGCGGAAACACTTCAAGGCCTTGATGCTTTGGCGAATTCCTTCTTCATCCTGGAAAATGGCAGCAGCTATATGCAGTGCGGCGGTTCACGGGAACTCTGCACGGTGGAGTACCGCGAGACCAGACCCGACCAGCCCTTCCGGCATTACGTGTTCTGTCAGATTTCCGCCAGTGACGAGCCGGCACATATTCCGATGTCGGGAGAAGGCGTTCGTCGGCAGAAAAGGCACTGCCTTAACGCCACGATCGCAGCCGAACTGTTCAACTGCTATTTTGCCCGCTGGCCCTGGCCGGAGGGCCTCGCGCTTGACGATATCACCGACAGCTTCACCTGAAAGCGATTCTGTCGGCCGATTGAACCTGAAAACGGCAGTTGGTAGCCGGTTCCAGCAGAGAAAGTTCCGCATTCACAATACGTTGCAATTGCTGCGGCCGATTCCCGGTCGTCCCCCATTGGGTGAAGGGGCTGGCTGCGAAATCGTCAGTCACAGCAATAACTTCCGGCGACGCTACGCCTCCAGCTCCCGGATTTAGGTTGAAAACAAAAAATGCGCAAATCCGCCTGCCTGCGCTTGCGTACCCGCTTTGAGGAAGAGGAGCGCCCGCGCGCCAAGAGGCAATTTCGGCACGCCGGGTGCCTAATGCCCGGGTTCGCTGACCGGGGCGGCGGGCTTGTGCAGGAGCGCCACCGTCAGCGTGAGCCCGAGGTAGAACAGCGTGAGCACGAAGAAGGCATCGCCATAGCTCATCACCACCGCCTGGCGGTGCACCAGTTGCGACAGCAGCTTCATCGCCATCAAGGCACTGTCCCCGACGCCCTGGAATTTCTGGGTCAGCATGGTGAGGAGTTCGGTCGCCGTGGCATTGCCCCAGCTCACGCGTTCCTGCAGGCGCACGATATGGAGGTCGGTGCGGTCGTTGAGGACTTCGTTGATCAGCGCCAGTCCCACCGCGCCGCCGAGATTGCGCATCAGATTGAAGAGGCCGGAGGCGTTCTTGACCCGATCCCGCGGCAGGGTGCCGAGCGCCACATTGTTGGTCGGCACCATGGCGAACATCATGCCGACGCCGCGCAGGATCTGCGGCAGCAGAAGCTCGTAGAAATCGAACTCGCGGGTGATCCAGGTCATCTGCCAGGTGCCGATGGCAAACAGCACGAGGCCGAAGGCGATCATATGGCGCATGTCGAGCACCACCATGAGACGGCCGACCAGGGGGGCGACCAGGAACATGGTGGCACCGGAGACAAACATGGTCTCGCCGATCATCATCGCGCTGTAGCCGCGCACTTCGGCCAGATAGCGCGGATAGAGATAGGTCAGGCCGTAGAGCCCTATGCCGATACAGAACTGCAGCAGGCTGCCGATACCGAAATTGCGGTCGGTGAAGGCTCTTATATCGACGATCGGTTCCGGCGCCGTCAGCACCCGCCAGAAAAACGCGATGGCCGAAAGCCCGCAGACCCAGGCAAAGACGGCAACCGAGGTGTCCTGCATCCATTCATATTGCGGCCCCTCCTCCAGCACATATTCCAGCGAGCCGAGGAAGCCGGCCATGAACACGAGCCCCCACCAGTCGAAACGGTCGAGCAGTTCCAGATGGGGCTCGTCAAAATCCACCAGCGCCAGCACGCCCACCGTGATGGCGATGCCGGGCACAATATTGATGAAGAACAGCCAGTGCCACGACATCGTGTCGGTGATGTAGCCGCCGACCGTAGGGCCGATGGTCGGAGCCAGGGTCGCGACCAGACCGATGATCGGACCGACGATGTGGAACTTGGAGCGCGGGAACACGGTATAGGCGGTGGCGAACACGGTCGGGATCATGCCGGCGCCCAGGAAGCCCTGCAGAGCACGCCACAGGATCATCTCCTCGATCGATGAGGCAAAGCCGCAGAGCAGACTCGATACCGTGAAGCCTGCTGCCGAGATCGCGAAGAGATAGCGTGTGCCAAGCGCGCGCGACAGGAACCCAGACAGCGGAATCGCGATCACCTCGGCGATCAGATAGGCCGTCTGAACCCACGACACCTCGCTCCAGCTCGCCGACAGGCCGGCCTGGATTTCGCTTAACGAGGCCGACACGATCTGGATGTCGAGGATGGCGATGAACATCCCGAACACCATGATGATGAAGGCAAAGAGCCGCTTTGTGGTAAAGTGCTGCGCAGCAGCACCCTGCATCGCGGCGGGAGAAGCAGGCTGGCTTGAGGACATGGATTTTGAGTGCGGTTCAGGGATGCTGGAACAAAAAGCCTATTTCGGATCCGCAGATCCGGCTCCATGACGCTGCCGTTCGCTGTCCCCGGCACGCGTCGCACTGTCGGCACTGGTGGTGTCGACCGTGACATAGACCGACATGCCGGCGCGCAGCAGATTCTGCCGCGCCACCTCCTTCGAGACATGGATGCGCACCGGCAGGCGCTGCACGATCTTGGTGAAATTGCCGGTGGCGTTGTCCGGCGGCAGCAGCGTGAACACCGATCCGGCAGCCGGCGAGATACTGACGACATCCCCTTCGAAGCTGCGCGATCCGTAGGCGTCAACGGTGAGCGACACCGACTGGCCGGGACGAATCCGCCGGAGCTGGGTTTCCTTGAAATTGGCGTCGATAAAGACATCATCGAGCGGCACGATATTGCCGAGCCGCTGGCCGACAACGACGAAATCACCGAGATTGACCAGACGATTGGAGAAAATGCCGGCGACCGGTGCCCGCACCACCGTGAAGGCGAGATCGCGCTCCGCCCTGGCAAGGGCGGTCCTGAGTTCCGCCAGCTGCGCCCGCGCCTCCGACTGCTGCGCCCTGGCGACATCGGTGGTATTGAGCGCCGCCTCATAGGCGGCACGCGCTGCGGTCACTGCAGCCACGCTCTGGTCGCGCCCGGCTTCCGACACTTCGAGCGTGGCATGAGAGGCAAAGCCTTTCTCGTTGAGGGTGTGCTGGCGGTCGTAATCGAGTTCCGCCCGCTTCTGGCCGGCCTCGGCGGATGCCAGCTGGGCCCGGGTCTGCACCACCAGATTCTGATTGGCGGCGACCTGACGGCCAATGCGGTTGATGGTCTCATCCTGGGTGGCGATCCGGGTCCGGGCGGCATCCGCCGCGATTTTGTAATCGCCGTCATCAATGCGCAGGATGACCTCGCCGGCGTCGACGAAGGCGTTGTCGGCAGGCAGAATCGCGGCGATATGCCCGGCAACGCGCGCCCCCAGCATGGTGTTGTTGGCGCGCACATAGGCGTCATCGGTGCTTATGTAGAAGCGTCCGATCACAAGATAGTAGGCCAGATAGCTGAGCACAGCGAGAGCCGCCGCCACACCGGCACCGATCAGAAGGAGCTTCCTGCGCGGGAGCGGTTTCGCCCCTGCGGACGACGCCTGGCGCGATGCAGCCTCGCCTGCCGGGGGCGCTTCAGCGATGCGGGAATGCGCCTGCTCCACCGCACCTGCCCTGCGGCTGGCGGCACCGTCCGCAGCGTCAGAACTCTGCTCTGTCCTCGCCACAACGCGGGCGGTCTGTTCTCTCGACACCGACAAAATACTCTCCTTACGCCTCCCCTGCCTGCCAAAGGCCGCAGGACGAACCGGCAACCAGCCCTTCTGGATCGCAAAGCCTGCGATCCCGGCTTTCGGGGCTGCAGAAAAATGCCACCGCCCGCATCCGCGGCGGTCCTGCCCCTGACAGGGTTCTCGCCACCAGGTTCCGGCGGATTTACGGCTTTTCAGCCGCCTGGAAGCCTTTTTGCGACTTTAAAGCCCGGGGGCGCAAGCCGAATCCGATCCGACCGATGCCATCCCTGGCCGCATCAAATCAAGGCCGCCGTCTCCAGCCTCCAGCCTGCCATTCGGGTCCTCAAACCCCATCTTCCCGGAAAACGGGAAGGCGGAACCTGCACAGGATCGCGCTTGCGAAAAACCGCAACCCGCCCGGTCTGGTCGGAACTGGGTTAACGGCCGTTGTCGGCCACCCCCCAGCCGGCGACGGCCTTGACCTCAAGAAAGTCCTCCATGCCGAATCTGCCCCATTCACGGCCGTTGCCCGACTGCTTGCAGCCCCCAAACGGTGCCATCCGCTCATTGGCAATCCCCTGGAGATTGACGGTGCCGGCCCGGATCAGGCGCGCCACCCGTCCCGCCTCCTCCACGCTGGCGGCGGACACATATCCGGCCAGGCCATATTGGGTATCGTTGGCAATGCGCACCGCTTCCGCTTCGTCCCTGGCGCCAAGGATGGTCAGAACCGGTCCGAAAATCTCCTCGCGGGCGATCGTCATGTCACTGGTGACATCGGCGAAGATGGTGGGACGGATATAGAAGCCCTGGTTGAGGCCCTCGGGCCGGCCCGGTCCACCGGCGACCAGCCGCGCCCCCTCCCTCATACCGGTCTCAATCAGCGCCTGGATCCTGTTCCACTGGGCGCGGTTGACCACCGGGCCGATGGTGGTGGCAGCATCGCGTGGATCGCTGGCGACGATTCGATCCGCAACCGCACGCACGATTTCCACCACCTCGTTCATCCGCGCGACGGGAACGATCATGCGCGAGGGCGCGTTGCAGGACTGGCCGGAATTGCTGAACATATGCATCACGCCAGCGGTCACCGCCTTCTCAAGGTCGGCTCCCTCAAGGATGAGGTTCGGCGACTTGCCGCCGAGTTCCTGGGCCACACGCTTGACCGTCGCCGCTGCGCGCCTGGCGACATCGATGCCGGCACGGGTCGAGCCGGTGAAGGAGATCATGTCGAGGTCCGGGTGCTCGCTCATGGCAACGCCGACCTCGCCGCCGAGCCCGTTGACCAGATTGAACACGCCTGGTGGAACCCCGGCGTCATGGAGGATTTCAGATGGGGTAACGGGCCTCCGCCGCTGCCTCAAGCCGCTTCGCTCCCGGTTTTGATCTTGGCAGGAAGGCGGTCGTCCCGCAAACTGATGTTTTCGCAACCGGATTCGGCACAGCCG
>WQYW01000251.1 GCA_009781045.1 Alphaproteobacteria bacterium
CTTCCTTCAGACCCCACCTCGCGATGGAGCCCTTGCGCTTCGCTAACCCTTCGCCGCCATCAGGCTGGGTAGAGGACTTTAACCTCCAAGCTGTCGATCATGCTCGGCACACTCGCGGCAGGGCCGGCCATTGCTGGCCGCCCCCCGCACAGATCTCACTAGGCCTGGTGGGGCCGTCAGGCTTAAAGCTCACATCCCGCCTTTTCCCTCAGACCCTCGCAACCCGCGACTTGCGAGCCGTTCGATTGGGGATGACGCCCACCGACAGCATGCGGCCGTGCCGCCATGCGGATGGCGGCCACATCTGTCCTTTCGGCTTTCCAGCATGCTCACCAGTTCAGCCGGACCCCGCCCTTGCCACTATAGGCGTGGCCGCCGGCGTCGAAGCGCGACTCATAGGAGGCATTGAGGAACAATGTCGTGGAGCGGTCGAGCTGTCCGCTGACGCCGAGATTGATTTCGCCCCAGCTGCCGCCCAGACACTCGCGGAATACCACCGGGCTGTCGCTCGAGGCAAACTGCGTGATCGGAACGCCGCGGAACTCATGCCAGAAGTTGGGCCGGATCCACACCGTCAGCAGCCGATCCTGCGCCGCACTGCCATCGATCGCAAAGGTCCGCCCGAAGCGCGCACCGACGCGGCCGATCATCGAATCGACATTGCTGAACGCAACCCGGCCTCCATTGTCGAGGGCGCTGTTGAAATTGATATTCTGGTAGATCAGCTGAGCCTGCGGTTCGATGAAATAGCCGCTCGCAAACGAAACCGGAATTCCGGTCTCAAGCGAGCCCGCGATCCCCCCTGCGGTGGTCCGGAACGGCTCCAGACCGCGGTTGGCGCTGGTGCGCACATCGTAGATCGTGCCCTGCACCATGCTGTCGACATACCAGCCCTGGGCTCCGAAATGGGTCCAGTAGCCGCCGAGCGTGTAGGCCTGGAGGTCGTCATCGCCTTTTGTGCCGTCGACATGGAGGACGTCGCCATGAGCGTTGCCGACGGCGAAGGTGACGCCGGCATGGTCGCGGCTGCCATCGCCGGCCTCGTGGCGGATCATGTCCTGACCGCCCTGGATCCCGACCAGACCATAGGAGAACTGCGGACCCGCGCCATAGACGCCGAGAGGATCGCCACGATGGCTGCCGTCGGTACCGAGCAGGCGCACCCAGCCGCCGGTGGCCAGGCCGTCGCGATGGAGATCGCCGCGGCCGCGAATATCCTCCTCCTCGCCGACCCGTTCATGGAGCGTGTCGAGCAGGTTGCGGCCATAGATCAGCGCCAGCGCCGGAGCGGCAGTATCGAGCGAGGTTTCGGGTCGATAATTGGGGGGTGTCGGTGTGCCCGGCGCGCAGTTGGCGCAAGGCGGCGGCGGGGGTGGCGTCACCGCACAGACCGCGACCGGCGAGCTGCGGGAACAGTCGATTGTAGAGCGCAGATACCAGGCATCGGCGTTGCTGCCGTCGACGCTGCCGCGGAAAAGCGTATATTCAAAGGGACCGGCGAGAACCGGACGCGCCAGCGCGAAGGTGCTGCCGGCAAGCGTGGTGCCGCCATTGATGGCATCGACCACCAGGATGCCGTTTGCCACCGTGATAGCGCCAAGACCCCTGAGATTGTCGATCAGGAGAGCCGAACTGCCGCTCGCTGTGCCGCCATTGATCACGAGCTGGTCGGAGGGCGAGCCGTCGCTGCCGAGGAAGGTGTTGAGCTGCAATGTGCCGCCGGCCCCGACATAATTGCCGTTGACGGTCAGTCGGGTGCCGGGACCGGCCCCGTTGGTGACGATCAGACCGGCGTTGTTGACCCCTGCGACCTCCTGATCGTGACCGGCGAGGTTGATCTCGGCACCGCTTTCCACGCGATGGACGGAAACGGCGCTGAAGGCATTGGTCGCACCGGCCATCAGCACGCCCTGGCGGACCACGGTGTCGCCGCTATAGCTGTTGCTGGTGCCTTCCAGCGTCAGTACGCCGGCACCGATCTTGATCAGGCCACCGGCACCGGTGAGCGCACCCGACAGCGTCGCGGCATTGCCGGAAGTGTCGAAGGTGCCATCGGTGGCGAGCAACACATCGCGCGTCACCGTGATATCGGGCGCTGCGAAGCGCAAGGTCGGCGGCAGGCTCGCGTCCGTGCCGCTGAAGGTCAGGGTCTCGCCATTGACACCGAGACTGGTGTTGGCTGAAATCTGCAGCACGCCCTGTTCGATCGTCCATGGCGTCAACGTGTTCGGCGCCCCGGTGAGCGACCATGTACTGCTGCCGGTTTTCACGAAGGCGGTGAAATTCTGATATTGCTGGCTGGAGCCGGCCACACCGAGGGAAGAGACATCGAAGCTCGCGCTGCCTGCGCCGCCGAGCCCGAATTTGCCGGTTCCCGCCTGGACCACGGCATTGCCGTTGATCACAAAGCCAGGGCGCAGTTCCAGATAGCTGGCACCGCCGATGAAGCTGATCGCATTGGCACGGATGCCATCGCTCCCCGCCCCGCCGGAGATGGTGCCAGCGGTCAGAACCGCGAGACTGGATCCGGCAATGCCTTCGGAACCCCAGCTTGCCGTAGCGCTTGAGACCAGCGGGGTGCCGCCATCGCCACCAAGGATGGCAGCCCCCGCCGCATTGATGATGGTGAGGCTGGAGCCGGTGATGCCGATGCCGCCATTGCCGGCGATGTCGCCGACACCTCTGCCTGGCAGAGCCCGACCCTTGTCGGGTTCGGTGCTGACATCCACCGACCGGGGATTGTCGAGCGGCGCGCCATTGCCGCCCCGTCCGCCCTGGATTGTGCCGCTGTTGGTGATGACCGTCACCGCCGTGCCATCGCCGACATCGCTGATGCCGGCCCCGCCATCGGCATTCTTGAAATAGCCGCCGCCGCCGCCATTGCCGCCATTGCCGCCAGTGATGCTGCCGCTGTTGGTGACGGAAAATCCCTCGCCCAGGACGCCGGCCCCGCCATCACCGCCGAGGTGATCCCAGCGATCGCCGGTTGAAATATTGGCCCCGCCGGTGCCGCCGCTGATCACCCCCGAATTCGTCAGCATCGTGCCATGGCTGTTGGAGAACACCACGCCATTGCCGCCATCGCCGCCTTCCGGATAGGCCTTGGTCGATGACGAGATTCCGCTGGCCCCGCCAACACCGCCGGAGATGATGCCGCTATTGGTGATGCCATCGCCGGTGCCGTCCTGGACAAAGAGGCCGTTGCCGCCCCAGCCGCCTTCGCCGACCGAGCCGGTCTGTGAATTTCCGCCCGCGCCACCGGCACCGCCACGGATCTCTCCGGCATTGCTGTAGGTGATGCCACTACCGGTAATCGCCACACCATAGCCACCGGCACCACCGCCACCACCACCGCTGTTGGAGAGACCGGCACCGCCCGCTCCGCCGGCTCCGCCCAGGATCACATTGCCGCTGCTATTGCTCGCGCTCGCACTGACCGATGCACCATGGGCGCCACCCCCGCCACCGCCGCCGCCATAGCCATTGGTACCTGCCCCGCCAGCAAGCCCGTCGGCCGAGGGTACCGCGCCAGCCGCGCCGCCCAGACCGCCGCCGCTGGCGCTGCCAAAGGCGTCGCCGCCAACGCCCCCGCTCACCCCGGCACCGCCGCCGCCACCGCCGCTATAGGCCCCACCGGCAGCCCCGGCCTGTCCCGCAATGCCGGTTCCGTCATCCTGGCTCACGCCGCCACTGCTCGGGGTCTGACCTGGCGCATTGCCGCCACCATAGCCGCCGCAGCCCATCGGCTTGTCACTGCCAAGCCGGGCCGCAGTATTGTCAACACAGGGCACCGTCTGCGCCGCAACCGGTGTGGCCAGCCCAAGCACGGCCACAAGTGCCATCGCCGAGATCCCCGACAGCAGAGCTGAAAACCGTTCTCCACAGCTGCACAGCCTGCGCCCCGACCCCTCCGCCAGAACCGGATTTTCACTCGCTGCCAAATGCGCCGAAACTGCGTTGCACCCCATCGCCGCCCCTCACGTTTTGTGTCCCTCACGCGCTTTGCGAATGACGAACACCGTCTCCATGCCATGAAACCCGAGACGCAGATCTTCTGCGGGCCACGCGCTGTGACGAGGGAGTGCCTGTCGCTTTCGCGCCTGCCGCCGGGTCATCTCGGTCCCGAACGCGATACGTGAAGCGGGGAATCAGTGGAACTATAAGACGAACAACATAAGTGGTGTCAAGGGTTGTGCACAACCTTCCTGATAGACCTCCCGGACTGCCGCTACGACTCTTTATCTTATATATTCAACAGGATAGGTCGCTTTCCGGCGACGCATCGAGGTCGCGTCACCTCAGAATACAACCTACACCCGCCGCTTTCCCTGGCGTCGTGCGTTTCAGATGCAGATCCACAACAACAGCGATTCCTGCCTGGCCACGGCGAGGGCTGCGAGTTCCCGGATGGCGTTGAGGAGGGGTTCAAGATCGCCCGCAGTCCAATCCCCGTCCTGAGCGATTTCCTCCTGAGCCCAGGCTCTCGCCAGTGCCGGGACATCCGCAGACGTCACCGCGGCAAGCCGATCGCGAAAATCATTGGGCAAATGAAGCAGAAAGGGCCCCTCGTCGGCTGCCATTGCGGCGATCAACGACAGGCTGTCAAGATTTTCGGCCTGCGCCCTGTCATTCCAGGCCAGCGCCAGTGCCCCGAGCATGAGGTGGTCGAGCCCGGTGTTCTGCAGGCACGGCCATTTCCCGGACCTCGCCCCGTCGACGCAAACCGCCTCCGCCTCGTGAAGTCCGGCAACGATCACGTCCGTCAATCGTCCCATCTCGCAGATCCCTCCTCGCCGGGCAAAATCGGTGGCCGGACGAACCCCGCTCCTGAGCACAGATCGATCCGACAATTGCGCGGATTCGTGTTCCAGTTCTGGCGACCGCAGCACGCCGACACCGGCATTCTGAGACAGATTCGCCGACGCATCAATCCTCACGCGCGGCAACCGAATGAATACGCAGCGCTCGATGTGGCCCTTTTCGCGTCAATCGCAAGGCACGACTACACAACTGGAACCGGCAGGAGCGGCAGGGACAACCATTGCCGGAAACCGGAAATCCCGGAAGGTTCCGACGTCCTCCCCTCCCTGCCGTGAAGTCCCTCCGACCCCTCAGACCACAGCACCTCGTATTGCGCTGCCACATATGCTGCCTTCGACGTTTCCGGCAAGTCTCGGCCTCTGCGATCTTCCATTCCGCTGGCTCAAACCCACACCCCGCAGGATCATCACACACCTTTCCATTCGCATGACAGCATGTTGCGGCATCGCTGAGGTGCCGCCGGCATCCTGCGCGCAGCCACCTCATTTCGTCATCAGGCCCTCGGTGGCGCAATCGTCCGCTTCCCCCACGCATCGACACCAGATCTCCCGAGGACAAAAGAGAGCGAATCGGGATAGGGGGGCCTCTCGCGAGACCGCCCCTCCCACACCACCGGACATACGGGTCCGTATCCGGCGGTTCGACAGATTATGCAGGCTTCGGGGCCGTGACGGTGGCCAGGCCGATCGA
>WQYW01000252.1 GCA_009781045.1 Alphaproteobacteria bacterium
GGCGGTTAGGCGTGGATTGCGTAAGCTACAAATGAGGCCAGATTCCGTCCGCGCATTTTTCAGGCATAAGGATTGTAAGTACGCCGCAGCTTAAGGTCATCAATATTATGCACGGATTAGTACTTGTCGCGGACATCAAGCGGGACTCCAAACTGTCTTCGCGCCTCGATACACCCTTGATCGAGCCAACGTCGCAGCGCCAGGAGCGCTGGCCCATCCGCTTCAGTCTCCTCAGCTTCTTTGTCCCCGGTGCGCCCGCCTTTGTCTTTCCTCATCGGTGCCGGAACTTGTCTCCACCCACAACGGATCCCTGGTTCACCTGACCGCCGGCCGTTACTTCAGCACAGGATTTGTGTCCCTGGTGCAACGGTGGTACGTGTCCCGATCGCCGGAGCTGTCGATTTCGATAAACTCGTCTTCACTGACGACCTCGTAGCTCTTGTCGCCTGTGATAAAGGTAAATCGGGCCTCCGAAGGATCGCCGCAGCCGCCAGGTCCACAGAACACAACCGAGTACTTACCCTCATTCCCCGCGTGCTTGATCTGAAGCCCGAATTGTTGCTCGCACTTGTTTTTCCAGAAACCCGTGAAATCCTTGCTTGCATCCCTGACACCAGGGTCGTTCTGCGCAGCTATAAAATCGCGGACATCCCTTATGGTTTTATATCTCATTTCTTCCTGGGGTTTCGCCCCATAATCCACAATGGTGCTGTCGCCCTGCTTTATCACCTGCGGACCTAGACCGTAGAGTGTCGATCCCTCAAGCGAAGCATCTTCCCGGAAGACGGGTCCATCGAGCACGGCAAGCTCACCTTTCATGGTCATGGCAAGGCTCTGCTCACCCTGCTGCTGCGTTGAAAAGGAAAGCACCAGTTCAAAAGGAAGTCTGCCGTCAGGAAGTTTGCTGACTTTCCCCTTCACATGCCAGGGTGCCGGAATGGAACCACCCGCGCTCCCGGTTCCGTACTCGATGCCCTCCGTGCCCGTCTGGTCAATGTCCATTTGTCCCGTGATCTGTGAAGGGCCGTTAGGGAAAACACGATCCAGCAGGATCAAGGCCAGTTTCATACTGAGAACAGGCCCATCGAGAGCATCAATTTCCTGGCCAGGGTGGAGCTTGAGCCCCTTCGTCACCATGATCCGGCCGCCGATCAGGCCGACGTTCCCCGTCATCATTTCCTTGGTGCCATGCGTCTCCACATCGATCGAAATATCATTCACTTTATAATCAAATGAACCCCGCCATTCAATGGATCCGTCGGCTCCCGCGGCCGATTGCGTCAGCGTGATTTTCGTGAACGCAGCCCATGCGGAAACGTCATCGCACTTCTGGTTCTTGTCACACGCAGCGAGAGCCGGGATCACGCTGGCAGCAAGGAAACCCGCCACACAAAGCGCTCCAAGAAAGCGGAAGGTGGCCCCCCCGGTTACAAACGACGGGAAAAACATCAACCTGGTCTCCTGGATCTTTCACCAACGGTTCCGGCATTCATAATTTTCGAAACCCTGCGCCGATCGCCAGCTCCATGCAGCCTCCGGCTGCGATTGCGATTACGGACCGAAAACACGGCAACGGACCGAAGACAGTAAGCACGACAACCTGGCCTGACCACGCGCATCAGATATAGGCGCCGGTCGGTGTCATATTGTCCGGCGGCGGCTCTTTCATCTTCTCCAAATAGATTTTGCGCCTGCATTCCGCCGATTTCTCAGCGCTACAGCAGAACATCCGGATCCAGGTCTGGTTGGTCGCGTCAGAGCTGCCTTCATAGGAATTGAAGAAGCCGCAGATCTCAACCCTTTCGCATCTCTCCGACATGGAATTCCTCCTGTCTCTGCAATAAGATGGTACCACAACCTGTTGGTCGCCACCGCCATCACCTCGCGGTCCGGTCTCGCGGATGTCCCCAGCTTCTGCCATTCACTGCATCCCCCTCAGGCCGCAGACACGTTCCAGTGAAAACTCGAAACCAGTTCAACCGTCTCCGCGAATGGGCGTGGGCCAGAGAACACGTTCCCCTGGATCGCTCCGATTCCTTCCTCGCGAAGCTGCTCAACCTGCTCGTCGGTCTCAACGCCCTCGGCCGTCACCGCGATCGAGAGGTCGCCACTCAACCCCCTTACCGCCCGGATGATCGCCATCGAACTCGCGTCTTCCGCCATAGACTGAATGAACGAGCCATCAATCTTGATCCGATCGAAGGGAAACTTCCTCAGATAGCTCAGGCTCGAGTACCCGACCCCGAAATCGTCCATCGCGATGCGGATGCCGAAGCTGCGCAACGTATTGAGCAGCGACAGCGTGGCTTCGGTATTGGCGAGAAGCACGCCCTCCGTGATCTCCAGTTCGAGGCGGCTTGCCGGGAGACGGGAGACAGCCAGCGCCCGGATTACGTCCTGGAGCAGATTGGGGTTCTTGAACTGAGAGGGCGACAGATTGACGGCAATGGTGACGCTCTCGGGCCACGACATCGCGTCGCAACAGGCCTGGCGGAGGACCCAGGCGCCGAGACGGACGATCAACCCGCTCTCTTCGGCAAGCGCAATGAACTCTCCGGGCAGAACCACACCGCGCACCGGGTGGCGCCACCGCAGCAGGGCTTCGAAGCCCGTGACTTCGTTGCACCCGATATCGATCACAGGCTGATAGTGCAGTTCGAACTGCTCCCCGTCAAGCGCGGCACGCAATTCCTCTTCCAGCATGCGCCGCTTCTGCAGACGATCGTTCATCTGCTGGTTGAAGAACCGGAACGTGCCACGACTTTCGGCTTTCGCTGAATAGAGGGCCAGATCGCTGTTCCTGATCAACAGGTCTGGTCGGTCCCCGTCCGCCGGCCCCAGCGAAATTCCGGCGCAGGCACCGATGAGGATCCCATTGCCATCGACGTCATACGCGGCGCTGATGGCATCAAGAACCTCCTGTGCCAGCGCAATCACGCTCCGGGGGTCGGTAACACCGGTCTGGAGGACGGCGAATTCGTCGCCGCCGAAGCGGGCCGCAGTCCCCCGACCCTCCACGCATTTCAGCAGGCGGTCGGCGACCTGTCGCAACAGCGCATCTCCCACCGGGTGGCCGAGGCTGTCATTGACATCCTTGAAACGGTCGAGGTCGAGGTAGATCATTGCGACCGATTCGGACGCGCGAAGGTGCTTGAACGCCTCTTCGATCTGTTCCCTGAACAACACCCGATTGGGCAGGTCCGTGAGGGCGTCATAGCGCGCCATGTGGGCGATCCGCTCTTCCGAACGCCGACGCTCCGTGATGTCTTCATGGATCGAGACCCAGCCGCCCCCCTCCAGCGCCTGCACGGTGACACTGATCGTTCGGCCCTCGGGAAGCTCCACCAATCCGGTGACGCTCCGTCTCGAGGCTGCGCTCTCAGCGACCGCATTCTGGTAGTCCTGGAAGAAGTCGTGTGACGAGTTCCTGAACACCTCGCACAAATGGAAGATATCGGCAAAGAGGCTTCCGGGCCGACAGGAATCGGCCGGCAACCGATAGATGTGACGCAGGGCGTCATTGCAGATGATCAGACGTTCGCAATCATCGAACATCGACAACCCGATCGGCATGCTGGCGACCGCGGCCTGCAGGCGCACCCGCTTCTGCTCGGCAAGGTCGGCAAATTCCTGACCGCAGATCAAGGCACCGCGAAATTTCGACGCCGCATTGATGAGGGTGCCGATTTCATCGCGCGCATTCGGATATTTTGGAATCGCTACGGTCTCACGCCCCTTGATCAACGATTCCATGGCACGGCTGATCTGCAACAACGGCGTGCTGATCCTGAAACGCGTCCACACCCACAGACCGATAATGATCGCCACCCCGAGGATGGCGCCGGTCGAGTCCAACCACATGGCGGAAGAGAGGCCCCTCTCCAGACGCGCGGTCGTTGCCTCCGGCTCCGGTATGGGCGGCACGACGGACTCGGACACGGCACCTTTCTCCATCATCATCTCGCGGATCGAGTTGAGATGCGAGATCACCACCATGTGTGACACCACAAAGCAGACCAGAACCGCAATAAATATCAATGTCAGCCGCGTTCGCGTCGACAATTGGAAACCCGAACTGTGGGCAAGGAATCTGGAGGCGCGTCTGAGCATGGCGAGAGCGATCTGCCACCAAGTTTGCAATCCAACGGAACCACGATGCTATGAATTGACCCGGCGTCTGGTGATTTGACTAGCTGCCTAACATAGTTTCTTACCGCACGATCGGCTAGCCGCGTGTTATTCCGGTGACGTTGATGGCTTAAAAAGCGTTGCGCGGAAGGCTTGGACTTGAGGCTGGCGCAGATGCCTGTGCGGAAAGCTGCGGAAAATCGCGCCACCGCCCCGAATGCGCCACGCGCGGCATGCCTGGGTGGTAACTGGTAAAGAAAGACTTGCGGCAAAGCCGCGATCGCCCCCCCTTGGGTAACTCTCCTTCGGTTCACAATGGCCTGACGCGGCACACACGCAAAGCCGTAACCTGCTCCACCCGCAGGATCCTCCGTTCACCTTGAGGCAAATGTTGCTTGCGAGGCTGGGGTGCCCGCGGCCCGCCCCCCGTCCTCCCCCAAAAAGGCCCAAAGGGACTTCCAGCTTCCAGCTTCCAGCTTCCAGCCATTTCCCAAATCCCCAATCCCCGTGCACATCAGTCCCGTGGTTGCGAAAGCGCGCGAGTTGGCCTGAAGTTGGCCAGGTTCCCGATCCGCGCTTGGATTTTGGATTCCGGGTGACCCCCTAAGCAACTGATAAATCGAATAAAAGCTGGCGCGCCGATTTCCGAGACCGCGGCCCTGGCAGGAAGCGGCCTCAGTGGCCGCATGCCAGAGAATACGGACGCCAGGGGACGCCAGCTTGTTCCGATTTCAAAAAAAGGCCAAAATTAGTCCACACAAAAATCGGAAGACCTCCACAAAACGAACCGAGCAAAGAGCGAAGCATGACCAGAGCGGGATTGAGCAGCCTTTTCCTCTCGTTTTCGAACACCCCCGCGCAGGACACAAAGTCTGCCGCTTCAAGCTTCAATTGTCGTTGAAATCGTCGACGCTAGGATTGGTTCAGCTCGTCGCCTGCGGAGACTTGGAGGAAGGTACATTCATGGCACAAATTTTGCGCTACCGGAGCGTTCAGGAGCCCCCAGATCGGTTGTCGGTGCCGTGCGGCGGACTTTCCCCGCTGCCGCCCCCAGACATCGCCGTAGAAGGTGATGCGAAGAACAGTTGCGAGTCTTTCTCAATGATTTGCCGCTGGGAGAGGAATATGGTAAAGGCACACCCAGACGAGTTACGGACGCGCATTGTTGAAGCGGTTTTTAGGGAAACCGCTCTATGAAAGTTAACATCCCGCTCGGCGCGGATGGGCATGGTTAGTTTGGTTATTTAGTTAGTGTCTGTTCAAAAACATGTAATGCATTGAAATTGCGTCACTTCTGGCGCTCTGCGCGAGTCGCGCTTAGCAACATTGCGGGATTTTTGAAATTTCCACACCCCGCACCGTCAACTA
>WQYW01000253.1 GCA_009781045.1 Alphaproteobacteria bacterium
ACCGCTGATGTCGACTTTGGTGATGGCGCCACGATAGCCCTGGCTCTGGTCGAAATTGACCAGGCCCGTGACCATGGCCTTGCGCGCCATGACCTGGAGTTTGGGATCGAGCGTGGAGTGGACCGAGAGCCCGCCTTCATAGAGTTTGGTCTCGCCGTAGCGTTCGAGGATGTCGCGGCGCACTTCCTCGGCGAAATATTCGCCGGCGAAAGTATGGGCGTCGTTGCGCCGGCTGGCCATGGCCAGCGGTTCCTTGCGCGCCTTGTCGGCGTCGGCCGGGGTGATGAAGTTGTTCTCCAGCAGGCGGTCGATGACGTAATCGCGGCGCTCGACGGCGCGGTCGTGGTTGCGCACCGGATGCAGCATCGAAGGCATTTTCGGCAGTGCGGCGAGAAAAGCGGCTTCGGCGACCGTCAATTCGCTGACCGACTTGTCGAAATAGGCCAGCGAGGCGGCGGCGATGCCATAGCTGCCGACACCGAGATAGATCTGGTTGAGATAGAGTTCGAGGATCCTGTCCTTGGACAAGGTTGCTTCGAGCCGTCTGGCGAGCAGGGCTTCCTTGATTTTGCGGGTCGCCGAGTGCGAGGGGGTGAGGAAGAAGGTTCTGGCGACCTGCTGGGTGATGGTGGAGGCACCCTGGGTGCGCTGGTTGGAACCGGAATGTGCCACATAGGAGTAGATCGCGCGCGCCATGCCGGTATAGTCAAGGCCGCCATGCTGATAGAAATTCCTGTCCTCAGCGGTCAGGAAGCTGTTGATGACGAGCTTGGGCACCGTCTGGATCGGCAGATAGAACCGTCGCTGCTTGGCGTATTCGCCAAGCAGCGAGCCATTGGCGGCATGGACGCGGGTGGTCACGGCCGGCTCGTAATTGGCGAGCTGCGAGGAATCCGGCAGGTCCCAGGAGAGATACCAGGAGCCGGCGATCACAGCGACGACAGCGGTAGTGAGGGTAGTGAGCAGCACGACTGCCGTGGTGGAAAAGAAGGGCAGGATTCGTCTCAGGATACGCATCGGTCTCATTGTTTCCTGTGCAGTGAGCCGTCGGTTGGCGGAGCGACAGGCTGCTTGCAGAAGCTGCTGCTGCGCAATCTGTTACGGGTCCGGATCATCGTGGCACTCGAGCCCGGGGGGGCGGGGAAATGGAGAAGTTCTTGCCCTAAAAAAATGGTAAATTCATGGCACACAGTCATAAATACCGTTGGTGCGTTTTCGCGTGTATGGAACGCGACGGTGGGCGGCATGGATCACGCCACGACTTTTGTCGCCGCCGTGGACCGACCGGCCGCCGCCGGGTGAGGATCAGCGGGCCTGCGCAGGGACCTCCAGTGGCGTGTCGGGTTGGTCGGCCGGGCCAGGTTTCAGGAGTTGAGCCCGGGTTGAGCGCAGATGGCGGCGCTTTGGGTGCCGAACGGCTGCGGTTTGTCGGAGCCCGGATAGAAGACGATCGTGATGTCCGGGGTGAGGCCGATGAACCAGGCATCCCCGGTACCATTTTTGCGAGGATCCCTGAGCAGGGCTGTGCTTTGCGATCTCGACCAGATCTTCCAGCCCTCGGGTCATCGATAGGCGGCGATTGTGCTGATTGGCGGGGCGCTCTGTTTTCCCGTTCCCGCATCGTTGCGGCAATCGCGACACTCTCCCGCCTCCGAGGTGAAGATGGTTTGCCCATGGCGATCGTGGATGCTGTCGATCCGTGTGGCTGTAATGTGGTGGCCGCCATTGGCTGCAATTGAGGAGGCGGTGGCCACGCCGATCACGGATGGAGGGCCGGCTCGGAGCGCTTCCGACAGCGTGGGCGGCAGATCGTCGGCGAAGCCGAAGCGGGTGCCGTCATGGATCCGTTTGCTGCCGGCACCCTGCGCCAGCAAGCGGCATCAGCTTGTCGAGTAGGAGCCGCAAGGCATTGTCCAGGGCGGCGGCTGGGTCTTCGGCGGTGGCGGGGGGCTCCGTGCCACAGGGCGCGCAGCTTCCCCTCGATCGCGAAAGGACTGTTGTTCCGCGCGTCGGAGAACGTCGAACCGCTGTTGAGCGAGGTTGAAGGGATCCTCGGGGTGAAGGAGGATCCCCGGGAGCGGCAGGCTTCGGTGGCGTGGTTGAACCGGCTGAACTCGAAGGAGAAACCGCCGACCATGGCCAGCACCCTGCCGGTTGAGGGAGCCATCGCTACCATTGCGCCCGATACTTCGGGGATCTGGCGCAGATGATACGGACCTTCAACAATCCGGCCGTTCCGGGTGAGGGGAGCGGCATCGATCACCTCGCCCGGATGTCAGGATCTGCGACATTGCGGGCGGCGTGCGGTCTTTGGCGGCGCGGGCCCATTTGATGCCGTCGAGCGTGATCCGGCCGCTGTCGCGGGTCTTGACGATGCTGCCGGATTCACGGGCGGGCTGAAAGCTGATCCGTGCCGACGGCTCGCTGGTTACCAGCACCACCGCCAGGCGCGACGGGGCGATGTCAGTGAGCGATGTGACTTCGGCAAGCCGGATCCCCCAGTCGCCGCTGATATTGATTCGGGTGATGGCACCGCGACAACCCCGGCTGTGGTCGAATTTGCTCCGTGCGGTTCTCACGGCCTGGCGCACGCTTGTCTGGATTCGCGGATCGAGCGAGGTCTGCACAGAGAGCCCGCCCTCATGGAGTCGGGCCTCGTCGTAGCACTGCAGGAGGTCTCGGCGCACTTCCTCGCCGAAATATTCGCTGGCGAAGCTGCGGCCGCGGTTCTTGCCGGCCCCGCCAGCTTCTCTCCGCGTGCGTTGTTGGCGTCGGCTGTGGTGATGAAGCCGTGCTCCAGCATGCGATCAATGGCGTAATTGCGCCGTTCGATGGCGCGGCCTGTGGTTGCGCACCGGTTTCTCGGGCATCTTCGACAGCGTGGCGAGAAAAGCGGCTTCGGCAAGCGTAATTCGATGATGCCATTGGTGCCGAAACGGAGATCGATCTCGTTCGAGATAGAGTTCGAGGATCCCGTCCCTGGGCAAGGCCGCTTCGAGCCGTCTGGCGAGCATGGCTTCCCGGATCGCACCGATGACCGAGCGCTCGGGAGGGAAGAGGACGTTCCCGGCAACACGCTGGGTGATGGTGGTGGCGCCCTGGGTGCGGCGGCGGGAACCGTAGTCGCGGATATAGGAGGAAATCGCCCGCGCCATGCCGGCAGTGTGGAGGGCGCCATGTTGATAGAAATCCTTTTCCTCGACGGCCAGGAAGGCGTTGAAGACGTGATTGGGCACCGCCTGGATCGGCTGATAAAGCTGTCGGTGGTGCGCGTATTCGCCAATCAGCGCAGCATCGGCGGCGTATACGCGGGTCATCGCCGGGAGTTCGAAAGCCGCCCGTTCTGAGAAATCAGGCAGGTCCCTGGAGAGATACCAGGAGCCGGCGATTCAGCAGCGACAGCGGTGGTGAAGAGCACGGCTGCCGTGATGAAAAGGAAGACCCAGGGTTCGTTTCAGCACGTGCATCGGTCTGTTTCCTGTGCGGGGAGCGATCGGTTGGCGAGGCGACAGGCACCTTCAGGAATCTGGCTTTCGGGCAGTTTGATGCGGGGATCAGATGTTCAAATCAAGGGTGGCATTCGGTCGATAAGGGGGAATGCGCGGGGGAGGTGGGGCAGTCCTTAGGTTTGCGAAAATGGGGAATGTATGGCGTGGGCTGCGACAACGGCGCGGGGGAGGTGTTTCCGGCGCTCAGTGCTGTCAGGGCAATGGGAAGAATCGAAGAGAAACGCGGGCAGGGGATCCTGCCTTGCGATTTCCGCAAATTATGTCGTTTTTTAAACCCGCCAGCTGCCCGGGGATGTGGCATGGCAGGGGTGCGCACGCGCCTCGTGCGGTTTCCGGGTCAGCGTCGATGTGTGCGGTGGAATCAAAAGGGGTACCGAAGCCGCCATTTTGGCTTCGGCACCCCCTGGAGGTTTTCTGCGTGCGTCAGGCTCAGTAGAGCCCGCCGGTGCCCGGGCGCTCAAAGAAGTTGCCATCGGGCACCGTTTCGGCGGAGTCGGGGCGCGACTGCATGTCGGGCACGCCGATGACCGCGTAGTCGTCGGGCGGCGAGGTGCCGGGCTTGAACGCTTCGAGAATTGTGCCGCTTTCCCCCGGAACCGGACGCAGACCGGTCTTGGCAACGACGCTGATCAGCTTGATCCCCGCGGGCACTTTGAAGGAGGTTTTGGGCTTGTTGGCGAGCGCCATTTTGAAGAAGTCGCGCGCGATGGGGGCGGCGAGGTGACCACCGGTGGCGGCGTTGCCTTTGCCCAGGGGGCGGGGTTTGTCGTAGCCCATATAGATGGCGACGGCGAGTTCGGGGGAGAAGCCGACGAACCAGGCGTCCTTGGCCTGATTGGTGGTGCCGGTCTTGCCGGCGATGGTCTTGCCGACATCGCGCAGAACGGTGGCGGTGCCGGACTGAACCACGCCTTCGAGGAGTTCGGTGATCTGATAGGCGGTCATGGTGTCGAGCACCTGCTCACGGCGATCGAGCAGCTGCGGTTCGTTCTGGTTCCTCCAGTCCTCCAGACCGACGCAGCCGCTGCCGAGACAGTCGCGCGCATCATGTTTGTAGATCGTCTTGCCGTAACGATCCTGGATACGGTCGATCAGGGTCGGCTTGACGCGGCGCCCGCCATTGGCCAGCATCGAATAGGCCGTGACCATGCGCATGGCTGTGGTTTCGCCGGCTCCCAGCGCGTAGGACAGATAGTTCGGCAGATTGTCATAGACGCCGAAACGACGGGCATATTCGCCGACCAGCGGCATGCCGATATCCTGCGCCAGGCGCACGGTCACGGTGTTGAGTGACAGCCGGAGTGCATTGCGCAGCGTGGTCGGTCCGAGATATTTTCCGGAGGAGAAGTTGTCGGGGCGCCACACGCCCGAGCCCTGGCCCTGTTCGATCTCGATCGGGGCGTCGACCACCACTGTGGATGGCGTATAGCCGTTATCGAGCGCGGCCGAATAGACGATCGGTTTGAACGAGGAGCCGGGCTGGCGATAGGCCTGGGTGGCGCGGTTGAACTGGCTCTGGTCGAAGGAGAAACCGCCGACCATGGCCAGCACCCGGCCGGTCGAGGGGTCCATCGCCACCATGGCGCCCGATACTTCGGGGATCTGGCGCAGCTGGTACTGGCCTTCGACGAAGCGGCCGTCCTTATAGAGGGGATCGGCGTAGATCACGTCGCCGGGCTGGAGGATCTGCGACACCGTGGTCGGCGTTTTGCCCCTGGTGGGGCGGGCCCATCGGACACCGTCCAGCGTGATCAGGCCGGTGTCACGCTTCTTGCTGAGGCTGCCGAACTCGCGGCCGGGCTGAAAACCGATCCGTGCCGACTGGTCGCTGGTTTCCAGCACCACCGCCATGCGCCACGGCGCGATGTCGGAGAGCGACTGGATTTTGGCGAGAGTGACCCCCCAGTCACCGCTGATGTCGACTTTGGTGATGGCGCCA
>WQYW01000254.1 GCA_009781045.1 Alphaproteobacteria bacterium
CGAAGCGGATTTCTTCGGCCTTCTTTCGACCAATTGTGCGACCATCGATTTTCATAGAACGCACTATACACTAACAGAATAGGGAATGCAATAGGGGTCATCAAAAATATGCACGGATTAGTACCTCCGACGACGGGTCCGCGCTGCAGCCCCTCACAATCTGACACAGAGCGCACGGCCGTTCCACAATTCAACATCCTCAGGAACGGCTCTACGGCCTACGGCTCACGATGCTGCGGCCCGGCGACACCGCCTGCACCAGAATTGCCGCCATCTCGCCGAAGACTGGGAGTGCCTAAATGAGAAAGCGCTCGCATTTCTCCATGTCTCCTCGATTCGGCTCATGGTCCGGAAGCTCTGCAAGGTGCAGTGTTTCAAAATAGATTCTAAAAATGCCACAAATACTTTCCGACCAGAACTGCTGTTACAAGAACGAAGCTAGTGCACAACAGCAATTTTACAAGGTAAGGCACCGACAAATTATACGTTACCAAGATTGCAACCACCGACAAAGTGATTACAAACAAAGTAAATCCCCAATTGATCACCACGACCTTCTCCTCGCCCACCAAAAAGCGAAAGCACCTTTTAAGGCGCATATTGCGCAAAAAAGGCATCATGTGCCGGCTTCGGCCATTCTTTCGTCTCAACCCTGCGGTTGCTTTCGTCTCTGATTTGTTTAAGCCATACACCGATCAGATAATCACTAGAATCTTGCGCGAGTTCCGACACCACACCAATGGCCCATCCTCCCGCAGCGATACCAGCACCAACCACCGCCGGAATGCCCAACCAAGATCCAGCCCAACTAATCACGCCTCCCCCAATTTTGATGCAAGTTCATCCGTTCTGCTCTTTGCGTCACGCATTGCCTCTACACCGACCGCTCCAGTCATCCAAATTCTCCTAGGTGGAGCCAAATTTCCTACTCTGGCCACTCAGGCAGCGTTCCTCGACCGGGATTGCGGCCAAAATGGGCCGCGAACGTGACTAATTACTAATTGTGGAATTACGATCTAATTTCGAATTTGTTGGACAATCGTCCAGATCAGGTTTTCCATTTTTCGTAACTCCCCAGGTGCCTTTTGCCAGTTTCCTGGGTTGTTCGTCCAGCAGCGGAGCAACCTTGCCGAATCGAAAAAATCGTGCCAATTCAATATTTGCGCCCCTGTGGCGTTTCGGACTCTCTCGTCAGTCCGCAGGCTCTGGAATGACCGGCCGGAAGGGGATCCTGCCCCATGGAACGATATTTGCCGCGCGACCCCGGTCAAGCCTGCCAGTTCATCGTTTACCGATCCTGAGGAGACATAGGCTCCGGGACCGTTATCATGCTCCAGCCCTGATCCTGGAGGTCAGGGCCAAAGGGGGCCAGACAGGCGGGCGGCCGACCTCCAAGACTTTTGCCCCAATTACGTGGCTGCACCCTGCGACGACCTCTGATGCGGCCACCACTCCAATGGAACAACAGGCTGCGAAAGCCAGCCCGGTGAGGCGGCGGCAAGTTCATGAGCTTGCTGCGTGAAGGACCTGTCGCGACAACCTTCAGGATGTCGGGGGGGCCTCATGCGCCACGCCATGCACCTTCCCTTGAGACTGGCGCTTCGGAGCGCCAGTGCAACGTTGACCGCCTGTGTGTCTACGATCTCACTGCAGAGCAGCATCTGCGACAACAGGCTTGAACAAGGCCAGTGGCGCCAAGCGCCCGTGGCACTGCGAGTGCTGGAAGCTGAACGCACGCGTTCCATCACCCAAACGAGGCGCGGCAGGTCGTGGAGAGCTACGGCGTCCTGGTACAACTGCTCGGTACCCCGAAGCACCAAGCCACGCAAGCTGGGAAAGCGGCCATGCTGGCGCGCTACGAAGAGGCTCTGGCACAAATTTCAAATTTTAAACCTGCCTCAAAAGCGGCGGGATTGAAAAAGGGGTGATTGCGGCGAGAACAACCCGCAGATCCCACAGATTGAGCCGCCCCATCGCGCCGCCCCCGTCCCCACAGGGACCTTGGCTGCGAAACTTCCAGCCATGTGGGCGCCCCCCAGCCCCGCATCAACCTGGGAGCATGACCGCTGAGCCGAAGGCCGCCACGCCGGTCCCCTTCATCCTTCATCTGCGTGTCACTGCACAAGACACAAGCAGGCAGCCTTGCCAATTCGGGGAAAGCCCCACGCTCTGGTGCCCCGCACTGGCGAAAATCGCACAACGGCGGACGGGCTCCGGCAAAGCAATCTTGCCCGATAACCATCCAATGGCATCTTGAGAAATATTTTGGAATGGCTATATTGACGGAGTGTGAGGGCGAGCTTTCGCCCACCCCCACATTTCCTTAAAGCAAGACATTAACCCGGATGGTAATTTTCCACCCCTTCCGGGTTTTTGTCACGCTCAGGGAAATGCTGATGGGTATGAACCACATCGGCACATCCTCCGTTTTGACGGCAAGGCTGTTGCCTCAGCCGGGGATGCCATACCCCCGGTGCACTGGGTGGGTAGCGCGGCTGCTTCTGTACATCAAAACTCAATCCCTGATTCTTGATTCTTTAATAAGCATTAAACAACATCGTTGTGCTCCGTGGTCAATACGCAACGCCGTTTCAACTGGGAAACCGCGATTTTTTTTGCGTGCGGTTCCATTATGAACGGAAATCGGAACTCTATCGTCCGCGTCGTGTGGCTCGACGGACCGCATTCGGTTCCCGCCGCAGAATCGGGCTGAGAGCCAATCAGACGGCAAACCACAGCTCAATCACCAACGCACGCAGCTTGTCACTTGTCATCGACCAGACAGTGACGAGGCGATCGATTTCCGCCTGCCCCGGACACCACCAGACGCCGTCAGAGCGTAGCCGTCGCCCGCAGGAATCGGGAACGTTCTCTGGCCCGGTTGCCGATTGAACCGGTCGGTTGGAACTCTCGCAGTTCGTCTCACCGGGCCAAATCCCCCAACGCACCCCCCACCAACCTGGCAAAACTGCGTGTTGGTGCCCATGCCGCCGTGCTGCTCTCCTGGTACCTCCACGCCTGCCGCGAAACCGGTCACCTGCGATTCCATCCGCCATTCCCACAGCGCAGTTGCCGCCCGCCCCACGGAAATCGGGTATCCCGGATTGCGGAGCACAGCGACGACACCGCATTTTTGCGAGAAAGGCCGCCAACGCGACCCCGCAGCCCCCGCTTTGCGGCACCTCGCTCCTACCCCGATCGCGGCCCCCTGAAGAAGCCCGCAGACCCGGAGGCGAGCATTCCATACCGGATCGCCTTGCCAGCGTCGTCAGCTCCACAGCCCCCCTGCAGAAACGCGACTGCGGGAGCGCTGGAAGTCAAAAGGCGAAAGGCAGGATGAGAACAGACCCAGGCGACTTTTTATCGGCTGACGCAGGTCCGATTCCGGCGCGACGGATGACGAGCCCACCCTTCCCGGCAACGGGAGAACGCCATGCGCTGTCGAAGGGTCAGATGCCGATGCAGGCGCTCCCAAGGCCACCGCAGGGCGGCTCTCCCCAGCCCCCCGGGAATCTCGATCTCAGGGAGAAATGCGCCAAGCGAAGGACAGCTCCTGGCTCGCAGATCGTGTGATCGTTCCGCAGCCGGGCTTCCTGGCAGCTGCGCAATGCGGAATTGTCTGTGATGTGCAGATGCTTTGCCGGCCCCTGGCAGGGGCCTGCCGTTCGCGTGACGCGCGCCCGCGCCAGGATCCGCGCGGCGACCGCGCGGGCGGGGAGCACAAATTGTGATCCCTCCCGCTCCGTCCAACATCAGCCTGAAACCCGGTTCGCAACAGGGGTCGAAGCCTTAACTAACGGCCCCTCCTGGAAATCCGCTCTTGAGCCAGCGGGCCGATACTACTCGGCAGCTCTGAGTACCGTCACGGTGACACAGGCCTTCTCGAACGGAATCAGCATCACCTGAGAGCCATTTGGCATCGCCGACACCGACAGATCACCGAGCGGGCGGTTGCTGCCACTGGATTTCGCCAGTTCCGCCGCCACCTCCCCGCAGCTTGACGAGACCGGCGTCACACGCACCAGATGGCCTTCGCAGCTTCCCCCGACCGGCGCCGCAAACACGATTCCACCATCGGCTTGGCCCTCCGCCCCACCCGGCGCAGGCTTGAGTGCCACCAGAGCCTGAATGGCATGACGATTGCCCGCCTTGCTGTCCCACTGGCTCTGCGCCGCATAGGAGACGTTATTGGTCATCCGCGCACCCAGCCCCGTGAACACCCGGGCGCAGGCCACGATGCCGCTCTTCTTCACGTGATCCTCGAACACCGACGGTCCCTGGGCCGGAGGCTGCGCTCCGCCATGCGGACCCGCCGCCGGTAACGGCGTTGCCGTGGCCCTTCCTTCCGCCCTGGCACCGGCGTGGGTGCCTTCTGCTGCCCCGGGCAGCACGTTCCCCGCCAGCGCGGGGTCCCGCGTCAGGCGTTCCGGCCCCGCGCCGACCGACGCGAAGCCCGCGCCGCTGCACAGAATGGCAGTGCTCAGGATCGAGAGAATGGCGCCCGCGGTCTGATGTCTTGTCGTCATGTTGTTCCCCACTGATGCTGATTGCTGTTTTCGTGAACTACACACAGAGCACGTCGTCCGGCAGCAGGGTGGTTGTTCCCCTCGCGGATCGTCCCGTCATCGAACACACGCGAACACACTCAAGGCTCACCGCCACCGCCGGCAGACCGACCAGCGCCGCGATCCCCGCAGCCCCCCGCGGCAGACAACGCTGTCGAAATCCGAAGCCCGCACCAGATGCGCCCCCTCACATCAATCAAGGCACCCCCAGGCCACCCCAACCGATGACGGGCTGCTCCCGGCACCCGATCCGGCTGTTCTTCCCCCGTGGCCAGGCAAAAGCGCAGTTTTCAGGCGGCCCCGCCAAAATCCTGACCCCGCATCCCTCAGCGGCGCCGCGCCGCAAACCGGCGCATCGGATCTGCGTATTGCCCGACCCGACACCGATTCCGCTTCCCCCTTGTGCCCCCCGGCACCCGCCACGCAACTTCGCCGCCTGCATCTGCACGGCGAAAGGCGGCAGAACTGCACCGCTCACCCCGATTTCCCACAGGGCAAGGCGCGCGTTTTCCCCGCGCCCCTTGCCCGTCGAAAGGCAACTCTTTCCGCCCAGACCGGCTCGTTCACGGATCCCTTGAGAGGGGCGATTGCCACCGCAGACCCGCCCGCACCCCGCCGGAGCACAGGCGTTTCTCCGCCAGTGATCCGGCGATTGGTGTTCCTCATTAGCGTCAGAATTCGTAACCGACGCCGAAGCCGCCGCCGACGCCGTTGCCCTGTGTCGAGAGCACGCCCGAGGCCCGCACTGTCCAGCCATTGAGTTCGCCGGTGAAGCGATGCGACAGGCCGAAGGCCATCGTGGTCTGGCCGTTCCAGTAGCCGATGCCACCGGACACGATGCTGCGACCGGGCGACACCGCCTGCACCAGA
>WQYW01000255.1 GCA_009781045.1 Alphaproteobacteria bacterium
CATCATGCCAAACCGAATCCTTCAATGAAACTGGTGATCGGCAGTCTTTCCCCACCTCATTGTCAACAGGCAAACTGCCGATTTGGCAGTCCGAAATCCGCTCTGATCGGCTTAATGACTAATTCTGTTCAGGAAATCGCTCCCGTACCGGGCTCTGCCAAAATGGCAGGGCCTGACAGTGTGTGGGGTGTGCTGCGATTCCCCATTCCGTGGAACACACAGAATTTCGCGCGGAGGGGTGCGGCAGCGGTGATCCTGGCCACAGGCTGGCGATCGACCCCGGGACCATGGCGACCGATTGTGCCAGGGCCTCCGCCTTCGGCACGGCCCCTGACCTGTTTGCGGCTTATCGGCCAATAATTAATTAGGAGAGCCCCTGCCGGTCGGCGCAAAGCGTAAGCCGTCAACGGTGTGCTGAAGGCGCCCGGGCCCTTGAGGTGACCTCCCTCAAATCAGGACGATCCAGATTGAGGGGGGGGAATGGCGTGAAGCGGCACAGGATGTCGGTGAGGCGCAAAACCTCAAGCCTTCAGAGACCGGGAAAGTTCTCCTCGTGTCGTGGGCGGGTAAGGAAATGCAGGCAGCACAGGTCGGGGCCGGCATGGCCTTTGGTCTGGTCTGGTCACGTCGGTGGCATTGCCAGCGCCGCCGCAGCCAGCGCCGCGGCCTTTTCTGCAAGCGGCGTCAATCGCGGTTTCACGGCATCAAGGCGCGGCATCGCTGGTGTCCATGGGCATGAGGTCCGGCGGCACTGTGATCCGATAGGTTGGGTGGAGACGGCCGCCTGGCGCGAGCGCACGATCGCCGCGCCCCATCTCAATTTTCGACGTGTCGATATATTTGCGCCATGTGTGGAGGTGTCTGTCGGCGTAGACAAAAAACAGACGTTTGACCTTCACACTGCGGCACTTTGTGAGCAATGTGGTCAGGAGTTGGGGACGCAGTCCCGTCAGACTCTCGAATGCGACGTCGACCATGTGAAAACTCTCGGATTTCGGCAGTTCATCGAGCGCCTCGAGTATCGCTCGTTCTGCCGTGGAAGCCCTCATTGGCCACTGCCACGGGCTTTGCTCCAGCTCTGCACCCGGGGTTTCCGTGAACCAGAATCGGCTGTTTTCTATCCCAACCGTATCCTCGCCGAACAGCGCACTCTTTCTGTGCAACACGCGCGCGTCCATTTCCAGCTTTCCCAGCCAAGAGGGGATGTCCGACCCAAAGAGATAGAGATCGAAACCGCCACCCAACCGAACGTAATGTGTGTAGCCGCGAAGATAGAGCGCACTCATGCCACCGAGATGAAAGCCGTATTCCATGATCCACTGCGCCGAGAGCAGTGGGACCTTCCAACGGGCGGCAGGTTCCAGTCCCTTGCCGATGGTGAGAGGGCGACGATAGAGGCTGGAGACAATCGTTCGAGCCAGCCTTGTTTCAGGTAACCGGCAACCGACTGTCGCGAGATGGCGTGGCGCGCGGTCCAGGTCGTGTCGACCAGAAACCCCGGTGGGACAGTCTGCAACAGACACTTTAGCTTCGCTGATTTCTGTCCCGGCATGATAGACATTCTACCACATTTCCAATGAATCGCCAGAGCAACTTTGACATTTTATGAATATGTCAATTGTTCATGGACGTCTTCTTAACCACGTAATGTCATCCCGAATTGCGATACCCCTCCGCAGCCGAGCCCGGGAAGCCGGAGGGCGCCTCGACCCCGATGTCCAGCTGGGGGTCGGATTGGAACTGTCGAGATTGGAGAAGGGAGAAGGTGGTCCTGGCCTGTCCCGAAATCGCTCCACAGGCTCGCCCGCGCCCAGGCCGTGAGCTTGCGGCCGTCACCAAGGGCGATAATGTCCCGGGCCAGGCGCAGGCCGAGACGGCCCAAAAGCGCATCGCTGTCATTGAAATTGATCCGCCCGAAGGCGTCTCTGCGGCAATCCGCAATCAAACCTGAGATGTGACCATGTGCGCCTGGGGCTCGAGGCGAAAAGCAAAAATCCGCCTTGCCGGGCTTTATCCGTGTAACCGCAGCATCCATCAGAAATCTGCGGCGATCTGTGTGGAATCCACCCCCACTCGTGTCGCTGTGGCTTCGGGCTGCTGCGCAGTTGCCGCAACGTCCTGCAAGGGAGCGTCCGGCGGACCCGATTCGGCAGGAAGTTGTCGTACTTCGCCCTTCGTGCCTCACATGTGCCAACTTTCGGGATCTGGCTGGCGACGAAGGTGGCTCGGGAATCTCTTTGCTGTGCACACGCGGGTCTCCGCGCCGCCTCGACGGGAGATTGCTGATGTTGGGGCAGAGGCTGTGAATTTGGAATTTCCAGCGCACAGGCGGTGCCGGAGCCAACCGCGCGGCGAGACGCTACTCCTCGTCTGTATCGCGAACGGCCTCTTTGAGATCTATATAGAAGGCATGATATTTGTTGATGCGAGCCAGATCCTTGCGGGCGACGGTCTTGAGACGAAGAATATCGCTGTTGTGCTGCGAGTCACTGATCTTGACGCGAATCGCATCTGCGTTCGCGTGCACCTGCGCCCGGTACTCCTCATGGGACTGTCCGGGCAGCCTGGTCAGCGCTCTGACGCCTGCGATGACGCGCTCGGAGAAGCCGGTATCGCGCATTTCCTGATAGGTGACGGTGGTGTCTTCTATGGTGTCGTGGAGGGCGGCGATGCACATCAGTTCTTCATCTTCCGTGCGCAATTTGTGCATCACCGTCAGGCAGTGCAGGATGTAGGGGCGTCCGGACTTGTCGAATTGTCCGTCATGGGCGTTGGTCGCCAATAACAGAGCCTTGCTGAGCATCTTGCCGTCCATCACACGAACCTCTCTTCCCTTGCGGATGTCGGACATCCCTGGATGGTCGCTTGAAGGGGAGGACCTAGCGCCGGCGACGAACCGCATCGCGTTCGCAATCCCTCACGCGCCAGGGGTGCCAGGGGTGTCGTGTGCCGGATCCCGACCGATCGCCATCCTTCCCCGTCCAAGCGGAGCTGCCGCGTCGGTATCGCGCGACTGGCGGGTTCTTTCGGAACGCCCCCGCGCGAAACCTGGCAGCTCGGCCTGGAGCGCGATCGGTTGAGCAAAGCCCGCGAAATGCACGCATCGCGACGCGATCATCGGATGCCGCCGCCCGGGAGACCGCGCCCAGTCTATCCGATCCTCAAATCCTTTGCCACCGCTTCGGTTGTCTGGTTGTCTGGTTTTGTCGGGGGGCCGTTGAACGTGCGGCGAAAGCGCGGCAACGCCGGTTCGACAGCCGCAAGCTGCCGTGACCGGCGAAGAGTGCCGGAGGGGGGCGTGAGAGCGCAAAAAGTCGGTTTCGGCTGCGGGCCTGTCGCCGCCGGGACTGGGCTTTTCGCAATGCGGTGGCGATCCTACCGGCATCGATCCTGATGCGGGTCGGACGTCCAAGGTCGCGCTCTGTTTCGATGTCGCCTTTGTTGTGGTCCTCTTCTCGCGGTTGTTTCAGGGCTGGACCCTGGCGCTGGCAGTGCGCCGCCTCATGGTGGTGATGACGCGTACCGAACGTGGCCCTTGAGGCAACCGTCGCCGCGTCAGCCGGAAGCTTAGAGGAACGAATGCGCAACCGGTTTGATCCTGAGGCGAGGGCAGGCTGCCTAACGAGCTGTCCCCGACCGAGAACGGTGTCGTGACCTTAGCGTCCTCAACCGGGCGCAAGGTGCAGCAGGAGGACCACGCCCTGGGGCAGCGGTGCCTTCAGCCGAGTACTGATCGAGGGGCCGTGGACGGAGCCGCCGTCGACGTCATTTTTGGACACATTGGGAGAAGTGCTTGCCGAAAACTGTAAAATGGTCAAGCCGTTAACGAGGCATTGGTGTTGAATCTGGATGTGTGGTAAAAAAGCTCTTTCTGCTGAAACCGAATCACTTGCGGGGAACACGGAGAAACCAGCCCGAGATACTGATCGCTGGCAGCGCATTTTCCGTGGAGTCTGATGGGCATGGTGGTTTGCTATGGTTGGCGAGAGGTATCGCTCTAAGCGTAACTGTAACACATGAGTTCGGGCTTCGGGCTTCGGGCTTCGGGCTTCGGGCTTCGGGCTTCGGGCTTCGGGCTTGGGTCTGGAGGTGCTGTTGAATTACTCGGAGACCATTCTTTGCCGTGCTAACTCGCGGAGACCAGGTGGTACTTGTGTCGCTGGAAAGCGAGTTGCTGACGGCAGGATTGGTGATTGGGTAAGGCCCTTGGCCGCAAGATCCGAAAACAGCTGCTGACACACCGGGCCGTCCAATCAATGGAAAGCACGGGAACTCAATTGCGCCGGAGGACGGAAGATATGTGGATGGCTCTTCGGTCGATCTGCTCGATATTGTGACTGTGCCAATGCATGCTCCAGCTCCGGCTGGTCATCAGACCGAGAATCATCAGATCGATGATCGTGTCCATTGGAGCAAGGTTGGGCGCGCTACATGGGAGCAGATTGTAAGTGCAACGGATGACATCAAGGGGTCACTATGGTCAGATGGTGATAGCAGCCGTTATGGGAGAAACGACAAAGTTAGTGGATTCATTGCAGAGACTCTCAATGGGTCGTTGCTCCTGATTGAGCCATCGCAGCTTGAAATTGTGGTCGGAAGCGAACCGAAATGGGGCGGAGGTTCTGTGCGAAGAGTACGTGCGAGGTTCGTATTAAATGGAACCACCTACAACTTTGTGGTGACAGATCCTTGGATTGAGAGAAGGTTCTTTGCGAGCCCGGACGGGAGTTTCGGTGTGGAAGGATCGCGTCTGTGCGTTGGTTTGGCGGAGATCAGCAACGGTGCCGCAGTGAAACTGGTCGCAGCAATTATCAAACCCTCACGGATATAGGCAGAGGTATGGTTGACGCGGTATATACAATAGGTCACTCAACCCATACGGTCGAAAAGTTGATTACTCTTCTGAACGTGCAGGGGGTAACAGCGCTTTGCGATGTACGCTCGACGCCGTACAGCCGAATGAATCCTCAATTTAATCGAGATTCTCTTAAGGTGGCGTTAGGGGAAGCTGGAATTGGTTATGTCTTTCTAGGCGCCGAGCTTGGGGCTCGGAGTGAGGACAAGAGTTGCTATCGCAGAGGTCAGCTTCAGTTTGATCTTTTGGCGCGAACGGAGCCGTTTTTGCGTGGCATCGAAAGGGTGATATCTGGTGCGAGTCGCTACCGGGTGGCGCTGATGTGCGCAGAGAAGGAGCCATTGGATTGTCATCGGACGATCCTCGTGTCACGGTCGCTGTTCGAGTGCGGCGTGCCGATCAGGCACATTTTGGCCGATGGCACCACTGAAGATCACGCGCTGGCTATCGAGCGGCTAGAGCTGTTCCCGCTCAAATTGGCACATACCCGGCGTGCCTCACAAATCGCTTGCATTCAGGCGGCTCTATCTTCTTCAACACAGTGCCGACCTTTTCTGTCAGTGCGTCAACGGTACGC
>WQYW01000256.1 GCA_009781045.1 Alphaproteobacteria bacterium
TCAGGATGCACCGATGCGAATGCGGCTGTGTCATTGATCGCGATGTTGCTGCAGCTCGGCACACGTCCTCTTCAGAGCAGAATTCCAGCCGGGGCACGGCTGTCAGACGCCAAGCCAGCGGATCGCCGCATAGCTTGTCTGAGAAGCCGTCGTGTTTACGCGACGGAGTTGGCGGCGGCGGTATCCGCGCCCTCAGCTACGACCGTCAGACCCAGAACGGCAGATGTCGAGACCACGACCAGCCGGCAATCTCCGCATCACTCGCCGTCGTTGCGGAAGGAGCCCAACGCCAGGGCCCAACTCCAAAGGCCGAACGCCAGGGGTGCCGCACCGACGATGAACGGCCAATTCCCTCCGCCCCCCCCCTGTGTATCCTCCGGCTCTCCGGGCGGGGGGCGGACTGAAATCACCCTGCGCCAGGCGGTTTCGGATGATGGCGGCCGCCAGCTGGGATGCATCCCGATCTGGACAGGAGTGTGGCCGTCGATCTGTTTGACGCTGCGACCGGGACGCTGAAGGCGCACGTCGGCAGGTTCGAATATGTGGTGGGTCACCGGACCTTCACATAGCTGGCAGATGCAAAGACCGTGCGGACCTTCCGCATTGCAAGGCGTGGAGCGGTTCAGCAGGCCCACACAAAGTCAAAGACTCAAGGCCCACGAACAGCTGGTCACTCCAACAACTGGTCACTCTGACAGATGGTCACTCTAACATCTAACAGCTGGTCACCTGGGCGGCCGACAGTGACATAACCCGGCCCGCGCTGAGCTGCAGCCGGAGCACACTGATCAAATCAAAGCCGCCTTCGCAGGCTCCCGGCACTTTCCCCTCATAGGCATGGTACCACCAGCCATCCTGCTGAAACAGAGGCGCACCCAGCTTCGCAACCACGGCGTTTTCCTCCGCTCCCAGCCAGAGCCCGCTGTCGAGCGAAAGCGGCTTGAGCCGGTCCGGCAGAGACGGGCATTCGGCACTGGCCCCGCCCCCCGGCAGCAGTTGCGCGCGCAATTCGGTGACATATTCGCCGCCGCCCATTTCGCCGGACATCAGCCAGATTCTTTCAACCCGTGTCGCCAGCACGTTTGTATAACAGAGCCACCACGTCGTATCTGCGCCATCGCCCTGGTGGCGGATTTCGCCAGCCGATGCCGCCTGGCGGATCTCCTCCAGCTTTGTCTTTTCAAATTCGGCGCGAAACCTTCCCATCACCAGTGCCGCCACCGGTTTCTTCTTCAGTGTCGCGATCCCGCGCTTGTCCGCAGGCCATACCACGTCCGGAAAAGACGGCGGCCCCTCGGCGCGGCAGGAGCTGGACACGATCGCCGACAGCAGGAAGGCGAGAAGCGCGGACATGCAGAAGCGGCCGATCCTCCCCACCGGTCGCGGCGACCCGGAGTTCCGCAATTGGCGGCCTTCCGCGTCGAGCCGCCGCACATGCAGGAAACGCCCCCCCGGGAAATCTGCGGATAACACCATTGCCCCCTCCGATTTCAAAAAAGCGCCGGAAACCTGGCACCCCAGCCCGTCCATGCGCCAGCGCCGGATCTGTGAACGAGGCACTCCACAAGACCTGTCGCAAGGCGATCGCCGGAGTTGCAGGTGCCGTGCTCTGACAATGGCGAAACCAGGCGTTCGGTCAATCCTCTCTGTGGCGGAACTCACACTTGCGCGGCAGCACCCGGCCGCGAAGCCAGGCTTCGAGGTCTGTCGCTGCCGGTACGGCCATCCCTGTGACGAGTCTGCCACAGGGATCAGGGATCCGGATTGCGACGGGTCGCTGCAGGGCACTTATGCACATGGCATCATCCGACCGGATGACGCCCGTCTTGGGCGCATTGGCATATTGCCCATCTCAAGGGAAGCGCAACACTGGAAATGCCGGGGCATCGGGGCTCGTGCCGCAGGCCAGAGGACGGCAGCTGGACATTGTGTCAGGGGGAGGTGGAGGCGCGGTGCCACAAGGGTCGCGAACGCGACGCCCGCAACGGGGCCGCATCGGGGCTTCAAGGTGCCGCGCCGCCGCCATGGCGGAACCTGAATTGTCCGCAAGCCTCGCCCAGGCATGTCCTGGAAACTGTCGTGACGCTCCCCGGGCCTGCTGCCGCTGCGGCACAGAACTCCGAAATCGGAAGATCTCCACTTCCACCACCGACAGGCCGGCCTCAAGGTGGATCGGAACTCTCGGACGCCTGCAGCCTGGCAGCTCAGAGCCAGTCTCACCGCCGCGACACCGGCCCCTCAGGCGCCGCTTCCCCAGTCGATCGAGATCAAAGACCAGGAGCGGCCCTCGCCCCCTGCCGGCTCGGATCCCACCCCATCGCCCGGTGCCGCAGCGGGTGTATGCACCGGCACCGCAGGCTCCGCCCGTTTCGGCACCACAGAACCCGGGTGGCGCGGGTTGACCGCCGCGCCTCGCCCAGGCAGCGCGGGCTCGACATATTTCGGCACAACCGAATGCGCCTGACGCGCCGCAACCGCCTCCGAATGGCACGGGCTGACCGCCGCGCCGCGCCCCGGCAGCGCGGGCTCTGCATATTTTGGCACCGCCGAATGCGCCTGACGCACCGCAACCGCCTCCGAATGCCGCGGCGCCACCGGCTCCACCCGACCAGGCACCGCCGCCTCCGAATGGCGTGGCACCACAATCGCCGAGTTCTTCATCACCACCTGCACGGGCGGAGCGGGTGGCACAACCGGCCGGACCTCGACTCCGAGAAGCTTCAACAGCCGTTTCTCTGCAGATGACACCTCGCCCTGGCGTCTCAAATGGGCAATCAGCCAGCCGGCCTCCATGTCGCCCTGCACGCGTCCTTCTTCTCTCAAGGCTTCGCGGAAGGGCTGCAGCAGCAGCCTGTGGATTTCGTCCCTGTCCCCGATCCAGGCCCCCGATCCCGCCACGCCCATGAGGAAGCTCTCCGGACTCCTGGCCGTCTCGAGCCACGCGTCAAAGCGCAGCGCCTCGGTCACGTCCACGCCAATCGCACGGGTCGCCATCAGATAGTTCCCAGCCGCGCGCACAAACAGCTCATCGAAGGACGAATCGACCTCGGTTGCGGCATGGGCAATGTCGAACAGCACTTCCACCTGTTCCCGGCAGACAGGATCCCCGCTCCCGATCGTCGCCGCAAAAAGCACCGCCCGCAACGCATCGACATCCGCACTGGTGACCACGCCAGGCGGGGCTTCCTCACCGGTGACAGCATCCCGGCTGCCGCTCATGATCGCAGCCTTGACCACGTTGAGGACAAATACCGACAACGATGCCGGCATGGCTTCCGCTTTCGCCATCACCTCGAGCAGCATGTCAAATTCAAGCTGTGAGGTGATGCCGCCATCAGAACCGAGTTTCTTCGTGAGCCAGTCTGCCTTGTAATCCGGGATGACGTTCGGAGGTTCGTTCTGGCGCACCACATAATCGGTCAGAACTTCGTTGAACAGCAGATCCCACTCCGGGCATACCTCACCGCGAAACTCCCGCGCGAATCGCAGCAGGAGTTCGGTGTTTTCCGTCGCCACCCGACCATGCGCGTAAATGGCCTCGCGCACCCGCATCACGGTTCGCGGAGTGAGACACTGGACGGCAGAATTCGACATGACCCGGTTTTTTCGACTTTCTGTTCTCTGCCCGGCAATCTGAACGCGCATCGAGGCCCCCCGATATGACCCGGGGACACTGAATATCCGGTAAGAATTTGCGCGCAATGACGCCGCATCGGGTAACCAAAAATCAGTCTCTTTGTGTCTTTCCCATGCTCCCGCAAACGCTCCGGCGCCGAGCCGCAAGCGCCCCCCTTGCGCTTCATGAGATGTCATTGAACGGGCGAGAGCACGGCCGCCCGCCCTCACGGCCTTCGCCGTCCCGGAAAGATCGTCATGACCAGCTGCCCCATTTTCCTGGATTGGCTCCCCGATCCGCGCCTCGCTGCAGATTTTCCCGCAAGCTGACGCTCCTGGCTTGCGACAGCGCTGCCCGTCTGGCGGCACCTGCTCGCGGGCCCCCCAGCCTTGTCGCAGTCGTGGTCATGCGCGTTGACGAGCCTCTCTTGCAGCGTGAGGGTCGCATACCGGAAAAATGGAACCCGCCATCACCAGGCGCTTCGGAGCGGTCAATCTAGGGAATGGTCGAGGAAGCGGTGTCAACCTGCCATCCTCAACCAGGCTCAACCAGGGTGGCCGGGGCGCAGCCGGGGTCCGGTTTCATCGATGAGGGGTTGTCGGCCAGCTTGGCAAACTGGAGGCATACGTGCAAGTCACTGTTCTTGCTGCAAAAACCAATCTGTAGAAACTGATTGATGCCGCGGCGGCGGGGGAGGAGGCTGTGATCGCCAGGGGAAAACGAGCCGTGGTGAAACGGGTCCCGGTCAGGCAAAAAAGCTTCAAATTTGGCGTGCTCAAGGGCCAGCTTATGGGGCCCGGGCCTGATTTCTTCCAGCCTTTGAGCGAGGATGATTTGGTGCTCTGGGAAGGTGGTGCATGACGCACGTTCTGCTCGACACCCACGTATGGGCGTAGTCTCTGATGTGATCCCCGCCTGTCAGCGCGAGGAGTCGCTGCCATCCAGGACGCCCAGCGGGTCTTCATCCGTGCAATCAGCCTGTCTGAAATCGGCCAGGAGGTCCGCCTTGGGAAATGGCCCGAGACGCAGCCCTTCCTTGATCGGTTGATTGATCTTGCCAATGAGCTGCGGTTTGCAATTCATCGACCTGTCGCCCCGGACAAGTTTACGCAAAGACTCCCGTCCGTTTTGTGAACGGTCCATCGTCATCGAATGAAGTCGAACGGCTGCCTTTTCACGCGTCGGGCACGTGTGGACGTAGCAGAAATGCTCATTGAATACCTCTCCATTCAGTCTGGAATATTCGGCCCCTGCCTGGACCGCGCACTGAAAGCGTCGCTTCCTGGTTCCGGAGGCATGAGTGTGGTCCGATCGGGCGTCTTCATGTCGGTACCCGACTTGACGAACATCTCGTCGACAGCCTTGATGACCAGGTATCGACAGCACTCGAACTTTGCTTCACGTCCAGCTGGTACATTCAGGATCTGCCCTCGCGAGACACGAACGAGTTCTTCCGTTGGAGCAGTCCCAATCGTACCTCCCTTCCTGGATTGCGCTCGAGAAAAGCGCGAGCAGATGAAATTCTGCCTCGCCGCGTGTCGGGTGCCCGCGCGACACAAGACCCTCTCTTCCGGCACTCGGCTGTTCGCAAAGGGTGCGAACCAAAGTGTGGTCAGATGCTACGCTGCCATTTTGGCGTCCCAGAAGTCGCCCCAGCCGTCATTGGCCCGGCAGATGCGGATGGCAATCATGCTCTCCGCATTCTTGACCCGCCA
>WQYW01000257.1 GCA_009781045.1 Alphaproteobacteria bacterium
ACCGCGTCGCCAAGTCCCATCGACCGGACCATGGCCTCCGCCCTTTTGGCGATGCCGCGCGGGTCGCGGTTGTAGGGTTCTCCCGTCGTCGGCTCGAGCACATCACAGGTAATCACCATGGTGGTTTCGGCGAAGAAGGGATCGATCGTCGCGGTAACGGGGTCTGGCATCAGACACATGTCGGATTCGTTGATGGCCTTCCAGCCGGCGATCGAGGAGCCGTCGAACATCGTGCCTTCGATGAAGATGTCGTCATCGATCATGCTGACGTCGAAGGTCACATGATGCCATTTGCCGTGAGGATCGGTGAAGCGCAGATCCACATAGCGGACGTCGTTGTCCTGGATCTCTTTGAGGACGTCTTTGGCGGTTTTCATACATACCTCTTTTGCCCTCAGGAGGGCGTGATGCGTGAAACAGCTTCCTGTTGAAGCCGCTTCGAAGGGAAACAGTTTTCGAAAGAAACAGCAGTTCTGAAGGGCAGGGACAGGCTCAGATGGCGTCGAGCCCGGATTCGCCGGTGCGGATACGGATGGCTTCCTCGACGTTGGAGACAAAAATCTTGCCGTCGCCGATGCGGCCGGTCTGCGCGGCCCGGCGGATGGCGTCGATGGCGCGTTCGACCAGGTCGTCGGTGGTGACGATCTCGATTTTTACCTTGGGCAGGAAATCGACGATATATTCCGCTCCGCGGTAAAGTTCCGCGTGGCCCTTCTGGCGCCCGAAGCCTTTGGCCTCGATCACTGTGATGCCCTGGAGCCCGACCTCCTGGAGGGCCTCCTTCACCTCGTCGAGCTTGAACGGCTTGATGATGGCTTCGATCTTCTTCACGGCAGGGGTTCCTTTTCCTTAAGGAATGGCGCAGGCAGCAGCGGTGCCGGCTCCAGGGGAGGGAGAAAGCCTGAGGGATCCTGTGGCCGGCTCCCGAGGCGCCCGCACGAAAGCGGAAAGCAGAAGAGCCAGGCTGGATTTTCCACAGCCTCCGTTGCGGCTTTTCAAGCAAAATCCGTGCCATCTTTGCCGGAGGCGGTGGATTCGGCCTGAGGCAGACGAAGCTTCCCTGATCACGGCGATTGTCGCACGGTTTCGGTTGCCAATGTTTAACCAGAAGCCGGATGCCGGGATGGCGCTTAAACTGTAAAGCCTAAAAAGAAGGCAGTCAGTTTAATCTCTGGGCAGTCGTCTGGCGTGGCGTCGGGGCGGGCTTTTGCGGATAACTGCTTGAGCCCGGTGTCCGGCGTCGCTAGTCGAAGGGCGGTGATGAATGATTCTCCCGCCGGCGTCCTGCGGGCGGGATTGGTGTGATCGAAGACCATGGAAATTCTGACAAATTCTGAAATGCAGGCGGCCGATCAGCTGACCATCTCGGCCGGCACGCCGGGCTTTACACTGATGCTGGCGGCGGGCCAGCTGGTGGCTGAAGCAGCGCAGCAGCTGGTGCCGGTCGGGCCCATCCTGGTCATCGCCGGCCCCGGTAATAATGGTGGCGACGGGCTGGTCGCCGCCGCCAATCTTTCCGCCCAGGGGCGCGAGGTCGCGGTGATCCTGATGTGCGAGCGTGACGCGCTGCGCGGCGATGCGGCGCTGGCGGCGCGGGGCTGGAAACATCCGCTGCTGCCGTTCAATCCACAGGCTGTCGGCCGACCCGCTCTGATCATTGATGCCCTGTTCGGTGCCGGCCTTGCGCGCGTGCTGGAGGGCGAGGCGCGAGACATGATCGAGGCCATCAATGTCAACGGCGCTCCCGTTCTCGCGGTTGATCTGCCCAGCGGGATCAGCGGCACCAGCGCCGCCGTAATGGGGGTGGCGGTCAGGGCCACTGCGACCATCACCTTCTTTCGCAAGAAACCGGGCCACCTCCTGATGCCCGGGCGCAGCCATTGCGGGCGGGTCCATGTCGGCGATATCGGCATCCCGGCATCGGTCCTCGATCAGATCAGGCCGCAGGCCTTCGAGAACAGCCCGACAACCTGGGGGGCCGCATTTCCGGTGCCACGGGTTGATGGTCATAAATATGACCGCGGTCATGTGGTGGCGGTGTCGGGCAATGTGGCAGCAACCGGTGCCGCGCGGCTTGCCGCACGGGCGGCGCTCCGGGCCGGTGCGGGTCTGGTCACCCTGGCCTCGCCCGGCGACGCGCTGCTGGTCAATGCCAGTCACCTCACCGCGGTAATGCTGCGCCGAATCGACAATGCTGCCCAGTTCACGGAACTCCTGAGCGACCGCCGTTACAATGCCTGTGTCATCGGGCCCGGGGTGGGCACCGGGGAACAGACCCGTCAACTCGTTCACGCCGCGCTTGGCGCGGCGCGCCATGTCGTGCTCGATGCCGATGCACTGACGGGTTTTTCCGATGTCCCGGCGACGCTGTTCGAAGCCATCACCGCCTCGGGCCAGGCGGGCGTGGTGCTGACGCCGCATGAGGGCGAGTTTGCACGTCTGTTTCCGGATCTGGCGGTGGGTGCCTGTGCCAAGTCGAAACTGGAGCGGGTGCGGCTTGCCGCGGCGCGCTCAGGCGCCGTGGTGGTGCTGAAGGGGGCCGACTCAACGGTGGCAGCACCCGACGGCAGGGCGACCATCGCGGCCAATGCGCCGCCCTGGCTCGCCAGCGCGGGGGCTGGCGACGTGCTTGCCGGCATAATTGCCGGTCTTCTGGCGCAGGGTGTGAGCGCTTTCGAGGCGGCAAGTATCGGCGTGTGGATGCATGGCGAGGCCGCGGCTGCAGCGGGTCCGGGTCTGATTGCCGAAGATCTGAGCGAAAATTTGCCGGCCGTTCACCGGCGGATCCATGACGGGCTCAACATCGCCTGACGAAAGGCGCACCAGGAGCGCGTGGCCGGCCCTTTTACGGTGTTCGCTATTCTTGCCCGCCCGTACCCGGGGCGGTTCTTGCGGCGCCTATTGCCTGGCCAGGCCGACCGAGAATTCGCCGTTACGTACCCGTGCGGGCAGATTTTCGACGAATTTGGCCACGGCGTCTTCACCATAGGTGCCGACCAGTTCGGCGAGCGCAGCGAACAGGGAGGCCTGGGCGAGACAATCGCCGTCCACACCGTCATGAAGCGCCTCGGCCCAGGCTTCGCTGAGATAGCCGATCGCCGTTTGTTTCTGTTCATGGTCGCGCATGGGAGCGCGGTAAATTTCGAAACTCATGGGTTTGCGAATCAATTCTGTGAGGGCGATGCGTAGCTTGTGTCTAGCACGGACCACGCCACCGCCGAGTCAGACTTTTAAGAAGGGTTAACAGTTGTGAGCAACTTGCGAATATCTGTTCATGGGCGGTCGTACCGGACTTGGCGAATCGCGCGAGATGGACCCTCTCAAAACCGCCTCTTTCGCCAATTGCCGGTCACCAGTCGCAAAGGCCCGGCTTTCATTCATCGGTTTTGAAGAATATGGATTGAGGTAAAGAGACTTGCGGTGGGGGGCGGCCCGCGCGCCTGCGCCCCGAAAGCCCGGCAGGGGCGTGATTTTCCTCAACGTTTAAGGGGGCGGTCGTCGGCAGCGGGGCCGGAACAGGAGTGCACAGATTGAAGCGGTCGCGGCCATTGCGGGAGCTGTCGGGAACGATAGCCGCGAGGGGGTGGGCAGGCGAGTGTCGGCGTAAAACGCGGTGAAGAACCTTGAGGAAGCCTTGCGATTTCGGGGGATGGCCAAAGCGATTTCCGCCTGCGCCAGGCGCAGAAACCTGAGGTTGCATCCGGTTCCATGCTCCGGCACCGCCGCTGCAATCTCAGAAAGCCTTTCATCGGATGCCGGCTGATGCGGTCTTTTCTCAAATTCGATCACCTCCGCGCTGTTTGCGGCGCGGCATCGAACGGGAATCGCGGTCGCGATAAGCGATGCCTCAGAGTCGCAGCCGGCCAGCCCAGATTTCAGGCCGCGACAGGGGGATTTCATGACCACATTTCAGGAAGCGCGTGCCTTTCTTCTCCACACGCGGGCGGATTATGAGGCCGCGGTCAAAGGGTTCCGCTGGCCCGACGCGGTTCCTTTCAACTGGGCGCTGGACTGGTTCGACGCCGAACTTGCAGGCAAGGCCGAGAGCCGGGATCGCACCTCGCTGTGGATCGTCGATGCCGCCAGCGCCCGGGAGACCCGGCTGTCTTTCAGTGAGCTGGCGCGCCGTTCCAACAGAACCGCCAATTTCCTCTCCAGGCTTGGTCTTCGGCGCGGCGACCATCTTCTGCTGCTGCTCGGCAATGTGGTGCCACTGTGGGAAACCATGCTGGCGGCGATCAAGCTTGGCGTCGTCGTGATCCCGGCGACCACGCTTCTCACCACCGAGGAACTCCGTGACCGGCTCGAGCGCGGCCGCGCCAGAGCGATCGTGGCGGCTCCGGATCAGCTTGAGAAATTTGGCGAAATCGGCGGCGACGGGCTCCTGCGGATCACCGTTGGGCCGGCTTTGGGGCCGTGGCTGGCCTATGCCGAAGCCGCACAGGAATCGGACGCCTTTGTTGCGGATGGCGTGACCTACGCCGACGATCCGATGCTGCTCTATTTCACCTCGGGCACGACAGCCAGGCCGAAACTCGTGCGCCACAGCCACCGCTCCTATCCGGTCGGGCATCTGTCGACCATGTATTGGCTCGGTCTGCAGCCAGGCGACGTGCATCTCAATATTTCCTCGCCCGGATGGGCCAAACACGCCTGGAGTTCTTTCTTTGCGCCTTGGAACGCCGGTGCCACGATTTTCATCGTCAATCAGCCGCGCTTTGAGGCCAGAAGTCTGCTCACCATCATGGGCAATTGCGGCGTCACCACGCTGTGCGCGCCGCCCACAGTGTGGCGGCTCCTCATCCAGGAGAATCTCGCGGCATTCCAGGTCAGCCTGCGCGAGGTCTGCGGCGCTGGCGAGCCGCTCAATCCGGAAATCATCGATCAGGTGCGCACGGCCTGGGGGCTCACCATACGGGATGGCTATGGCCAGACCGAAACCACGGCCATGATCGGCAATTCACCAGGCCAGAAACTCAAAATCGGTTCGATGGGGCGGCCTCTGCCGGGTTACCACATCGAGATCTGTGATGCTGACGAAAACCCTGTGACCGAGGGCGAGGTGACTCTGCTTCTCGGCGAGGATCGTCCGGCGGCGCTGATGCAGGGCTATCAAAGCGAGGACGGCAGTCTTTCCGGTGTCGACGGCAGGCGTTACCACAGCGGGGATGTCGTGTTCAGGGATGACGAGGGCTATCTGGTGTCTGTCCCAAAATTAGGATCACGGACGCAAATTTCTGCGACCGCCCGGTTTTCGATAGAAAATTTCTCCGTCGCAGGACTCCAAACCCAAAAGCCTCGCAAAACGAACGCAAATTTGAAA
>WQYW01000258.1 GCA_009781045.1 Alphaproteobacteria bacterium
GGCTTCGGCGCTGGTTGGATTGGCCTCAAGCGTGATCTCGACATCGGTACTGAGCTGCCAGTGGCGGGCGATGGCCTCCAGGATGGAAGCAACGGTCTGCGCTTCCATCAGCGACGGCGTGCCACCGCCAAAGAAGATCGAAGTCACCTTGCGGGCCTTAAGGCGCGCCGCAGTGGCGGCGATCTCCTGTGCAATCGCGCGGCTGAAACGCTCCTGGTCGATGCGGCGCGCCGCCACCACACTGTTGAAGTCGCAATAGGGACATTTCGACAGGCAGAAGGGCCAGTGCACATAGACCCCGAAGCCCGCTGTCGCCGTCACAGGCAGATCTCCGCCAGTTTGAGGAAGGCCCGGGCACGATGGGACAGCCCGCGCCCCAGAGGGGGCAGGCCGTGCTTCTCGGTCGCACTCATCTCGCCGAAAGTACGGCTCTCGCCACGGGGAAGGAATACCGGGTCATAGCCGAATCCGGCATTGCCGCGGGGCGGCCACACCAGTGTGCCTTCGACCTGCGCCTCGACCTCTTCGAGATGGCCGTCAGGCCAGGCCACACAGAGGGCGCAGACGAAGCGCGCCCGACGCTTTGCCGGCGTGGTGGCACCACATTCGCTGAGCAGGCGCTCGATCCGTTCCATCGCCGCATGGAAATCCTTGTTCGGACCTGCCCAGCGTGCGCTGAGGATGCCGGGGGCACCGTCGATTGCGTCGACCACCAGCCCGGAATCATCGGCGAAGGCAGGCTTGCCGGCATCCCTGGCCGCGGCAACAGCCTTGATGCGGGCATTGCCGGCGAAATCGCTGGCGGTTTCCTCCGGCTCCGCAAGAGCGAGTTCGCCTGCCGACACCGCCCTGACGCAATAGGGGGCGAGCAGTCCGGTCAGTTCGGCAAGCTTGCCGGGATTATGGGTGGCGATGACCAGGGTGCCGGTGATGGCGCGATGCATGGGACTGGTTTTCCGATAGGCGAATTGTCACGAACTCGCCAAGGCCGCTTTCTGCAGCAGGGTCAGTTCGGTCGTGCCCTTGCGGGCCAGCGCCAGCAGAGACAGGAACGCGCTTTCCGGGAACGGCTCGCGTTCCGCGGTGGCCTGGATCTCGACCACGCGGCCGTCGCCGGTGAGGACGAAATTGGCGTCGGTGTCGGCCTCCGAATCCTCGGCATAGTCGAGGTCGAGCACCGGCGTGCCGTTATAGATGCCGCATGAGATCGCGGCGAGGTGGTCGCGCAGGACCTCGTTGCGCAGCATGTTGCGGGACTTCATCCAGCCGATGCAGTCGGCCAGCGCGACCCAGGCGCCGGTGATCGATGCCGTGCGGGTGCCGCCATCAGCCTGCAGCACGTCGCAATCGATCGTGATCTGGCGTTCGCCTAAGGCCTCGAGATTGGTCACGCTGCGCAGCGAGCGCCCGATCAGGCGCTGGATCTCCATCGAGCGGCCGCTCTGCTTGCCCTGGGCCGCCTCGCGCCGGGTGCGCTCCAGGGTGGCCCGCGGCAGCATGCCGTATTCGGCTGTGATCCAGCCGCGACCCTGGCCCTTGAGCCAGGGCGGCAGACGATCCTCAAGGGTTGCGGTCACCAGAACATGGGTGTCGCCGAATTTTACCAGGCACGAACCTTCGGCATATTTGACGACGGCACGCTCCAGGCTCACCGGGCGCAGTTGATCGGGGGCACGGCGGCTTGGCCGCATCGGCAATCCTCCAAAAATCCAAATGAAAACAGTGCAGGCGGGGTTGTATTGGGCTCGGACGGCCCCGGCAAGAGGCGTCAGCGCTTTTTGCAGAGCATCCTCGGCAGCATCAACGAAAGCTTGCGGAGAGGGAGCGAATGCCCAATTGATGGCCGTCTATCACGAAAAGGTGACCTCTTGGCCCCCCACGATCCGACCCATCTGATCGCGCAGCGCGCCGACCTGGCCCAGCTCAATGAGCGCTCGCGCGACATTTTCCGCCAGATCGTGGAGAGCTATCTGTCGACCGGGGAGCCGGTGGGCTCACGCAATGTCTCGCGCCTGATCACTTTGCCGCTGTCGCCGGCCTCGGTGCGCAATGTCATGGCCGATCTCGAGCAGCTGGGGCTGATTTATGCCCCGCACACCTCCGCCGGACGGCTGCCGACGGAGCTTGGATTGCGCTTTTTCGTCGATGCACTGATGCAGGTGGGCGAACTCAACGCCATCGAGCGCGACCAGATCCAGAGCCGGCTGTCTTCGGTCGGACATACCCAGTCGCTCGAGGCTGCGCTGGAGGATGCCCTGACCCGGCTGTCGGGCCTGACCCGGGCGGCGGCCGTGGTCCTGACCCCGAAAGCGAATGCCCGGCTGAAACATATCGAATTCGTCCGTCTCGAGCCCGAACGTGCTCTGGTGATCCTGGTCGGCGAGGACGGGCAGGTGGAAAACCGCGTCCTTACCCTTGAACCGGGGGTTCCCGGTTCGGTGCTGACCGAGGCCAGCAATTTCCTCAATGCCCGTATCCGTGGCCAGACCCTGAGCGAGGCCAGGGTCGAGCTGGAAAAGGCGCTCGGCGCGGCGCGGGTGGAACTCGATCAGCTGACCCAGAAGGTGATCGCAGCCGGCATTGCGGCGTGGTCGGGCGGGGAACATGACAGCCGCCAGCTGATTGTGCGCGGCCACGCCAATCTGCTGGAGGATCTTCATGCCCTGGAGGATCTGGAGCGGGTGCGCCAGCTCTTCGATGATCTCGAGACCAAGCGCGGAGTCATCGACCTGCTCGGGCGAGCGGAAAATGCCGATGGCGTGCGCATCTTCATCGGCTCGGAAAACAAGCTGTTCTCGCTGTCGGGATCGTCAACCATCATTGCTCCCTATCGGGATGCTGCGGGTCATATTGTCGGCGTGCTCGGTGTCATCGGGCCGACAAGGCTCAATTATGCCCGTGTGATTCCTGCGGTGGATTATGCCGCCCGCATCGTCAGCCGTCTGATCGGGGTCTGAGCTTTTGCGAGCTGTCAGCAGTGCTTGATTTTCAGTGCTCAAAGCCCGATATCGGGCAGCCAGAAAAGCTTTTGGACAAGATGGGAAAAAGGTGGGCGATGAGCGATCAAGACCGGCAATCCGAAGATGTGGCCGAGCCGGGCGCCGAAGCCGTGGTGTCGAAGCCCTATGTGATGCCCGACGATCCCGAGCCGGGTTCGGCCGAGGCGCTGGCGGTCGAACTGGCGGAGGCCAGGGACAAGACCCTGCGGGCGCTGGCCGAGATGGAAAATCTGCGCAAGCGCACCGCCCGTGAAGTCAGCGACGCCAGGCTCTACGGTGTTACCGGTTTTGCCCGCGATGTGCTGGAGCTTGCCGACAATCTGCGCCGGGCGCTGGATGCCGTGCCCGCAGAGGCCCGTGCAGCTGCCGATCAGGGTCTGGTGGCGCTGATCGAGGGCGTCGAACTCACCGAGCGTGCCCTGCACAACGTCCTGGAAAAATACGGGGTTAAGAAATTCGACCCCAAAGGGGAGAAATTCGACCCCAATTTCCAGCAGGCCATGTTCGAAATTCCCGACCCGACGGCTGTGCCGGGGACGGTGGTCCAGGTGATCCAGACCGGCTATATGATCGGCGAGCGGGTGTTGCGGGCGGCCATGGTCGGCATCGCCAAGGCGGTGCCGAAACCGGCCACAGAGGGCAATGGAGCCGAGGCCGCTGAAAAGCCGGGTGAGGCCGGGGAGGGCGACAGCGCCAGTTGAATGGCGGCGGGCCAGCCTGCCCTAAGGCGGGTGCAGGATTGCGGACAGATTCTGCCGGTTCGCCGGGCGGTGAACCGGCGAACGGAACGGCCCGGGCGGGTTGTGGGCCTTTCCGGGGTTCGGATCCCGTCAACCGCCGTTTTTGGAGCGGATGCCGTCGCGGACTTCGCGGAAGCGGGTGAAGGCCGCCAACCACTGGTCGCGCGGGGCGCTGGCAATGACGCGCAGCGAAACGCCGCCATTGAAGCGCAGCCACTGCACCACGGTGACCTCGGTCTTGTCCTTGCCGGTGACCGCGTCAAGCCGGGTTTCATAACCGGGTGTGGCACTGATCCGCATCGGCTCAGACACTGTGACCCTTATATCGCGCATCCCGGGGATCTGCAGCGCCAGTTCGCGAGCGAAGCGGCTGCGGGCGTCGGTTTCCGTCGGTGTGCCGGTGATCAGGCCGATGATCATGACCGGGGCGTTTTCGGTGTTCTCGCCCGCCTTGCTGTCGGTCAGCATCAGCGTCCCGTTCATCATGGCACGCACGGTCCTGAAGCCGGCCAGCTCCGTGACCCGGAACGGCAACAGCGCCAGCTGCTCCTCGACCGGAACCTCCTTGCGGGTGGCGACGCTGGCCAGCATCTGCTTCACCGCCTCGTCGGTGTAGATTTTGGCGGCGTTCTCCGGCACCTGCACCGCGACATAGCCCGAAAAACCTTCGCCAGCCACAAACAGCATATAGCGCTTGATATTGTCGCTGCCGCTGCCGCCGTTGTCGATCAGGAAATAGCCGGTCCCGGCCGCGGTCTCGAGCGGCTGGGGCCGGATGCTGCCAGGCGGGCCGCTCACTGCCTTAGCCGCCTCGTTAAAGGCGGCGGCCGGCAGTTCGGTGACGAGGACCCGCACATTCTGGTCCTGGCTTTCAAACCCGGGGAAGGTGGTGGCCCTGGCGAGACCGATCAGCGGCACCAGCCCGACACGGATGCCGGAGGGATAAACGGGGTCGGCGGCCAGCGCGGGGAAGCAAATGAGGACAAGGGCGAGGGCGCCCAGCAGGGGTCTGAGGTTCATGGCGCTACATCTGGGTTGCCGTTTCGGGCGGTTCAATGGTTGCCCGAAGGTATGGCCGTGCCCGGCTGAAAATACCATTCCCAATCGTTCACCATTTCCCGATCTGATAAATGTTGAGATAAATCGCCGAACTCCCGTCATTTCGCCACAATTACCTGTACCGACTGGGCGCAACCAGGAGGGCGCTGGCATCTGATCCCTCTTCCTGCAAAGGGGAGGTTTGGGGGCCGAAACTTGTGTCCAGTCCTTGCGGGCAGGTTCCCCCCTCCTATATGAGCGTCAACCATCGCAATAACGCGGAAGTGTGATCTTAGGGGGTTTTGGATCGGGTGCCTTCTGGGCCCAGCCGACCTGCCGAAAAAACAAGGATATCAGGACCATGGGAAAGGTCATTGGGATTGATCTCGGCACCACGAATTCGTGCGTTGCCGTAATGGATGGCAAGACCGCCAAA
>WQYW01000259.1 GCA_009781045.1 Alphaproteobacteria bacterium
CTCAGAAAGAGAGTCCTTTGACGGAGACGCCTTTTCGACAATGAGAGCGATCTGGAGCGGCTCTCCGGTCTCGTCGACGGCGGGCACGCCAAGGCCATCGCCCTGACGGAAGACCAACAGATTGGGGCGAATGTTGTCCAGTGTCCGCCATTGGGCTGGCGCAGCAATGACGCCGTCTCCGACGGGGACAAGCTGCCATTTTTCTTCCGCCAGTACATTGAGACTTGTGCACAGGAAGAGCGTCGCTGCCACAACAGGTCTCAAAACGAAGTGCATGCAATAGCCTCTGTGAACTGAGGGACCCGGAGAAGCCCGCCTCTTTCGCGATTCCAGTGGGTTCGTCAGGTGCCTTGGAAAGCAGGGTGAACCACTTTTTAGTTTGCTGCAATTGCAATTTGACCACATTTTCGTGATGCGCACCCCAGGGGGGGTGTCTCCGATATGGCCCGATCCATGGATACAGATCGGGCGAGAGGTAGCGCAAATATGGCGCGAGGAGACGAGCGCAGGCGCCGGCCAATCGCCCAGTCTGGGGCGGCGGTCTGTGACCGCCACGGCCGGTCACCAGAGTCGTCAGGATTGCACGGCTGGTGCGAAGCACGATGCTGCCCCGAGCTGCTTCCATTACCGGGCTTGCGGTCTCAATCCGGGCAGACGGGGATGCCGGGCATGCAGATTCTGCATGGCCGGCAGTCGCAACCTAAAAGTTCGGATTGAAACGGATGGGATGCAAACTAAATTAACGGCCAGGGGTGAGGGGGCTCCGTCCGTGCATATTCGTCAACTCTTTGGCCGCAGACTCGCCTTTGCCGCCCGGCAATGGCGGGCGGTGATGAATGAACGCCTGCTGCCGTTTGGCCTGACCGAGGCCACCTGGCTGCCGCTGCTCCACATCGCCCGGGAAAAACCCATGCGACAAAAGGACTTGGCTGAGGTGCTGGGAATCGAGAGTTCAAGCCTGGTGCGGCTGATTGATGCCCTGGTCGGGGCTGGCCTGGCCGAACGCAAGGTCGACGAAGACCGGCGCGCCCGCGTGATCGTTCTGACACAGCAAGGCATTGAACTTGTTGCCAAAGTCGAAAGCGTCAGCCTTGCGGTCAGCGACCGCACGCTGTCGAGCATCTCCGACGAGGCATTGGCGGTGTCTTCCCATGTCATCGACCAGATCAGCGCCTCTCTGGCCCGGCAGCGAGGGTGATTTTCGATGACACGTGATTCCGTCCGCGCATTTCTGCGCGTCCGCAACCGCCAGATCCGGGCACTGGCCCGCAATCCGAGGCTGCGCTTCCATGCCGGGCTGGGCACGCTGGTGATCGTGGTAACGACGCTCACGATCATTGGCGCCTCCTGGCTGCACCAGCGCTTGACCCATGTCAGCGAGAACGACGCCCGGGTCGAAGCCGAAGTCGCCACCATCGCCAGCCGCTTCGACGGCTGGCTGTTGTCGCGCCCGGTAATGGAAGGCGACCATGTCAGCAAGGGGCAGGTGCTGGCGGAACTTGATGCCCGCGACGCCAGGCTTCGGCTCACCTCGCTTGAGGGCAACCTTGCTGCCCTGGATGCCCAGATCCAGCAGACCACGATCCAGCGCGACACCACGCAGCAGACCAGCGAGGCCCAGATCAAGGACGCCAGAGCCCAGCTCACCGCATCCGAAGCAGCGCTCGCCGTCGCCTCCCATCAGACCGACCTGACCCGCGCCGATTTCGAGCGCGCCGATCCCCTGGTCAAAAGCGGCAGCATTTCAAAACAGAGCTGGGATCACACCCATGTTGCGCTGTTACAGGCTGAGGCCACTTTGCGGCAGAACCAGGCCCAGGTCGAATCGCACCGGGCCACGCTGGCCCAGGCCAACGCCCAGCGCGCCCAGGTCGACATGCTCAGTCAGCAGATCAAGATGCTCGGCGGACAGAGAGAGGCGCTGGCCGCCCAGGCCAGCCAGGTTCGCCTCGAGATTCAGGACCGCACCTTGCGTGCCCCCTTCGACGGCATCATCGACCGCACCTTCATCCATGAGGGCGATTATGTCCAGGCCGGACAGTGGCTGATGATGATGCATGATCCCGGCGCCGTCTGGGTCGAGGCCAATGTCAAGGAAACCGCGGTCGGCGACGTCAAGGTCGGCCAGAAGGTGACCGTGACCGTCGACGCCTTCCCCGATCTCGTGGTCAAGGGTCATGTCATTCGTGTCGGCAACGCCGCCACCAACCAGTTCGCCCTGCTGCCAAGTCCAAACCCATCCGGCAATTTCACCAAGATCACACAACGCGTTCCCGTCCGCATCGCGCTCGAAAATCTGCCCCATCCCCTGCAGCCGGGTCTCATGGTCGAAGTATCGATCAATGTCGCCAATTGAGGTCTATACCGCGCGTTTCGGCGCTGGCTACAAGTGGTACGCCACCGTCACCGTGATGATTGCGACCACGGCCACCACCGCCTGCGCCACCATCGTCAACGTCGCCATGCCCGATATCATGGGCGCCTTCGGACTGGGCCAGGATCAGGTGCAGTGGCTGGCGACCGGCTTTCTTGCCGCCATGACCGCCTGCATGCTGCTGACCGACTGGCTGATCTCCAGGCTCGGCTACCGCGTCGCCTTCACCGCAGCGCTGGTGATCTGCATCGGCGGCTCCCTGCTCGGCGCCTCTGCGGTCAATGACGGCGAAATCATTCTCGCCCGCGTGCTCCAGGGCGTCGCCGCCGGCCTGGTCCAGCCCATCACCATGGTCGTGCTCTCGCAGGTCTTCCCGGTGGAACAGCGCGGCAAGGCCATGAGCATCTACGGCATCGGCGTGGTGCTGGCACCGGCGCTGGGGCCGACGCTGGGCGGTTTTCTGGTCGACCAGTATACCTGGCGCGACGTTTTCCTCGCCATCATCCCGGTCTGCGTCATCGCCATCGTCGCCACCGCGATCTTTCTTCCTGGCCGCGACAGCAGGCCCCAATACCGCACTCCCCGCCCCTTCGACGGAATCGGATTTCTTCTCCTCATCGTCTTCCTGATCGCCCTGCTCAGCGCGCTTTCCAACGGGCAGCGCGAGGGCTGGAACTCCAGCCTGATCCTGACCCTGTTCGCCGCCGCCATCGTTTCCGGTTGCGCCTTTGTCGGCTGGGAACTGACTTCGGCAAATCCCCTCCTCAGCATCCGCGTCTTCGCCAACTTCCAGTTCACGGCAAGCTGCGTGGTGGCGCTGGCGCTGGGCGTCGGCATCTACGGCTCGACCTATATCGTTCCCCTGTTTGTCCAGCTGGTCCAGGGCTATACGCCGACGCGATCGGGCCTGCTCCTGATGCCCTCGGGTTTCGTACTGGCCCTCGTGTTCCCGATCGCCGGCTATCTCGCCGACCGCACCCCGCCATGGCTGCCGGTGGCGCTGGGCCTGACCATCTTCGGGATTTCAAACGCGCTGTGCAGCGGTGCCGACGTGGATACCCCGTTCTGGATGCTGGGCTGGTGGCTGGTCCTGGGCCGGATCGGCCTCGGCCTGATCACGCCTGCCCTGAATGCCGGTGCGCTGCGCGCGCTGCCGCCCGAATTGCTGGCGCAGGGCTCGGGTTCGCTCAATTTCGTGCGTCAGCTCGGCGGCGCGCTCGGTATCAACCTGCTCTCCGTGCTGGTCGACATGCGCATGGCGTTTCATGGCGACGCGCTGGCACAGGAGATGACCCCGGCCACTTCCGCTGCCGCAGCGGCAATCCGCCAGCTCATCATCCTGATGTCCCATTGGGGCAACCCCTTCGGCACTCATCTGCCCACCGGCGTGCCACCCGCCGCCATGACTTATCTCGAAAGCATCCTGGTGCCGAAAGCCCAGATGCTCGCCTATCAGGACGGCTTCTATGCTGTCGCCATCGCGTTTTTCCTCGCCATCCTGCCCGCTTTGTTCATGCGGCCGAAGGCACCCGGTCGCCGCCATCGCAAACCAGCCCCGTCACCCGAGGCGACGACGGCAGCGCCCTGATCGGTTGCACCTGGCTGCGGTCAGTCGCCGATCGAAGCTCCATGAACCCACCTGCGAAAGGTCTGTGACACCGCACGAATTCTGCCACTTGCCCGACAAGGACATCGACACTCGGCGGCATTCCCGAGCCGGGGCCGGAGCACCAGGGCTCGGGCGAAGAGGATGCCGCCACGCCCGGAGCAGAACCTGCGGCTACATCTGCTCTTGTGCGGCTGTCCCCCCGTGTCAATCAGGAACCGCTTCCCGGACGACGAACCCGGCATCGGCCTCGTCGTCGCCGTCGGTGCGCACCCCGCAAACACAAAACAGGAAAGACGGCACAGCGCGCGACAATCTCTCACCGCAACTGCAATTCAAGGGAGGCGGCGCAGGGGTTCGAATTCTCCCTGGCACTCCGGTACAAAAGCACGAACCACTTGAGCGGGAGGCTTGCCGCTCACGGCGGCGCTGAGGGCGTCTTTTGAGCCGACGATTTCCACGGATTTGTCGCTGACGATGATGGCCCCGATCAGGGTCCGCAAATAGGCCTTGCGCTCCGGTGTCTCGCCGTTCTCAAGCAGGTCCGACATCAGCTTACTGAACGCGGCGATCTTTTCCGGATCAACGCGTGCGTCGGCAACGCCACCCTAACGCGCGGTTGACGTTTTGCGCGAAGTAGTGTTACAAGCCAGTTCAAGCTGAACGTAGGTGCGTGCCGGTGCGGAGTGAATTGGAATTTGTCGATAACCGCAACAAGCTCGGCAAGGTTGGTTGAGAGACTCTTTGGTGAAGGACATGTCAAACACGAAGGTGCAGAGCTTCGATGGTTGGGACGTCATCCTTGATGGTGGAGAGGAGTGCCAAGCATTGCTCAATACGCAGGGCGTTGATGATGCAATTATCGGAAACCTGTATGCTGCGCTCGGAAGCCAAGTTGCGTTGGCGACAAAGCGAGGGCAGATTGGCTGCACGTTGGTTGCAGCGTAAGCGTGTGTGGGCGAGGCAGCGGAAGCACGAGCGGTGAACGTTTTGTGCGAACCAATGCTACACGCCAGGTTAAGTTGGGTGCCGCTGCGGAGTAAATGGTGAAGGACACGTCAAACAAGAGGGTGCATAGCTTCGAGGGATGGGACGTCATCCTTTGATGGTGGCGAGGGGTGCCAAGCGTTGCTCAATACGCAGGGCATCCGGCAATAGGCCTTGGAGGTTTTCCGCATGTCAGCGATTTTTACTGCCAA
>WQYW01000260.1 GCA_009781045.1 Alphaproteobacteria bacterium
GCCGTCGACGTCGGCGTCGGTCATGATGATGATGCGCTGATACCGCAGATCCTCGCCGCGATAGCTGGCACCGATGCCGCAGCCGATGGCCTGGACCAGATCGCCGATCTGGGCGTTGGCCATCAGTTTGTCCTTGCCGGCGGAAGCGACGTTGAGGATCTTGCCGCGCAGCGGCAGCACCGCCTGTTTTTTGCGTTCGCGCGCCTGTTTGGCGCTGCCGCCGGCCGAATCACCCTCGACGATGAAGAGCTCGGAGCCGTCGGTGCCGGGATCGGTGCAGTCGGCAAGCTTGCCGGGAAGGCGGGCCTTCTTGCCCGCGCTCTTGCGCGCCACCTCTTTTTCCTGGCGCCGGCGCAGGCGCTCCTCGGCGCGATCGACCACGAAATCCAGCAGTCGGCTGGCCTGGTTGGGGTTGCCTGACAGCCAGTGGTCGAACGGATCCTTGATGGCCTGCTCGACGATGCGCTGGGCCTCGGCGGTGGCCAGGCGGTCCTTGGTCTGGCCCTGGAATTCGGGCTCGCGCACGAACACCGAGAGCATGGCCGCGGCACTGGTCATGACGTCTTCGGACGTCACGGAAGCCGCCCGCTTGCTCTGGCCGACGCGCTCGGCATGGTCTTTCAGCCCGCGCAAAAGAGCGCTGCGCAGCCCCGATTCATGGGTGCCGCCATCCGGCGTGGGCACGGTATTGGTGTAGGAGGAGAGGAAGCCGTCGGCATCTGCGGTCCAGGCAATCGCCCATTCGCAGGCGCCATGGGTCCCGGTGCGGCCTGCTTTGCCCGAGAAAATATCGGGATGGACCAGGGTGTCGCCGTGGATCGCCGCGGTCAGATAATCCTTCAGACCGCCGGGGAAATGGAAGCTGTCCTCGGCCGGGACATCGTCGATGCCCTTGAGGAGTTCTGCCGCGCAGCGCCAGCGGATCTCGACGCCGCCGAACAGATAGGCTTTCGAGCGCGCCATCTTGAACAGACGCTGGGGCTTGAAGCTGGCCCTGGCGCCGAAAATCTCGCTGTCGGGCCGAAAGCGGATGCGGGTGCCGCGACGATTGGCCACCTTGCCGAGATTTTCCAGCCTGCCTTTGGGATGGCCGCGCTCGAAGATCATGCGGTAAAGCTGCTGGTTGCGCGCGACCTCGACCTCAAGGCGCGACGACAGCGCGTTGACCACGGAGACGCCGACCCCATGGAGGCCGCCCGAGGCATCATAGACCTTGGAATCGAATTTGCCGCCCGAATGCAGCATGCACATGATGACTTCAAGCGCCGATTTCTTCGGGTATTTGGGGTGGGGATCGACCGGAATGCCGCGGCCGTTGTCGGTCACGGTGAGAAAGCCATCGGCGGCCAGTTCGACCTCGATATAGCTGGCATGCCCCGCCAGGGCCTCGTCCATCGAATTGTCGATGACTTCGGCAAACAGGTGGTGCAGCGCCTTTTCGTCGGTGCCGCCTATATACATGCCGGGGCGGCGACGCACCGGTTCCAGGCCCTCGAGAACCTCGATGTCGGCGGCGGTGTAATCGTCCGCGCTGTCGCGCCGCAAAGCGGCCGTCTGGGTCGGGCGGGGCTTGGCAGCGGCGGGCTTGGAGAAGAGGTCTTGTTTCTTGGACTTCGGTAGTTTTTTCAACTGCTTCGGCATCTTTCTCGACATCGGTTGAAGTGCCGTCGGGGCGGCGAATCAGGTGCGTGGACTATGCCATGATTAGGGCAAAACGGTTTCGATGATGGCGCAAAAAGCAGGCGTCATCGCCGGCGTCGGGCCGGACGGGAGGGTTCTTTGAGGCAAATGCCCGGAATTTCTGCCTTGGAGAGGAAAATTCTCCTCCCCTGTTGACCCTGTGGTCAAGTCCGTCTGGCCCCTGAAGGGGCTTCCACGCTAATTAGGGGGCCGCCTTGGGATTGCCAAGAGGAAACCAAGGACGGAGGCTGGAAGGGCAGATCCGCAAAAAAAAGCGGGGTTTGCCCTCAACCTCTGGCGTTTCCGCCGCAACCGGCCCCCAAAATGTAGTGAGGCCGGTCTCGCGCGCCCCTTGAAGCCTGGAAGGAAGACCGGAGGAATGGAGCAGTTCGCTCACGCCATGGTTGAAACGCTGCGCGCCCATGAAGCATGGGCGGCGCCGGTGGTGTTTCTGCTGGCTTTCGGGGAATCGCTTGCCTTCATCTCGCTCCTGATTCCGGCCTGGGGGGCGCTGGTGGCGATCGGGGCGCTGACCGGGGTGAGCGGCATCAGCTTCTATCCGGTGTGGATCGCCGGCTCGCTGGGGGCGGCTCTGGGGGACTGGGTGTCCTACTGGTTCGGCTTTCGCTACAAGGAGCACGTTGCGCAGATGTGGCCCTTGTCGCGCTACCCCAGGCTGCTGCCGCGGGGAGAGGCTTTCGTCCGGCGCTGGGGGGTGCCGAGCATCTTCATCGGCCGTTTCTTCGGTCCGCTGCGCGCCACAGTGCCGCTGGCCGCGGGTATTTTCGAGATGCCCTACTGGACCTTTCAGCTCGCCAATGTGCTCTCGGCGCTGGTCTGGGCCGGCGTGCTGCTGCTGTTCGGCGACATCATCGGCAGGATCATTGAACTGGTGTGGTCGTCAATGGGCCTGTGGTGGGTTGATTTCATCACCTGGCTCAAGGCGTTGTGAGCGGAGATTTCTGTCATGTATACGCCGGCGCATTTCCGCCAGGAGAGGGCCGTGAGCCTGAGCTTTGCGGCGGCCCGCGGTTTCGGTCTGCTCTGTGCCTTCGACGGCACCCGACCGGTGGCCTCCGCGCTGCCCTTCTGCCTTGAAAACAGCGAGGGGGCCGCGCCCCAGGCGCTGTTTCACCTCGCGCGCGGCAACCCGCTGCTGGCACTCGCCGATGGCCGTCCGTTTCTGCTGGCCGTCAGCGGGGATGACGCCTATGTCTCGGCCGACTGGTATGCGTCGAGAGACCAGGTGCCGACCTTTCTCTATCAGTCGGTGCATCTCACGGGTCCGGTGCGGCGGATGTCGGAATCCGAACTGGCGCAGCAGGTCGATATTCTGAGTGCGCGCTTCGAAAAACGTCTGGCGCCGAAACCGCCCTGGACCAGCGGGAAGATGACGCCCTCGCGGCTTGCCGCGATGAAAGAGCAGATCGCAGGCCTGGTGATGACCATCGAGGACGTTGAGGGCAGTTTCAAACTCAACCAGCACAAATCCGCGGCCGACCGGGTCGCGGTGGCGCAGGCGCTTTCAGGCCGGGAGGAGCCCGGTTCAAAAGCGATCGCACAGGCCATGCAGAAGCCTTAGACAGGAGACCACGCAGTGACTGTGAATGAAGGGAAAAAACCGGCCGTTTTTGTCGATGGTGGTTCGGGCACCACCGGGCTTGGTATCAACGAGCGGCTGCGGAGTTCCGGCGACATCGTGCTGCGCAGCATAGCCGAGGAAAGCCGCAAAGATCCGCTCGCCAAGCGGGCGCTGCTGGCGGAGGTCGATCTCGTCATCCTCTGTCTGCCCGACGACGCGGCACGCGAAACCGTGGCGCTGGTCGACAGCATGGGGGAGGCGGCGCCGAAAGTGCTGGATGCCTCGACCGCGTTCCGGGTCGATCCGGACTGGACTTATGGTTTTCCGGAACTGAGCGCGGATCAGGCGGGGAGGATTGCCTCCGCCCGCAAAGTATCCAACCCCGGCTGCTATCCGACCGGGGCCATCGCACTGTTGCGCCCGCTCGTCGATGCCGGCCTCGTGCCTGCCGATTATCCCTTCACCATCAACGCGGTGAGTGGCTATTCGGGGGGCGGCAAGGCGATGATCGCAAGCTTTGAGGGCGGCCGGGCACCCGCCTTCGAACTTTACGGCCTGGGGCTGGCGCATAAACATGTGCCGGAGATGCAGCTCCACGCCGGACTGGCGCGGCGCCCGATCTTCGTGCCCTCGGTCGGCAATTTCCGCCAGGGCATGCTGGTTTCGGTGCCGCTGCAGCTCGACGGCCTTGCCGCGAAGCCCTGCGGCGCTGATCTCCATGCCGCGCTGGAGCGCCGCTATGCCGGATCGCGCGATGTCACGGTCACGGCGATGGACAGTCCGGCGGTGGTCAGCGGGCGCATTGAGCCCGAGGCGCTCAATGACAGCAATAGACTTGAGCTTTACGTCTTTGCCAGCGACCCGCAGCGCCAGGCGGTGCTGGTCGCGCGCCTCGACAATCTCGGTAAGGGCGCGTCCGGAGCCGCAGTGCAGAATATGCGGCTGATGCTCGGGCTCGCCGACGGCGGCCTGTGAAGGATTGCCTCCCGAACGAACGGGGCCGTGAGGCAGGTCCGCACCCGGGCAGCCGACGGGTGGGTTCTGTGTTCTGTCCGGCTCAGCAAACCAGCCGGACAGGAAGAATCGTTCCTGCCGAAGCGCCGGGACCGGCGGGTGAGGACGGGACCAATAACCCACGCCCACAACGCCAGATGCCCGACGGTTGATTTTTCCGGCTGCTGTCGGGGGCTGGCGACAATCGGCCAGGATCAGGCGCGGACCTTGACTTAAGATGCTGCGGGCCAGCTCGGGTCGCGGGAAACCGCTGGTTGCCGAGGTGGGGACTTCCCGGGGATCGATTCCACCGAGCCAGGCGCGTCAGTCGGCCACCACGCCCCCTTGTGTCCTTGTGTTCCTCGGCACCCGGCACCGGCAAGAGCCATTTGGGGCTCTTTTCGGATTCCAGTGGGTAACTGGAGATTTTGCTTCATTTTCTGTCCGGGAATGCTGACGCAGATAACAACAAATACAACCAGGGCTGGTTCTCGTTGACGAACACGTTGTCGAGCCTAATCCTGGTCTGCATCTCGTCGCCGATCATCACCATATTCAGAACGGGCACTCACCGGTCCCAGCTCCCGCTACGAACGGATTGATCGCCGCGAAGTCAAGATCGCCTGCGATGAGGAACAAGATGGTGCGCATCGTGCGGAAACATGTGTAGCCTCGGGCACGCCGTCTCGCGGTTTGAAAGAGACCGTTGATAGCCTCAAGAAATCCATTCGTTTGGCGGGTCTGAGCCCAGGCGATGATGCCGTCGAAGTGTTTGCGGATCATCAGTGCAACGTTGTGCATGGGGAGGAC
>WQYW01000261.1 GCA_009781045.1 Alphaproteobacteria bacterium
AACGTACGTCGTAGTGTGCATTTGGCCGGACAACGCGATAATCTCTCCTAATTGACGTGCGGCGCAATCTGCGGAAACGCTGTGATTTGCGGAAACACGTAGTTTTCGAACAGACACTAGTTAGGATTGTGCACCGAAAGGAACCACATTTTGTCAGATTTATTGATTTGTCCTACTGGAGAATTCAAGCACCCGCTTATAATGTTCTTTGGCGGCGCTGGTGATGTAAAAACTGCATTTGGTAATGGATCTCGTTGTCAATCGGTACAGGAGCTTGATAGGCGGGCGCGAGAAATACCAATATGTTGGCTACGCCCAGTATGACCAGAGAGATTTGGTCGTTAATTGCATGAGTATGAATTACGTAGATTACTATGATGAAAAGATTTGTATAATTGGCCATTCATGGGGCGGTGATGTAGCTATGCAAGCATGCCGCGACCTGGAGACAGATGGCAAGAAGGTTGCTGTATTAGCCACGCCAGACGCCGTTGACCAGCCAGCAAGCCACCTGTTTGGGAATCGTTCGAAACCGACGAATGTCGCAAATTGGATCAATGTCTACGTGAACTATAGCAAAGCGAGTACGGGCGTTGCTAACACAATAGCGAGAATCGGAGGGCCATGGGGAGCATGCCCAGGCGCGAGTGCTAATTACGAATACCCATACATCGGAGGCGATGCCCATGCAATGGCGTGGCAAATGTTGGTTTCATATGTCTTACCCGCATTGCTGGGGGTAAGATGATGTTCAAGACCCGAGTCATGATCAGCATTACTGTTTTGATCTGTATGCTGTCTATTGTTAGTCTTCCACTTATTCTGTCGTCAGAGACGCTGGCGCAAGATCTTTTCGACGCGTACAAACGCGAGGCTTGGAGCAACGAAATTTCGAGTCTTGAGAATGAATGCGTCACCTCGAGCATCTCGGCGGCCAGATGTCATGCGATGAAGGAGTGCGTATTGGATTCCATGATGTCTACAAACAAGCGCTATGCTGCCCTGTTTGTCTTAATGGGTAATTCCGTTTTGATTGACAGCGTTAATAGAAAGAAGATCGTATCTTTCAGCATCAAGACTTTCGATCCCAGACGGCGCGAGTATCGGAAAATTTATAATAGGTGGAAGAGAACTGTCGATAGCTCGGTCGGTGATATGGACAAGGAGGCTGGGGAATATGTCCTTTTTGTAAATAATTGTGCGCGGGAGAATGGCTTCGAGATTTCTGACAAATTCATTTTCATACCTGAGAACACGCAGCAGCTCCAAACAGCGAGATAGCGGGGACATGTTTTCAGTCCGTAATCGATGTGTGTGATGGCCAACCCGGCCCAATACTTTTGTGATGATGGACAGATCGTCGTCCTGCGACGCTTCGTCGAAATCTTGCGGCTCGTGAGCGCCGCGTGCGAAATCTGCAGGCACCCAATCCAAGGCACATAGATAGATAGATAGTGGTGCCAGAAATGACGAGTTCGAGATGACAAGACGGCCAGTATTCCGAGCAGGTGAAAGGTGAAAGCGCGCCTGATTGAGGATTGAGAGAGCCTCGCGCCGGGGGCGTCTCCGCGATCGCCCGCCGTGAGAAGAGTAAGCATCCGGCGAAGGCTGCGGATTCCTCAGTCGCCCCTTGGGCTTCAGCGGCGGGGACCTGCGTGGCTCCGCGCCGCTTCCCGGACAGGGTTGTCAGATTGCATCCTCCCCTTCCTCCGCGTCTTCAGCTACAGAATGTCAGGTGTCAGGTTTGATCGCACTGCCCCCCTGGCGTGCCAACAAAGTGGACAAGGAGCGCTCGCTCAACGACGGTACTACGGTACTACATACCCAGGATGTCAAAAAACCGGAAATATAATGCCGAAGCCGAAGGGGTGCCGTAATGCGTATTGTCGACGGTGATGGCCTGGTTCGGGCTGATATTCGAGTAATTGCGATCATTCTGGGGCAGGCAGGAATGGCGGCACAGATGCACGCCGGCCGGCACCCGCACACTTGCAAAAGGCACCGCCGGCCACCAAACGGGCGTGGCGTACGCGCCATCGCAGGCTCCCTCACCACGCCCCTTGTCCTCGTGGCAATCAAAGCCGTCGGAACAGCGGGCTCTTCGGTTTGTCGGCGCAGTCTTTGGCCGTGAAAAAACGCTCCGTGAAAATATGCTTTTCAAACAGCCGCCCCTGCATCAGGGTGGCAATAGAGGCCTCGATCATCGGCGGCGGACCGCAGAGATAGGCGGTCAGGCCCGCAAAGGAACCGTCGAAAAGGGTCCGGGCCACGTCATGGACAAAGCCCCGGGCGCCTGCCCAGGAGCTGTCTTCGGGCTCGTTTGAGAGCGCCGGCACATAGCGGAAATTGCGGTGCAGGCGCGCCAGCTCCTCGAATTCCGTGTTGCAATAAAGATCGGCTCCCGTGCGCACGCCGTGGACCAGGGTGATCGGCTCCCCATAGCCCTCCGTGAGCAGGTCAAGGATCATCGAGCGCGGGCTTGAGACGCCGGTGCCCCCCGCCAGAAACAAGAGCGGCCCGCCGCGCGACTTGCGCACGATGAACCGGCCTTGCGGACCTGCGACGGTGAGCCGATCGCCGCGTTTGAGGGTGTCGTGGATATAGCCGGTCGCCGCCCCGCCCGGCACACGACGAATCTGCAATTCGATATGGCCGTGAACCGACGGCGGATTGGCGATCGAAAAGGCCCGCGGCCCGTCAATCCCCGGCAGGAACAGATTGACATACTGTCCAGCCTGGAAATCCATCGGGCCACCTTCAAGTTCCAGCCACACCGCCTTGACGTCGTGGGTGAGATCCTCAAGGCCCGTGACTTCGCCGACGAAATTGCGCACCGCGATCTTGCGGGCGTCTACATCCTCCTCGATATCGGCCTCGATCGTGACATCGCCTTTCAGCGTGGCCGTGCAGGCGAGCACAAAGCCCTCGTCGCGCTCGAAATCCATCAGAGCAAAGGACGATGCCGCGCCGTGATCGATTTCGCCGTCCAGCACTTTCGTCTTGCAGGTGCCGCACAGGCCATGGCCACAGGCATGCGGCAGATAGATCCCAGCACGGAGCGCGGCATCGAGAATGGTCTGGCCCTCGGCCACCTCGATCTCTTCGCCGATCGGTTCAATGGTCAGCTGCTGCGTGCTCAATTTTCGCCTCTTTCAGTTCCGGGTGCCCTGGTAGCCCTCAAGTCCCGGTGTCCAGAAGCGCAGCAACGATTTATGGTGCATGCCGTGATCGGCAATCGACTTCTCCGGATCCGGGTTCACAGACCTGCCGTCAATCTTCCAGATCACCTTCGACCAGTCAATCCTGTCCCAGTCGGGGTGCGGCCCGTAAACCGCAGCAATTGCCTCCCTTATGGCGCCGAAAGGGGTCTGGGGCGGCAATGGCAAGGCAATCGCCGCCACAAAGGACAGATGCTCCTCCCAGTGGACATAGATCATCAGGTTGCCGTGGTAGAGTTCCGGAAGATCACGGTTCTCGGTGTGGCTCTCATAGTCCGGCGTAATCGCTTTCAGTGCCATTGTTTTCCTCCCGATTGTCTCGAAGCGGGGGCGTCCGATCCCTCTGGCCCGGACGCGCCCCTCCCCTTTTTGATTTCAGCCCACCTGGCTGACCGGCCCGCCCTGTTTCCATGACTGCCAGAGCTTGTGGTCCACGGAACCGAGATATTCGGCGTTATCGACGCCGTCCTCGATCTTGTACCACTTGAGCACGTCGGGCACCGTCGGGCCGCCGCAATTGCCTTGGAAGATCTGCTGGATCGGCAGCCAGGCCTGGACGAACTTCTCGGGCTCGTTGTCGAAGATGTCTTTGCAGCCATCCGAGCAGAAATGATAATGCTGCCCCTTGAAGCTGGACTCGCGGAAGGCGCGGGTCCGGGGGTCGCCGGGCTCGGTGAAGGTCATCGGCAGCTGGCAGGTGTGGCAGAGCTGTAAGAGGCCATTATAGTAGAACCGCTTGCCCTGTTTCTCCATGTCGCCCCACATCTCCCAGCGCGGACGGTAGAACTTGTCGAAGCTGTTGGGATATTTCTCCGACAGCCAGTCCAGGTGCTTCGCATCCGGCATCCAGGAGTGCAGCCCGGTGACATGGCAGAGCTGATAGAGCAGGCTGTAGAGCTGATGGCCGACATGGTCGGCGGCTTCCGTCGCCACCTCGTGATATTTCGGCATTTTCAGACCATAGCGCCCCAGATCCTGGAACAGGGCACCGCCCGCCTCGACAAAATAGATCTCCCAGGCCTCCTTCCAGGACATCACGGGCTTGGGCAGCATGTAATCCATCATCATGGCGACCAGGCTGAGCAGGCGGAAGCCGCGCCAGAACCACTTGTCGACCCATTTCTGCACGATCGGCACGTTGTCCGGATGCTGCTCGAGCAGGAACTTGATGACCTCGATGCCCAGCGTCATGTGGCGGCTCTCATCCGACTGGGCCGAGAAGCCGAAGGTCACGGTCGACATGTCGCCATTATAGGCGGCACCCGACATGAAGGGCACGAACAGCAGGTTGGTAAGCAGATATTCGAAGGCAAAGCCGATCGCGATCATGAATTCGAACGGGCCGCCGGAGCGGGCGTCGTCGAAAAAGCTTTTCGGCACCGAAAGATAGAAGACGCGGTCATGCATCGTCGGAAATTCCGACATGCCGCTGAAAAACTTGTTGTAATGGCTGATGGTGTGGATCTGGGTCTGGACGTGCCGCAATTCGTCGAGCGACTGCTGCTGTGCCGCCACCCGCGGGCCGACGCCGCGCAAATGCCTGCCGATAAAGGCAAAACCGCGATGAGCCTGATATTCCTCCGGTGAAATCCCGGTCAGGAACAGCTTGACCACGTTCATATAGCGGCCGTCGGACAACGCGGTCTGGCCGTTATTCTGGGCGAAGGCGTCGAGCACGGCGTAGAGCTTGCGCTCCTTCTCGGCCTGGAACTTCCAATAGGCGTCCATGGTCAGGCGGAAGGGGTCTTCCCAGGCCGACCAGTCCTTGATCTTGATCCCCTCGAAACTGTCATAGGGGAATACCTTGTCCATGGGCTGGTAACTG
>WQYW01000262.1 GCA_009781045.1 Alphaproteobacteria bacterium
CTAGCTCGAAAGCCAGGGAACGAATATTCGTGCTCGTAACGGCGGTGTCTCTTGCGCGCCTTGGCCATGAAACGGATCCCCCAAATCCAGACCGATCAAGAGCACGAAATTCCCTATTTTGGCTGACTGAATCGAGCGTTTTACCCCGAAATTTACCCACACAAAAACCGGAAGAGCCAGATTTGTGATCGCGAACGGAATATCGCCATCCAGAACATACAACATACCCCAACATGCATCCGACCGGAATACCCTCCGCATACCGTTCCGTAATGAACCGCTTGACGCCCTCCTTTACATATGGAGTGGCAAGGCTTTGCCGGCCACCACTGTTGATTACGTTCAGCCGCTTGCACTCATATGCCAGATAGTGCGTGCAGCCTTGATCACACAGAATGGCGAGATCGACCTGCCCCTTGCTGAAAGCCTGGCCATCCGGGGTGAACGCCTCGGGTTCAAACTGGTATTCCAGATAGTAGAAAATACGACGCCAGGTGGTCCTTGACCAGCAGGCTTCTCAGATTGAAACTGATCGTGTCTTCGTGCGGGAACGGATGGAGTGTCGCCATGCATTGAGGCCATACTGCCTCAATGCGCGCCATGACTCGCTCATCGAGCAGATTGAGTCGGTCGAACCAATTGGTCGGATCGCTTATTATCAAGCACGCCTCCGCTCTTTTGGGGGGGCGGATTGGAATTGGATATCGAGGACCAGCGCGGCCACGTCCGCAAGCGCCGCGCCGCGCAGCCAGAAGCGGCGCTGCATGGGTTTGACGAGATAGAGATGATCGCCGTCAAAAATTCTGCAATCGGGAAAGAGCTGAAAATTTCCCCGAAGAGGCTGATGTATATGGGAAAAGAGTTCCGCCAGCCGTTCGCGGACGGCGTGGTCGCGCAGCTCCATGTATTCTCGTTTGCCTTCTTGCGCGCACAGCGTCAAACGAAGGAGAGCAAGGTCGGAATTGCAGGACATCAGACATGCGTTGACAGCCGACCCGTCCTTAAGCCATGGCCCGAGGTCGTGAACCAGCGTTTCAGCATATAACCTTCGCTCACGTTCCGAGGAATTTTTCCAGGCAGCCGGTAAGCTGCCGTGGCACGGTTGAGCGGCCGAGAAAACGAATTCGACCCCATCCTCCATCATCATGACCTCTTCCGAAGAGAGGCAGAAGTACTCGTAGACATGCCTGTCGATTTCTTCAAAAATGGAGCCATCGCGGCCTGCCGAGGCAAATCCATTGCGGGTTGCCGCCATTGCCTGATCAAGGATCGAGACAATGCACAGGGCTGCCTCCCGCGCCCGCCCGGGATCCGGCATTTCGGAAACATCGGGAAATGGCAGGTTCATCAACTCCGTTTGGGACGATCCGAGCCGAAGGAAGACGTTCCATGAAAGGCATACCAGACCGCAACCCTGCTGTTGAGGAGAGCCGTCAGGAGCTTTGCGCGAACCTCCTCCCCGGCCGGAACTGAAATCGCCTGCAGACTGTCCTGGAAAGTGAACGCGTCTTCGCCGTAGGCCGCGCGCAGGCGCATCTGAGCGATACCGATGCCCTGTGGAATGATTATGCGTGGACCTTCAAAACCCCGCTCGAAACCCTTGCGGTGGACCCTCGAGGACGGGCATGAGGTGAGGCTGGCGCGGGATACGGCCAGGGGCTCAAACTGTGCGACGGAAAGATGAGGGAGTGCCGACACGTAAGCGCTTCGGTGATAGCCGTGCGATGACGAATTGTGCGGTTTAAACCCCTGACCAATCATCCATCCGTCCGTTGCTGATACGGGGGTGTGCATCTGACTGCCGTATTCAGTTATGATGTTTCCGAGCTTGGAGAAAGCCGAGAGGTATCTGAACAGTCTGGCGTCAGGCTCTGAAATCCACATGGGGCGCTTGAATACGAGGGGGTCTGATAAGGCCGAACGGGAGGTGATGAAGCAGCGGTCAGCGCTGCTGAGGGTGATCAGGCGCTTTCCCTTCAGGTTCAGATCGGCTTTTGGCGAGAAATACCCGAAGCGATAGCCGGAATTTTCGTCGCCGGCGTTGCCGAAAATGAGGAGAGCAGCCCGCCGCGCGGCTCCATCGAAAAGCTGAAACCTCAAATCGAATGGTGAGCGCTCCACCTGGTGCGGGCTCGCTGGCCACAAATGCATCCGGAGGCGACGCTGGGCACCGTGTGGTTGAATTGGAACTTCTGCGGAGTCGGGTTCCATCGGACAGCTGTCTCGTTTGAAGTTTCGGGTCTGGTGCCGTCTGGAGCGCTGGCGCCGCCTGCGACACACGGCTCCGAAACCCGAAACAGACCAGCCAAGGAGAACTGTCGAAGATCTGTTAAATGATAAAGTGTTCAAAATGCCCTCTGGCAGACTCGATCCGTTTTGCAACAGCCGTGTGACGACTACGTCTGATGGAACGCTGCAGTCACTACAACCGAAGGGCGAGCGTCGCTCACGGGGCGCCGGCATGGTGTCGGTGTGAGGCCGCGACCCTGGCGTCGGATACGATAGTCAACAGTCAGGGACCTGTTGAAGATTGATGTGCAGATCGGGGCGCGCTCCGTTTGGCGGCAGACGGATCGTTCCTGTTTCGTTCGCAAATTTCCCAGACAGTGTCTGGGAAATTGTAGGAGTAGGATTTCGGCAAGGAAACGTCGCGAGTTTTCAATGTCTTAGCTTGCTGTCTCCGTCGGTGCTCGAGAAAGTCAGCCTTGGTCATGCCTTCAACAAAGCTGCAGGCATTGGTGGCCGCCTTTTGGATAGGTTCAATGTATTCAAGCAGTGGCTTATCGCTCATACCGGCTGCGGTTCCCGAGCACCCGCGCTCGGAACTTCGGTGGAAGGTCGCCAAGGTGTCAGCAAGTCGACGCGGACACCAGGCAGCGTTTCAAGCTCCTCGTGCAGGCTGCCCAGATCGAACAGGGTCGGGGACGGCAGGGCATCGACCAGGATATCAATGTCGCTGCCGTCTTTGTCGGTTCCATGGAGCACAAAGCCAAAGACGCACGGAATCGCAAGCCGGGGAGCGACTGACGGTTTCCCGCACTGCGTCTAGCATCATTTTGAGAGCCGCAGACGGTTTCATCGGCAGCTTCCGTGCTGAACGTCGTTCATGCTCTATGCAGTCAAGGATGGCAGTTCAAGGAGTGTTTTCGAACATTCCGGAGGTGCAATGCTGGCTGAGCAGAGGTTCCACGGGTTTCATTCCAACAGCCGCGGCTCCACACGGACCCGTTCCGGCCAATCTGGCGAAAAACCGCCGGTGCTCAGGAATTTTTGCGAATTTGGAACCGTGCTGCAAGAGCCATGTTGGATGGAATGTTGCGATTACTGCAACCGAAGGGCGAGCCGCGCGCACGCGGTGCCGCCCGGTGCGGTGAAGGCCGTGGCACCGCTTTGTGAAGCGTCGGCGGCGGCGGGGCGTTGAAGCGGTTGGACGCGGAGATCTCGGCGCAGGTCGAGAGGTGCAGGTCGAGAGCTGCAGGTCGAGGGGTGCAGAACAGAGGGCGATGTTCATCAAAAATCAAAAATGAACGAACAGGGTGGCCGCATTCGGGATCGCGGGGAAATTCGCGCACGACAATTCCGGCCTGGCAAGGTCACAGCTGCGCCCTTTCGGGGCAGAGCGTGCGCCGAAGGCTCAGAAAGCGTTCCCGATCGGTCGGGCCGTGGACCCTCAGGTCCTCAAGCAACCTCAGGCGCCCCCGGCACTTTTTCGGCGTTCCTCTTTGACAATGTGAAAACCTCGCAGCCGGTCGCGGTGACGCCGAGCGAGTGTTCGAACCGGGCCGACAGCGAGCGGTCGCGGGTGACCGCGGTCCAGCCATCGTCGAGCGGCTTCACCTGCGGCTTGCCAAGATTGATCATGGGCTCGATGGTGAAGAACATGCCGGAGCGAAGTTCCACGCCCACGCCCGGGCGGCCGATGTGAACAATGTTCGGCTCGTCGTGGAGCAGGCGGCCGAGGCCGTGGCCACAGAATTCATAGACCACGCTCAAGCGCTGGGGCTCGACGAAGCTCTGGATGGCGTTGACCAATAAAGCCGGTGGTTGCTCCCGGTTTGACCACGGCGATGGGATGTCATCGCTGCATTCCATCGTCGCCAAGGTCTCGGTCGCGCGCATCCAAAGCGATAGATGGCAGCTGTTTGAGCAATTCTGGCAACGCCGTTTGCACGGTGTCCCACACGATGTTGATGTCTATATCGAAGTACCCGTGGGCGATGCGATTGTGCATACCCCGCATCTTTTGCCATGGCACTCCAGCGTGGGCTGTCAGGAATTCGGCGTGGGAATTCATAAGCTTCGTGGAGGCATCGCCGATGATGACGAGACACATGATTACAGCTTGCTGGCTACGTCGGTCCTCGAGGAATTCAGCCTTGGTTATGCCTTCGACAAAGCTGCAGGCATCGGTGGCTGCCTTTTGGATATGTTCAATGTAGTCAAGCAGTGGCTTCTCGCTCATACCGGCTGCGCTTCCCCGAGCACCCTTGCTCGGAACTTCGGTGGAAGGTCGCCAGGCGTCAGCAAATCGACGCGGACACCAAGCAGTGTTTCAAGGTCCTCGTGCAGGCCGCCGAGATCGAACAGTGTCGCCCCCGGCAGGGCATCGACCAGGATATCAATGTCGCTGCCGTCTTTGTCGGTGCCATGGAGCACCGAGCCAAAGACGCGCGGATTTTCAGCCGGGTAACGACTGACGGTTTCTCGCACTGCATCTCGCATCATTTTGAGAGCGGCAGACGGTTTCATCGGCATCCTTCCATGCTGAACGTCGTTCATACTTTATGCAGACAAGGGTGAAAGTTCAAGGAGTGTTTTCGGTGCGCCAGGCAAAGCTGGCGTGCTCCAGCCGGTGGAAGTCCGGCCTGGGTAGGGGGTAGCGCCCGCCCAGTAGCGAGTGTTGCGTGGTGGACGGCGACGCCCCTCACGAAGCGTAC
>WQYW01000263.1 GCA_009781045.1 Alphaproteobacteria bacterium
AGTACATCACCATTACGGATCTTGAAGGGCTTTGGAAGGCGATTGGCTTGTGCCTTGTCTCGGGACGCAAGGTTCTTGCGCCGAGGGAACTGCGCTTTTTGCGTGAGCATATGCGGATGACGCCGGCCGAGCTGGCAGCGAAGATCCGTGTCTCCGATCAATCTGTCGCACGTTGGGAGAAGGGGACCGGACGCATTCCTGGCCCCGCCGAGCTCATGATCCGTGTGTTGTTTCTTGCGTCTGATATTGCTCAGCCGGAGGGAGAGAGGATCCTGGATGGGATCACTGCGCTGTTGGACGACATCGTTGCGCATGATGAAGAATTGCCCAGCCGGGTTGTCTTCCGTCACAGCGATGGCAAGCGCGCGTGGAGGAAAGACGCGTGTCTGGAATGCGCGTGAGACCACTGGTTTCCGCCTCGCAAGGGACGTTACGGAGGTTTGTGACACGGTGGCACAAACCCCAAAGCCATTGACCTGGTCAGGGCGGTGTTGACAGTTCGGACGACGGCGACCAGGGCCAGCCGGCCGCTGAGGCGGCTGTGCCCGACCAATGTCGGCACCACGCCCATCCGGGCGCGCCCCCGTTGAGCCCGGACGACACCATTCGCGGTGGCGCAGGCCTCGACAATTGGTCTGGGGAAACGCCAGCGCGTCCAGCGCCTTGATCGCGGCGCCTGAGAGGGGCTTGTCTCCAACCGTGCCAATCGGCCTCACTCTACTTCCAGCACCACCTGGATTGGGTGATCAATGGCGTGGGCAAGCCACCATGAGCGAGTTACACCCACGGAACAGACACCTCATTAACCGGTTCTTGGACATTTGTTTTGCGGGGCAATTGAGGGGTGACCAGGTGAAGGGGATGCCTGCTGGCGGCTTTCTGACGCCTGACGGTCCGGCTTGATTGCCCAGGCAGTGTTCCGATCCCGCTGGTCACGAGATCGTGATGTTTCCATATGCGGGCCGCTGGCCACGGGCCACGGAGCGTGGATCGCAGGTCGCGTGAGTGGTGTTGGCCGGGAAGGGCAATGGGTTGCATGCGACCATGGAGCCGGGCAAGGGGCCCCGGGGGGCGTGCTGGTGGAGGGGCGCGGCGGGCCGGGATTCCTGATGTTTGAGCTTTCGTGTCGCGCTCTTCGATGGAATTGGCAGGTAATCCGGCAGCGCATCACCTGGCGATGGCGGCGATGGCACATGCGGCAGGTGTGCAATGAGAGAGCCATTCGAAGCGCGGGTTCTTCCAGTACCATCGTTGCCGGTTCCGCGGTCTGCGAAGGGCTGGTCTTCGATCCGCACATTTCCTGAAACAGCCGTCGGAATGGGCGGCGATGAAAACGCCGGACGATGCTGCGCGGAAGTCGAGAGCCTTCATATTGATGCCCAGTGCATTCTTCGTGCGGCCCCACTCGGTACTTTGGTGCTGTCCAAAGGGCGAGAGACAGGGGCGTCGGCGAACTGCATGCGGTGCCTTTCCCGGGTGGCCATGGGACCCGCCGGATATAGTTCCCGTTGCCTTGCCTGCGTGAACCGCGGTCAATACCGCATGCAAAAGATTTCTGGTGTGTTTCCAACTGGTTACGGCGAAGCCGCGCCTGTGGTTGGGTTGCGTCAGGGTCGGCTGCGCTCCGGGCCGGCACGGGTGAGCTTGAGACTATGTCTGATGAGTAAAGTGTTCTGTCGCTCTGCCGTTGTGCACGAGTTGAGGAACGGATAGAGGAATGAGAACAGAGCCCCCCTTGAAATATAGTTGGCTGGCCAGGATTTTTGACTTTGAACGGTCGGAATTTTACGATTGTGTAAATAGACAGGGTGAGGGCGCAGTTCGGCCCTCTGCCTCGTTGGCGGGAGATGAAGGCAAAATGGCGAAAAACATCGTGGTCTATTCAGACGGCACCGGCCAGGATGGCGGAGCCCGCCCGGAGCAGAATACCAGCAACATCTACAAGATGTTCCGAATCTCGCGGGATCATGCCGAGACCGGAATTGATCCCTCGCGGCAGGTCGTTTTCTACGATGCGGGCCTCGGCACCGATATCGGCACCACGGCCTTTTCCGCTCCGGTCCGCTTTGCCCAGAAGCTGATGGGATCTTTGACCGGTGCCGGAATCAAGCGCAACATCGCCGACTGCTACGAATTCATTGTCAACCATTACGAGGATGGCGACCGCATCTTCCTGTTCGGGTTCAGCCGTGGTGCCTACACGGTGCGCAGCCTTGCCAATCTTCTGATGCTTTGCGGCATACCCACACAGATGCCCGAGGGGCCCTTGATGCGCTACCGCAAGGCCGTCAGGGACATCGCCTGGGAGGCCGTCGACACGGTGCTGGAGCACGGTGCCGGGCATCCGAGGGAGGAATTTGAAAAGGAGCGACATGAACTGGCCAGGCGTTTCCAGGTCAAATACGGCTCCGGCGACGACTCCGGCTCCAACGCTGCACCCTATTTCATCGGCGTGTTCGACACGGTCGCGGCTCTGGGAGCGAAAGGCCTGCGCCGCTTCCTGGTCCAGACCGGTCTTGCGGTTGCCATCGCTGCCGCGGCTGTGGTTGCTGGATTTGTTCCGTCGCTGTTGCTTGCAGGGCTGATTTCGGCCGGGTTCGGCGCGGGTTTCATGCGGACCGGATTTTTCATACAGCTCGCCTTGATTGCGGGTGCATCGGGCTGGTTCTGGCGCTGGCAGACCAGGGAGGCGACCAGGACGATTACCGATTATCCGAATCCCGAAGAATCGCGCTCGCACAAGGCGGTGTGGAAAGGCGAGAATTTTGATCGCCTGCTCAGCCGGCGCGTGCACTTCGCGCGTTCCGCCAATGCAATCGATGAAACCCGGGAGGATTTCGACCGTGTCGGATGGGGAGGGAGTGAGGCTGGCGCGCCGCAACACGACGGAATTGATCGGCTCCAGCAATGGTGGTTTGCCGGAAATCACTCCGATGTCGGGGGCTCTTATCCCGAGCCCGAATCGAGGTTATCGGATATCGCGCTGGAGTGGATGTGTCGCGAAGCCGTTTCCGTTCCCGATGGGCTGCTCACGGGTCCGATCTTTGTCAACGGTGAGAAGATGGAGGGAACGGGCACTGTGGGGCAGGCTCTGCACATCTACCCGGACGCGGGTGGCGTGCAGCATTGTGAAGTCGCCGGCATGCGCGACAGCCTTGACGCAATCGTTGACAGACTCCCGAAATGGCAGTGGATCCGGAAAATTGTCAGCCGCTGGAACTGGCCGGTCAGGATCCGCCAAATCCCCAGCGATGCTCCTGTCCACCCGACGGTCGGCCAGCGTTTCGAACTCCCGGCCGTTGTACAGTGCGCCGCAGGAGCGGCCCCTTACCGCCCCGAGGCGCTGGCGGGGCATGCCCAATTCAAACAATACTATCCAGCCGAGGTGAAGCCTTCAGGGGAGGTGAAGCCTTCAGGGGAGGCGAAGTCTTCAGGAGAGGTGAAGTCTTCAGGAGAGGTGAGCCCGTCAGGAAAAGTGACGGAAGTCCCTGACCGCTTTGCCGGGGAGATCAATATCGATTATCGATCCAATGGATAAGATGAGGTGTGATCTGATAGAAGGGGGTGCGGTGGACACAACAGATTTGCCTGCGGTTCTTCGTCTTGATCCGGAGCTGGAATGATTTGGGTTCCACAGTTCCAAACCGGTCGGGTGGAGGCATCGCTGCCTCGGCCTCATTGAAGAGTGGGTGCATTGCGACATCCCGATGCAGGCGATCTTCACCCGATCGGGCAGATTCCACGTATTCGCGGATGAGGAGCGACAGCAAGCGGAGTTCAAGAGTTCCGGGGCCAGGCTGGAAACAGGTCGGCACCCTGGCAACCATGCCATCGATTCCTGAGGCGATGTCTGCAGGAAGTTGGCCGCCTGCCATTGGTTTCTTCGCCACAGAGCTGCCGCTGCTGCCGATTGCGGTATCTAGGCACCTGAGATTCGCACTCCGCAAAGCTGGTGCACGGTGGATTGCGCAAAATGGCGACCGAACCGGAAAAGGAGTTGTGGCCGGTGGCTGCGGCCACTCAAAAATCCCATCAAACGAAGCTCACCAGACAGGCAGTTTCGGAATCTGTCAGATCGTTTGTGACGGGCGGAAGGTTCGTCAAAGCTGCCGTCGCGCTTGATTGGACCAGAGTTCGGCGCCTGAGAGATGTCGGGAGTATAATGATACCAGACATTGTGGATCCCAGGTCCAGCATTGCCTGAGTTAACCATCATGGGCTTTCCGGATCGTGTCCCTTTGCGGTCCGTCCTGATCTCCGCAGCCAATCCTCCAGACATCACGATTTCGTGATCGTCTACACGGAACTGTGATCGGGCAACCGTCTGTTGGCGGCATAGAATCCACTCGCAGGAGGTGTGGGCGGCACGCAGAGGTTGCGAGTTCCGGGGTATCCTCGTGCGGTATCACAAAGCTGGCATCATCACAGGTGACGCCGGGCCAGGGCGACCCTGTGGACGGTTCCGCCGCCATTAATTTCAGGATTTAATCGGGCTGCCGCTTCCCAGGGAAACCGCCGCGTCTCGATTCGTCCTCCACGGACATACAGGGAACAACGGTGCGACTGCGGCAGGTCCATCGCGTCGGCCGGAAGGCCTGCCTCAATCGTGGAAATTTGATGGCGAAATTGCGGCTGGCTTACGGGATGGGGGTGGGTTTCCCCCGTGAATTGCGGTACTTTAGTGCAAGCTGTGTTGCCCCTCCAACACAGGGGGGCGCCAAACCGGCGGCCCTGTTGATAAAGGGTTTTGATTAATAAAAGGTCACATGCATAGTGGTGTCCGACGAAAGGGCGAGTCTCGGTCGTCCCGTTTTAGGTGGTTCGCTTAAGTCCCTCGCGTTCAGCGGGTGTGTCCGAAGGCGCGAAGCGGCTAAGCGGTCGGATTGGTGGGAGAAGGAAACG
>WQYW01000264.1 GCA_009781045.1 Alphaproteobacteria bacterium
TGCATGCCGGCCAGGGCCGCCAGATGCTTGCCGACCGGCGTCGATCCGGTGAAGGAGATCTTGCGGATGATCGGGTGGGGGATGAGGTATTCGGAGATTTCCGCCGGGATGCCGTAGACCAGGGCGATGACACCTGCCGGCACGCCGGCATCAACAAAGGCTCGAAGCAGTTCGGCGGGGGAAGCCGGCGTTTCCTCTGGTGCCTTGATGATAATTGAGCAGCCGGTGGCCAGCGCCGCCGAGAGCTTGCGGACCACCTGATTGATCGGGAAATTCCACGGTGTGAAAGCCGCAACCGGGCCAACCGGAGCCTTGATCGCCATCTGCTGCACGCCACTGAAACGGGCCGGAATGATCCGGCCATAGGTGCGCCGGGCTTCCTCGGCGAACCAGTCGATCGTGTCGGCCCCGGCCATGACTTCCATCTTCGCCTGGGCAAGCGGCTTGCCCTGCTCGCGCGTCAACATCCAGGAGATATCATCGGCGCGGGCACGCATGATGTCGGCGGCCTTGCGCATCCGTTTCGCACGCTCGAAGGCGGGCGTGTCGCGCCAGATTGAGAAGCCCTTTTCAGCCGCCTCCAGAGCCAGATCGAGGTCCGCCTTGCGGGCAAGGGCAACATTGCCGATCACCTCTTCGGTGGCCGGATCGACCACCGCAATGGTCTCTCCTCCAATGGCGTCACGCCATTCGCCGCGAATCAGAAGCTTGACGTCGGGATAGCTCGCCATGGGATGACCTCATCGTTTCGAAAACAAATCGCAGCAACACTCGATAGTCCCTCTCAGACACCGGTCAACCCGTTGCCGGGTCACCAGCCCGGTCAACCCGTTGCCGGGTCACCAGCCCGGTCAACCCGTTGCCGGGTCACCAGCCCGGTCAACCCGTTGCACGGATGTGCGAAAATCGAGGCGGGTCAGTCAAAGCCGCCGCGCGATCTCCCCGATCGCGACAATGGCAGCCGCATTCTGCCTGCTCCACAAGGCTCGCGCCAGATCGTCCGGCACATGGCCGGCAAATTTGCCGCGCGCGAGGGTTTTGACAGATTCAACAAGCTCCGGTGTCGCAAAGGCGCCATCTGCACCAAGAGCGCGCAGTTCGGGGAGGGCTCGCGCGATCGAGGTCTTGGCCAGCGTCAGCCCCAGGTCATGGACCTCGCCGCAAAGCCCTTTCCATGGTCGCAGCCGCACCGAAAACCGCAGTCGCCTGCGATCCCCGCCCCATGTGGGGCAGGCCAGGATCGTGCCCGATTACACTGTATTCCCCGGTTGAATCTACAGAACCTTCTCACCAAAAACGACAATCCTGCACCTGACGGCCTGGAACAGATGTTGCCCGGAGCCGACCACTGCCGCCCCCGTCAACGGTCCGCCCGCACAGATGCAGATCAGGACAAGCCCCACCGCCATCGCTCAATCGCGCGCCTTGAGCCCTCCAGCAACGTAACGGGCCGCACAACGGGGCTGCCACTCCATCGGCGCTCCCGAGCTGTCACGCGATCGCATCCGCCTCCCGGAGAGCCCCTCTGCCGCGCCGCGATTGCCAGACCGGAGGTCCTGCCCCCGATGAACCTTGCCGCCGCTTGAGGACAAGGCCGGCACGGATGCCCCGCAGCAGTCGAGGCCGACGACAGCCTGCGTGTGGTCCTGTTCGGGTCTCATTCGCCGGGACCTCTTCCAGGCGACACCACCAGCAGAGTGCACGACATTGATTTGCCATGCTTTTGATCATGTTCCGCTGGGAGGCCGCACCCGGACCAGCGCCTGGGTTCCGGCAAAAGTCGGGCATGACACACCTTGCGGGACATCACCGGAATGAGGGCAGCGCCTGACATTCCGCTGCGGGCTTTGCGACATCGACCTCCAGCCATGCCTTAAGCCGGGTCACCCGGCGCCGCCCCGAAATATTCTTCACGGCAATCGTCACCGCCTTCTTCTGACCGAGCAGGACCACCAGCCGTTTGCCGCGTGTCACCGCGGTGTAGAGCAGATTGCGCTGCAGCATGGTGAAATTCTGGGTCATTACCGGGATCACCACCACAGGATATTCTGAGCCCTGGGATTTGTGGATGGTGACGGCATAGGCGAGAACGACCTGGTCGAGTTCGCCAAACATGAAAGCGATCGGCCGCCCGTCGAAGTCGATGGTGATCTGGCCGGCATCCGGATCGATGGCGCTGACAAAGCCGACATCGCCGTTATAGATATCCTTGTCGTAATCATTCTGGATCTGCATGACCTTATCGCCAACCGCATAGCTCGTGCCGAATTTCTCGACTTTCAGCTCCTGGTTGGGATTGAGCGCCTTCTGCAATTCCAGGTTCAGGGAGCGCGCGCCGATCCCGCCACGGTTCATCGGACACAGGATCTGGATATCGCGGATGGCGTCGACGCCGAAGCGGGCGGGCAGACGGCTCTTGACCATGTGCAGCAGCAGTTCCACCGCCCGCTCCGGCGTGTCGGCTGGCACGAAGTAGAAATCGCTGTCGCCGCTCGGCCGGGCGAGGTCGGGAAGCTCGCCCCGGTTGATGCAATGAGCGGCCTGAATGATACGGCTCTGGGCCGCCTGGCGGAACACTTCGGTGAGATGGGCCACCGGCACTGCGTGGGAGGCGATGATATCGGCCAGCACCTGCCCCGGCCCGACCGACGGCAGCTGGTCGACGTCGCCGACGAGAATTAACGCTGCGTGATCGGGAACCGCTTTGAGCAGGGCGCTCATGAGCATGACATCGACCATCGAGGCCTCGTCAATGACGAGAAGGTCGCATTCGAGCGGGTTCTCTGCGTTGTGTCGGAAACCACCCTCCCTGAGATTGACTTCGAGCAGGCGATGGATGGTCCTGGCCTCACGTCCGGTGGTTTCCGACATCCGTTTGGCGGCACGGCCGGTCGGTGCCGCAAGCAGGATCTCCACATTCTTGACCTCAAGGATGTGCAGGATGGCATTGACCAGTGTGGTCTTGCCGACTCCCGGCCCGCCCGTGATCACCAGGACTTTTGACGACAGTGCGAGATCGACCGCCCGTTTCTGGCTTTGGGCCAGGGTCTGTCCGATCTTTCGCTCGACCCATGGCACCGCCTTGTCGGCATCGATCCGCGGCCAGGGAAGCGGCGTGCGGTTGAGCGCCGCGAGGCGGCCTGCGATGGTCTGCTCGGCACGATAGAGAGCGGCAAGGAAGACGCAAGGGCTGCCCTCGACATCATCGGCGATGAGTTCGCCGCCCTCAAGTTCGAGCCACAACGCCTCATTGACGCTGCTCTCCGGGACCTCCAGGAGCCGGACCGCCCGCGGCAGCAGCTCGGCGCGCGGCAGGCCGCAATGTCCCTCGTAAAGGGCTTCCAGCAGGGCGTGGGCAACGCCGGCCCGCACCCGTATCATCGCCGTTTTCTCAATGCCGAGCTTCATCGCGATGGCGTCGGCAGTGCGAAAGCCAATCCCCTGGATGTCGCGCGACAGCTGGTAAGGGTTCTCCGAGATCACCCGAACCGCGTCCGCACCGTAGGTCTTGAAAATCCGGACGGCGCGCGAGGTTCCTACCCCATGGCTGTGCAGAAAGACCATGATCTCGCGGATGACGCGCTGGCCGGACCAGCCGGCAATGATTTGGCCCGCCCGTTTCGGGCCGATGCCCTCGACCTCGCGCAGCCGTTCCAGCTCAAGCTCGATCACGTCAAAGACCTTTTCGCCAAAGGCCTCGACCAGCTTGGTGGCATAGACCCGACCGACGCCGCGGATCATGCCGGAGCCGAGATATTTCTCGATGCCCTCGCGGGTGGTCGGCGGCATGGTCTTGATGAAATCGGCCCGAAACTGCAGCCCGTGGTGGCGGTCGTTGGTCCACGATCCCGTGGCCTGAACGAGTTCGCCGGCAGCGATCCCCGCCGCATAGCCGACGATCGACACCGTGTCATGCCGGCCGCGCACCTTGACCCGCAGCACGGTGAAACCGTTCTCCTCATTGTGGAAGGTCACCCGTTCCACAAGACCGGACAATACTTCGCGCTTGTCAGAATCGGTCATGTCGCCTTTGGCAAAGCCACCTCGACACCTCCGCCATCCCTGGCAAGAGGTCACGATTCGAAAAAAAACAAAATGCTGCTTACCCCTTTGGCGGGGTTCCGGCCATCCCGCATCTGCCCGCGCCAGTTCAAGAATTTGCGGCCTCCCCTACAGGATCGGCTGGATTTTCGTCGCATTCCGCCCTGGCCAGACCAGAGATTCTGAGGCGGATTTCCGGCCTTCCCCGTTCCTGCCTCGTCGTGCTGCAGAGCGCCCTCCCGGTTTCAGCTTTGAGCCCAAAACGGGGAGCGGTAAGAATTCCGCGCAGAGGCGAAAAACGGTAAACCGGGCACCTCCGCCGGGAGCAAATTTCGCGGGTCCCTGTGCCGGCACAAGGGCCCCCCAACCAAAGATCAGAGCTCTCTATTATTGAGGATGCCCAAGGCCCTACCCCGTACCGATCTCCTGCGGGCAGCGGCGGGAACTCAGGTCCTTTGCGAAATCGATTTCCGAAAAGCATCCGTTAAGGCGTGGCCGAGCGCCATTCGTGCCCGCACGAGATCAAGAGTGAAGTCCGGCGGACGGCACAGCGCACATCTGGTGCAGGAAACACGAAAAAGGCCCCTGACAGGGGGCCTTTGCCTGGTGTGCCGAGCATGATCGACAGCTTGGAGGTTAGAGTCCTTTACCCAGCCTGATGACGGCGAAGGGTTAGCGAAGCGCAAGGGCACCATCGCGAGGTGGGGTCTGAAGGAAGCGCGGAGCA
>WQYW01000265.1 GCA_009781045.1 Alphaproteobacteria bacterium
CGTTTTCGACCGCCTCGACCCCTGCGAGATTCGCTTTCGCGGCTCAATCCCACACCCCACATGATCACTGTGTACGCTTCGTGAGGGGCGTCGCCGTCCACCACGCAACACTCGCTACTGGGCCGGCGCTACCCCCTACCCAGGCCGGACTTCCACCGGCTGGAGCACGCCAGCTTTGCCTGGCGCACCGAAAAATCACTAGAACCCACGCATTTTCAATTTTCAGTCGGTTGTTGTTCCCGCCGGTAGATTTCCCCAGAAACCCCCTGTCGCATGGCGCGCGTTGAGTCCCGCGGATTTCCTGCCCGGCTTGCCAGGCACTCGGGGACGGGCGGCCGGGATCACCACGGTCAAGACGATCCGGGAAAGCAGCTTCGACATCCGCATCACGGCCCCTGAACCATGAACAAGCTCTATGCAGGCGGCCGGATTTGATGTTGGAAATTCTCCAGCCAGGCCGATTCTCGGGTCGGCCCTGCCAGCTTTCGATGCAATCGATGGTTCCCGGTTCCCGCAGGTGTGCCTCGGGATTGCATACAATATACAATTTGCAAAATGCAAACGCGGATCGCAAATTCCAGGTGAATTCAATGCCTTGCCGAGGACTGAAGATTGCATGCAAAACACATTCGATAGCACGCATTTTGGTGGTTGACCCGGGCCAGACTTTGGATAACCTCGCCGGCATAATTGAGCGGGGAGATTTGATTAAACATGGGCAATACCATCGACACGATCCATGGCAGCCATTACGGCAACAACCCCGCTCCCGCCTCAGCAGGTTCCGACGATCAGAGCGCGGGGATTTTCCAGGCTGTGCCGGAAGAACAGATTTCCGGCACAGCGCAATATGCCGCTGCCCAAGGCCTGGCGAAACAGGCTCACGAGCAATACAACCAGGCCCATGGCGGCGGCAGCACCATCGGCAATTGGTGGTACAACGATCGGGATTACCTCACGCCCGAACAGCAGAAGCTGTACGACGACGCACAGCACAGGAATGACGTGGAGCGTGCTGGCAACACGTCAGCTGCAGAGGTTGCGGGTCGGGAATTCCTGAAAACCGGGTCAGCGGGTACGTCGGAGCTTGCATATTCCGCTTACAAGTATGGCACGAGCCGCGACCAGAACGAAACCTGGCAGCACACCTTCAACGAAAACAAGGAAGACAAGGAGGCTGGGGATCGCCTGCACCCGTGGGCGTCCTGGGGTGGGACGGCCGGTGGCGTCGCCGCCTTCGTTGGGCTTGGATGGGGAATGGCTGCGGCCAAGGGCGGAACGGTCATTGCGGCCAGTGCCGCTGAGGCTGCCGTCGCCAGGGGGGCCACCGCTGTTGCGACCGAAGCCGCCGAGGGCGCCATCGCGAAGGGAACCACCGCTATTGCCGGACGTGTGGTGGCCGAAGGTGCTGGCGCTGTTCTGGGCGATGCTGCTGCGGGCTCTGCCGGCAAGGGCGTGGTCGAAGGTGCGGCTGATGCTGCTGCAGGTGTGGGGGGTAAGGGTGCTGCCAAGGAGGCGGTGGCTGAAGTGGCCGCCACCGTTGGAGATCGGGCAGCGGATGAAGGGGCCGCCGAAGCTGCGGGCATTGCTGCGGGAAACACGGGTCGCATGAGTCCGACCACGTTTAACGCACTCCTGGCCGCGGTGTTTGGCGGGGTTGGGGGCGCGAGCAACAATGCCGATACGCCGGGCCATGCCCTCGCTGGAGGGACAATCGGCGCCGGGATGGGTGCTGCGCTGGGCACGGGAGGGTCCAAAGCGCTCGAAGCTGGCGCGCCGGCTGTTTCACGTTTCGCAAGCAGGGTGGTGTCCGGGAAACTACAGGCTGGTGAGCCTCTTTCACCTGAGCAACTGACGCTGATTCGCGGTGCTGGGCCGCCAAAGAAAGGGGTCCCGCCGTTCCTGCCGGCCCAGTTTTCCCACAGCCCCGAAAGCGTTGTAAACGATACCGCAAGGTTGTCGGCGAAAGAAGTGAACGGCCCGAGGATGTTCAATAATGGGAAGGTTGTTCCATATGGTTTCAAGTCGGCAGAGCAATATAATCAAGCCATGACCGAGCTGGATTCAGCCATGAGGGCATCAGGGATAGAGGGCAGGATCGGTGCTCGTGGCAGCGCTGTGACGGGCGTACGATCACCGAGGAAACCAGGGGGCGGTGGAGCGTTCGATTCGGGGAAGAAGATTTCCGACGTGGATGTGTTCATTGAGGCCAAAGGCTTCCTCGGTAGCAAGCCAAGCGAGCCCTTCACACATCCGGATGTCCTACAAAAGCAGTATCCAGAGTTGGGTGACTGGTCGAAAAAATGGACAAAGCAATTAGGTCGCCCTATTAGCGTCGGGGGCTGGCAGCCTGGCGTGCTTCCGAGAGGTGGGAGAACTTCATGGCCATAGAGGAAGGCTATATTCATCTCGATCCTGAGGAGATGTGGATCACGCTAGCCCGTGATGTTGCGGCTCTTGTGGATGGTGATCGTCTTGAGTTGCATGAAAGCTCGCATTACGCCCTTGGCCGATACGTCAAGTTCAATCTCGGGCTAATTGAAGTGAAAGCATGGCCATGCGTCCCAGCGTCAGGCCGCGCAAGCGTGGTTCTGTTCATTGTCCGCCCCGCACGATTTGAAGTTCCGGACGAAAACGAACGGATAAAGCTGGTAGCAGACGTGGCGGACAGATTCTTCACTGCTTTGATAGAGCGATACGGTGATCGGCTACAATTTGACGATTGGCAGGGAGGCGGACAAAACGCAGATTTTGAGGTCATCTTCGCAACCCATCAGAGTGACAAAGACGAACAAGCTTTCGACTGACAGGCCAGCGCTCTGACGAACTCTCCTGCCGGTTCCGGATCACCCGCATTTCGCCGCGAATGACCGGGTTACGATTGATCATCACGTTGCGGTTCTCATACTTGAGGTAAGCCGACAACCGACATTTGCCGTCGCCCCAAGGCTATCCGCCAAAGAAGTGAGCGACCCGAGAATGTTCAATGACGGGAAGGTTGCTCCATTTGGTTTCAATTCGGCAGAGCTATAACCAAGCCATGGCCGAGCTGGATTCAGCCATGAAAGCATAAAGCATCAGGGAAAGAAGGCAGGATCGGTGCTCGTGGCTGTGGATGCGCTGTGACGGGCGTACGATCGCCTAAGAAAGTTGGGGGCGGAGGATCGTTCGATTCGCCAAAGGACATAAGTGACAGTAATGTGCTCTTTGATGCCACGAATCTTCCCGGCAGCATACCCGGAAAGTTATTCACACATCCGGACGTCTTGCACCGCCAGTACCCAGAGCTAGAAGACTGATCCCGGAGGCGGACAGCGGAATTAGGCGGCCCCATCAGCCTTGGCGGATGGCAACCCTGTCTCGCCACCGGGAGGAAGAAGGACTCCATCGCGTAGCACTATGTAGTTTATGCGGTGCGGTGGCTGAAGATTGAAGGGCCACCGCTGATAACGAACGAACGGCGGGCGAAGCCGCTATAACGATGAGCGATGAGCTGATTTCTGATATCGACTTTCGCAGAAGGACGCAGAGAGCAGACTCATACGTGCACCCCCTTGCCGCCCTCCCTTTCGCGCCCCTCTGCCCCAGCGGGCCCTATCGATGGCTGGCCAAGTCCGCGCAAATATCGCGGCAAACCCTGCCGCGACCTGGCGGGCCCCTGTGGCCTTCTCCAGCCAATTGAGCCGCAGACCGCAGTGGTCGCCCCCAACAGCGGACGCGCCCCACGGCCCCACAACGGCGTTTTCCGCTTTCCCTTTCCCGCTGTCCTTGGCAATCGACCGGAAACGGGAAATCCTTGCCGCCATATTTGCGGGGATTTGCATAGCCACCAAACAGGGCCCAAGGGGGGCGGGGGCGGCAGTCCGAAGCCCCCAGGAGGCCGTCGAAAAATAACTGCTCCAGAATCGCGCGAACAAATGAGAACAAAGGCCCATGTTGCTGAGCAGCAACACCCAGGTTTTCGGCCGGGGTCGAAGCCACCGATGAAGGCAACGAGGCCGATCTCCACCAAATTTGATTCGGTTATTTTTCCACGGCTCCCAGCTCACCAGTTTGTGCTGGCTGCTCGCGATAACAGCGACGCCGTTGACGTGGTGCAGGTCCGATCGGTGGAAAACCGTGCCCCCTCCCGCCCCTCCGAACCTTGGCCGGCAATGACGCCAACGGGGGAGCGCAAGCCATTCAGTCCCACACCCTGACGAACCCCGAGGACCTCGACCGCTGCCGTGCTTCAACCTGAAAACGGTTGTGTCGATCCATGCTATGATTCATGGGGTTTCCCGACTTTCGAACAGCTGCGCCACGCCTGACCCGGTCTTGGTGTCGCAAGGGACCCTCATGAATCCCACCTACCAACAACACGTCCCAGGCCGGCAGACGAGCGCATCACACCCCCGGCACACCAACAAATGAGACACACGTTCACCAACTCCTGGCGGCACTTGTGCGCACTTCATGTTTCGCAGAAGTTCTGTCCCGGCACCCTTGATCCTCAATCTCCATTTCCGCGTCGCTATGTTGCGATCACATCGGGCGGACACCAGTCCTGGCATATTCGAATGGCCATTTCTTTCCTGCTGCGGTCACAAGTGCGCATTCCGACGAAGGCGATCACCCATTCCGACCCATCACGTGCGACCTGAAAGTCGCATAAGTCTCTGTTTTACAACACGAAAGGAGGATAGACTAGTAGATGAAACCGGTTGTTCCTTCAACCGTTCCCTACCCGGACATGCGGCGCTGGCAACAGCCTC
>WQYW01000266.1 GCA_009781045.1 Alphaproteobacteria bacterium
GCCACAGAAGCCGCCACGCAGCTGATCCCTCGGCAGGTCAGGAGCCCCGCCCCTTTGCCCGTCCACCCCGTGCGGGCAACACGGCGAACCCCGCCGTCCGCTCGCACAAACCTCGCCATGGATGACGAAAACCGTCCCTCATGCTAATGTCGCGGAAAGCTCAGTCGATGCGTGGAACCGAGCAGTCTCTGTCAATCTTACCGGCGCGTATTACTGTTTACGCGCCGAGCTTGTCGCTATGGTTAAGGCTGGCGGAGGAGCGATCGTGAACAACTCCTCACTCGCCGGGATAGTGGCAATTCCTGGTCAAGCCGCCTACGTCATCCAAATGGGGGCTGATTGGCCTAACTCAGGCGGCCGCTATCGAATATGCCCGTGGCCCCTGCATCCGCGTCAACGCTATTGCGCCCGGACCGATTGCGGGTGGCATGAACACCGACGTGCTGTTGGCAGCAAATCCTGAGCGTACCAAGCGGAAGATCGAAGTGACGGCGATGCGGCGGATGGGGAGGCCGGATGAGGTTGCTGCGGTCGTTTCGTGGCTTTTGTCAGATGATGCGTCCTATATCACGGGCGCCATCTTTCCCATCGATGGTGGTGCGGCCGCTGGTAAGTTCTGAAGGAGTTGGAGGTGATGAAAAACGCGCTCATCTCTGGTGTCGGAAGCGGAATTGGCCTCGCTATAGCTCGTCGTCTTCTAGATATGGGATACAGTGTTCATGGCATCGGGCGGACCGTGCCAGATCTACTCAAGCCCCCCCCCCGCTTCTCGCATCAGACCTGTGATCTTTCAGACCTCGACGCTTTACCCGACCAGATGACTCGATTTCTGACCGATCGTCCCGGCATAGCTCGCTTTGACGCCGTTTTCCTTAACGCCGGACAATTCGCAAATGCGATCCGGCGAGTGAGCGAAACTCCGCTGGAAGAGTTGATGTACCTGATGCGTCTGAATTGCTTTGCCTCAAAGGGAATACTGGATGCGCTCATGGGAGCGGGAATTGAGATGCCGCTCTGTGTTGTTTCTGCGTCGATCGCCGGGGTCCGGGCGCGCGCGGGCAACGGAGGTTATGCGATATCAAAAGCTGCGCTTGAAATGATGATTGAGCTCTATGCCCTTGAGTATCCAAGAACCTTTTTTGCGACCCTCGGGCTCTGCGTGGTCGATACCTTTCTGAGCAACAAGATCGGCACACTCCCCCTCTCGGAAGACCCAGTCTTCAGAGAACAGGCTATGCTCCGTGAACGAGCCTTGGGGGCTAACTACATAGCGAGCCCCGACCAGCGTGCTGAGCAGATGATTGCGTTGCTCTTACCAGAACCTGATCCCCGAATCACGTCCGGTAAATTCATTGAGATTCGCGAGCTGATAAAGAGCTAACGTTCCTGAACATTGACATGGGATAGTAAATGAAAACTCTCGTTCTCGTAGCCCACCCCACAATGATCGCCTCGCGCGTCAACAAGGTATGGTCGGAGGCGTTTGCAGCGCAGCCGAACGTCACCGTACGCGATCTAACCGCACTCTATCCAGAGATGGACATTGATGTGCTTGATGAACAAAAGGCCCTGCTCGAACACCATCGAATTATATTCCAGTTCCCATTCTATTGGTATTCGAGCCCCGCAATCCTAAAGCAGTGGCAAGATCTCGTCCTACTGCCGGGCTTTGCGTACGCCGGCGCACATAAGCTCGAAGGAAAAGAATTCATGGTGGTAACCTCCGTTGGTAGCCCTGAGTCGGATTACCGCGCGGGAGGACACAATAACTTCTCCATCGACGAGCTGTTGCGCCCGTTTCAGCAGACCGTGAATTACTGTCGCGGCAAGTATCTATCGCCATACTATTTCTTTCGCGCTATCGCCGCCGATGACGACGAGATCGCGGACGGTACACGTGCGATGCTCGCCCATGCTCTCAAAGGAGACATCGATCCTGAACGCGATCACGAGAATTTCACGATCGATACGATGCGAAAAATGTTTGCGAGGGCGACGGAGGCTGCAGAATGAGCGCACGCGATGCGGATCTCACCATGGAAAACTGGCTGCCCGGCGCACAGTTCAGAGAGACACATTCGGTCGTGATCCAGGGGGCTCCGGACGCCATCCTTGATGCGCTTGTAGCCCTTGACGATCGGGAAGATGCTCTTGTGCGGCTGATGCTTAAGCTGCGCGAGGCGCCTTCGCGCATCTGGATCGCGCTTGGCGGACGTTCGGCCCTTGCCGGGCACCCCCGATTTGGGTTGAAGGATTTTACTTTGCTCGAACGCCGCGACAATGTGCTCGCGTTCGGTCTAACGGGACGATTTTGGCAGCTTGACTTTGGGCTGATCCCGCTTGCGACGCCGGAGGCTTTCCGTACCTTCTTGGAAAACGGAGTGGCCAAACTCGTGATGGTCTATGTGGTCACACCACGTGGTGATGGAAGCGTCGATCTAATCACCAAGACTCATGTCCACTGCCCAGACCGTTGGAGTCTCTTTGCATTCGCACCCTATTGGGCTGCAATCCGCATTGGTAGCGGATTCATTCGCCGACGCATCCTCGCATTAGTCCGTCGGAAGATAGAACGGAGTGAGAGGGCTGAGATAAAAGCGGCGTAAGCCGTTGGTAGTGTGTGGTAACGATCTGGGGCTAGTCACTCATACTTGGGTTCAAAGGCCCCATGGAATGGCGATTGAGATTGAAGCCGGAGCTTTCGCGGACGCGTTGGCGCCGCCAGAATGATCCAGCAGACCGCGACATGCAACGGTACGTTTGATGCCGCCTCGCCGGACCACGACATGTCTGACGACAACAAGAAGCGATGCGGAAGAGCAAAACGGAATGAGTGAAGTCGAGAACAGTGACCGCGATCTTAGTCTTCAGCTTGCAGCTGATCTGGCCGATCAGCTTGCGAAGGAGCATCTTCTATCGCTCGCGCCGCTTCTCAGCGAAGGCCATCGCCAAGGTATGGTGGCCCTTATTGCGAGATTTCCGGACGTGTCAGCCGAGCAAATTGCTTTGCTCGTTGCAGCAGTTCCGAAGACACTCGCAATTGATAACCGCGTTTACGCCGATCAAATAAGACGCTCCTACGAGAACGTAGGAGAACTCTGGGACGATGCAATGGCACCTCGACGGCCATCTATCACGTGATCGATCGGCCCGCCGAGAGGCCACGAAGACCGAGGCAAGAGGCACTGATCCTGTGGACAGGACGCATCGCGATGCGATGCTTGGACGACGCAAGAACGCGTCGTCCACCTGCCCACAGTGGTGCGGAGATAGCGCTGTGGATTTGACGCTTCGCCGCAAGCGGCGAAGCTTGGACAACGCAGAAGATGCGTTGCCCACAACTCCACAGCGCAACAACAGACAGCGTTATCTTTGTTTTAGAAATAGGAAGAAAGGGGGCTGCAGTAAGGTGCCAGGCGCTCGCCTTCGTCACCATGACGTCAGAATAAGAGTTCCGACAATGGCCATTCGGTCCTACTTGCATCTGATAAGGAGCGCTGCGCGCACATAACTAATATTGCTTGACAGCGCTACCGCTGTCCCCAAAATCGCCCAAATTGGTCAAAAATCACCTACACGAAGGTGAGAAGACCCTGTATCTTTTCCGGGTCGGTGGCCACCTGCGCAAACGGCCCACTGCCGGGCTTGCGGATCGACGCGGCTGTCTGACAGCAAAGCACGCCCCTCTGGGGGTAATCGATACAAAAGTCGTGGGAATGGTAGCTAGCACCCCCCCTGGCCCTCCCGGTCAACCGTTGCTCGGGGTTCCGGGGGGGGCTGGTTGACGCCATACCCCCCACCCCGGGCCACAAGGGAGACAGTAATCCCGTCTGAAGTCTGAACGGCTACCCGCCCCGTGGGCCGCAGGATCGGGTTTGACGCACAATATTGCCTGGCCTGCCCAATTAAATTTTTGCCTAAGGATTCCCAAGGGGATTCGAGTCAGATTCAGTGGAGGGATGCGAGGATCAGCCCTTCTTTCAAGAGCCGAGTTGGAGACCAGGTACATTGAGGCCCTGGGCCTGATCTCCATGCTGGAAGCGTTGATGAAAGCTCATGTCGTCCGGATCCGGGACCTTGAGGCGTTGAATGTGTCGCAAAAAGAGGTGATGAAGGCCCAGGCGGGGGTGATCCGTAGTCAGGGGGATCAGATCGCTCGCTTCAAGAAGTTGCCTGCCCGTCCGAGACTGTAAAAGTCGCTCTCAATGGACCCGGGGCCCAAGCCCCGTGGCGGGGGTAAGAAGCAGCACGGCAAACGGGGGACGACAAAGCCGCTGCTCAAGAATGTCACCGAGGTAAGGCTGACGATAACCCCGCCACCAGGCTCCCATTTCAAGGGCTGGCGGCGGTTTACCGTCCAGGAACTCGGTGCCTTCGAGCTGAAGTCCACGCTATATCTCCGTCAATGGTGGAAGACCAGGGACGGGTACATTACGGCCCCGTTGCCAAAGGGCAGTCGCGGTCATTTTTCCCCAAACCTGCGTCGCTTCACTCTGTTTCTGCATTACGAATGCCAGGTGACCGTCGCGCGCATCCATAAGGTGCGCATTCCGACGAAGACGACCACCAATTCCGACCGATCGCGTGCCAGGAGTTCCGGTTGATCGCGTGCGACCTGAAAGTCGCATAAGTCTCTGTTTTACAACACGAAAGGAGGATAGACTAGTAGATGAAACCGGTTGTTCCTTCAACCGTTCCCTACCCGGACATGCGGCGCTGGCAA
>WQYW01000267.1 GCA_009781045.1 Alphaproteobacteria bacterium
GCCGGCACCGCAGGTGGAAAATCGGCCGCTGTGGTGAAATGACCGTCGAAGAAGCACGCAAGCTCGCCAAGAGCTATCTCTATCTGCTCGCGCAGGGACTGGATCCGGCCGATGTGGGACGGAACCAGCGTAGTGCCATGACGGTCGCCGAACTGGTTGAGGAATATATGGGGTTGGCCGAACAGGGGCTTATCCTCACCCGGAACGGCACGGCGAAGGCGGCCTCGACGCTGACCGAAGATCGCTACCGGATTAATGCCCATGTCCTGCCATTGATCGGGGACTTCCGGATCAGCGATGTCTCCAGAGCGGACGCCACCCACTTCCTGCGCGACATTATTGCGGGCAAGAGCAGGTCGCGCGGCGGACCCGGCGTGGCGTCCCGGACTGTCGGAATGGTGGGCGCCATTTTTGCCTACGCCGTCAGCGAGGGCTATATTCTGACCAACCCGTTTGTCGGTCTTCGCAAGCCCCGTGGTGACAGCCGGACCTGGCGGCTTGATGAGGACGGCTATGCCCGGCTTGGCGCCTTTCTCCAGGAGCGGGAAAAGACGGCGGCGTGGCAGTTCATCGCCGTCGTTCGCCTCTGTGCGCTGACCGGAGCGCGGCTTCGTGAAATCGAGGGCCTGAAACGGAGCGAAGTCGACATCGCGGGCAGGGCGTTGCGGCTCGCTCACACCAAGACCGGACGGAGCATCCGGCCGCTGGGCCAGGCCGCCATCGATATCCTTTCCAATGCGATGGCACGGGCGAAGCGGAGCGGGCGCGCGCATCTGTTTCCCGGCATCCGTGACCCGAAGAATCACCTCACCGGCACCACGCCTCGGTTGGCTCGCACTGCCCGCAAAACCATCCCGGGGATCACGAGCCATGGTCTGCGCCACAGTTTCAGCAGCATGGCTGAAGACGTTGGCCTCTCAATCCCGACGATTCAGTCCCTGATCGGTCACAGCACGCGTGGTTCCGTGACCGGAGGCTATATTCACAAGCTGGACAGCGCTCTTATAGCGGCAGCGGACAAGGTGTGTAGCCACATCAATGCGCTGATGGGCGGGGGTGACGAGGCCCCGGATTCCTGACGCAGCTGGTGTACCCTGGGTCCGGGCAGCCGGTCCGGCAGCGGGGTTTGAATTCGCAAAGTGCAAGGGAGCAATGTTCCCTTTCAGGCGATCGATTTCTTTCGAACCGTGCCCCGGCCAGCGCACGGAGGCGCAGGACGCCGATAAACTACCCACCCCCTGGTCTCTTGCCGCTCGCGGAGAAGGGCGCCAAGCCGAACGGCAGTGTGGGCGCGGTGTTTGGCGCTGTGTTTTGGCCTTTGGCCTTGTTTCCGATGAGGGGGCCAAGACACGACCATGTGCCTTGGTCGCTGCCACGCGACGTGAGGGAGGGCGGATTGTTGCCCATGTCGTTCCAGTGGACCCATCGCCTACCTACCTATTGAGCTGAAGACGGTGATCGAGATCCCAGCTGTCACCAGGGTGCGTCCGGGGCTGGATGCGCAACGGTCTTAGATCATCTGCAATGAGGCCAATGTATTTACTTGGCCAGGGCAAGACTTGCGCGCAGCCAGGGGCCGAACGCCAGGGAGTATCTGGTACAATCCGTTGCCGCCCAGACGGTGACTGCAGTGCGAAAAAGGATCCTCGAATATGCCAGGGTCGGAGGCCTGCTCCAACTTCCAAGAACAGACTAATTTGTGATAGGTTGTGCACGGAATGTTAGAAAATGGTGAGCCGGGGCGCGTCCGGGCGATGGTTCCACGTTCCACTCGCAAACAGCCTGTGTCGCAGCGCCTTCTCCAACCGGATGGTGCCGCACACGCCGCACAGAGTGTCAATCAGGCTTTGGGTCTTAGAGGGCAAGTTCAGAGTGTGAGCCAAGGCGGACGAGACGCAGAGTGGTCTCGTCAGGCTTCTGGTAGATGAGGATCAGATCTGGCTTGATGTGGCAGTCCCGGTGATCTTTCCACTCGCCGATCAAGGGGTGGTCGCGATTGCGTGGAGGTAACGGTTGGTCCTGCAGAAGCAGAAACAGGACGCCAGAAAGATCCGCAACCAGCGTGGTGCGATGTTGCCCCTTCATTTCTCGCTTGAAATCGCGCTTAAATTGTCCAGTGTACTCAGGTGTCCTCATTGAGATCCCGGAACAAGGTTTTGAGGTCGGAAGACTTTGTCACGCGCCCCGCACGAGCATCCTTCATTGCCTGGATCGTCGTGCTGTTAGGAATCAACGGACTAAAAGGCAGTTCCTTGTCTTGGGCTACCTTGGTTAACAACAGCCGGACGGCGTCGGAAATGCTGAGGCCCATTGCGGCCAGGACAGCCGCCGCCTCTTCCTTAATCGCTCCGTCAATGCGCGCCTGCACGAGTTGGGTTGCGGCCATTATTCGGATCCACCATCAGTTGAATTACATTGTAATGCAAAAAGCGGGTCATGTCAACCTCGAGATTTGGCGATTTGGCGATGGTCGAGTCACCTGGAAAGAAACTGCCGCCAGGTGAGGGTATGGCGGTGCTCCGGATACCGGGTTTCATCCAAGGGGGTCGGCGGTACTCCGGTGGGAAACTCACATGGGGCAAACCGAATGGGCGGATTTGCGTAGCCTCGACATGGCGGGGCTTGGGCTGTGACTGGCGCGACAGATTTCCGGGGAGGCGGATCACATCCCTGAGAGCAGGGGCCTGCGCAAGGTGATCGGCCGGCGTGCCGCCTTGACCGAAACTTGCCGCCAGACGCGGCAGGCCGCTCTCAGCCACCGCCCCTTTTGGCCTTGTGCGCCACTTCGAAAGGGTGCGCGGTGCGGTACGCCAGCGGGGAGTTCAGATGGCCCATGGCCACGCCTCGGCAGAAATCAGAGAGAGCGAGGCGCCATGGGCAGTGTTTGCCGCCGCCATTTACGATCGCATCGAAAGGGCGCAACGAAGCTGTGCCGAGGGGGAAAGTGGGCCGCACCGCCTCCAGAACGATCACGGCGTTATCCTCTCCATCGCAGCCTGCCTCTCGCCGTGAAACGAGGCGCGAGAGCAGAGGGCGATGACGGCGTTGAGTTTCTCGGAAAGGTGAATGTGGTGTGTCTTGCGGTACATTCACTCACGCAACGGGAGTCCCCCGCGCCGGAGGCCCGATACTTGTGCATGGTGAAGCGCGTCGCTCGTTATAAGTCACCTCTTGGCTTGCTCAGTCAGAGGTGGTGAAGGGCGAATGGAAGGCAGGTTTCGGATGCCGGGGCATCAGCTTCGAACAATCGCGCGGATGCGCTGTCTGGCTGCGACCTTCTTGATCATCACCGCGATTTTTCGCAGGAAAGCCTGGCTGAACAGGCCAATCGGCCTGGTGTTGGCAAGATCATAGGCGTCATCGGTCTTCATCCGGTTAAATTCGTCCAGGATGAGCCAGCAAGGGAACTCGAGCCCCCCACGGCGGCATTCAATTTCACTTACCGGAATATGTGCGCAAGATTGGTCGGGGCGTTGCGATGTAAGCGGGAAGAGGAAGAGAGACGTGGGTTGAGATGCTGTTCGAACAACAAGGCACACCAGTCTGGCTTTGCGGCCAGACTCTTCTCCAGCATCGGCCTGCCGTGCCCAGAGGTAGTCGTAACGAAGAATGCTGCCCGGTTCAAACATGCTCATCGCCATCCGCGATAATCTCATCCAGCGCGGCCATCAGCTCATCATGAACGTCTTCCGGCGCGTCCGCCAAGGTATATGCTGTCGGCTGGGGGCGGCCAACGAGGCGATGATACTGGGATGCGGGCACGATGATGAGTTTTTCCGTGCCATGTTTGGTGAGTGAAACCGGTTCGATCAGGGCTGCTTCGAGGATCTCGCCGGATGCCCGGTTCATCTGAGAGAAGGAGAATTGCTTCACTTTACGTTCCTGCCTAGAACTACCTAATATACCTAATATACCTGGTTTTGGATGGGCTGGAAAGCCGGAATTTGGCGGGTTGGACGGTGCGGGAACTCAACGACGTCCTGTCAAGAAAGGCAGTAAAAACAAATGCTTAGCGCTTATGTCGAGGGTCAAGACGTGCCGGATCGGATTGCGCACGCCGGCGAGGCGGTGAAGGCGAGGGATCGAACTCCGCAGGCCTTCGCACAAGCTTTGAACCTTCACTGCGGTCCTGGCTGCCAGGAGCGGCACGTTTTGCGCGCCACCCGGATGGCGAAAAATACTCCACTATATCAATGGTTTAATGTCATGTTTAATCCTGGATCCGGGAGCTGGAGGCGGAGCGTCGTCGGAAGTTATTGTTGCGACTCACGACTTCGCAGCCAGCCTCCTCACCCAATGGGTGACGCGATGGAACCGGCCGCAGCAATCGCAACGTTTTGTGCATGCAGAAATTTCCGCCGGACTGGCTACCAACTGCGGTTTATGGGTTAATCAATTATTTTGCTGAGATTTCAATTATTTACCATAAATATGATTTTTGGCATCTTCTGTGGGGCAAGGTGTGGGGCAACCTGAAATGCGCGAATTTATCTAGCAATATCAACGACTTTCGGTGGTATCCCTCTCCGCCATAATCACGACCGTCATGGCTGAGGCTGTCGAAAACACCAAATAAAACAGCGCATTGCGTGGAAATCGCGGATCCTGGTCCCGACCAGCACCCAATCCTCCAGGAAAAAC
>WQYW01000268.1 GCA_009781045.1 Alphaproteobacteria bacterium
CTTCCTTCAGACCCCACCTCGCGATGGAGCCCTTGCGCTTCGCTAACCCTTCGCCGCCATCAGGCTGGGTAGAGGACTTTAACCTCCAAGCTGTCGATCATGCTCGGCACACTCGCGGCAGGGACGACCCTTGCGGGCCGCCCTCCGCACAAATCGCAAGCGAGCGAGCTTTCCGCTCGGCGCTCATTCCGCAGGTAAGTCCCGCCCAGACCACACAGGACACTCAAACGAAGAGAGGTCAGATCCCCCCATCCCCCTTAGCGAGGCAGGAGACCTTCGCGTTTGACGATGGCAAGCATCGTGTCTTCGATTTCACCGTCGCGGATTTCTTCGGTCGGCGCATTGAGCTTCACGTCCCAATCCGACCATTCCTTGAAATGAGTGAAGCGCATCTGTCGATCCAAGGGGTAGGGCTGGCCGAACATGTCGATCGAACGTTGCACAGCGTCAGCATGGCGGGCCAAACCGAAATCGCGCAGCGCCGCCACCACCTCCGGCGCGTAATCTCCGCTGGAATTGAAGAAAAACTGATGGAGGCCCCCGTTCAGCAGCTCCTCGTTGAACATGTCAATCAGGAGCAACTGACGATACCGGCGTGGCCAGGTGGCGGTCTCCGATCGGATGTCACGCTCGACCGTGAGCTGGCTCAATAACCAATTCAGCCGCTGCTCTTCCGTCAGTTTTTCCCTCGCCTGGTTCGCCCAGGCTGCAAGCGAGGGAATGCTTTCCACATAAGCGCCAACCCTTTCCGCAAGCTGTTCCTGCGATCCAAACGCATGGGCGTCGTCCATGAGTGCGTGGTCGAAGGCGTTGAGTTCATTTGGAATCGTGCCGCCGGAGTCGCTGCGGCGGCCCGGTCTGCTCCAGGCAAAAAAGGCTTGGCGCGCAGTTTCGTCAACCGGAAAGCGCGATCCGAACAAAGCCATGGCATGCTCGAAAATCGCAGCCTCGCGCTCCAGCCTGGCGTGTTTGAGCGACTCCAGCACCTGCGGAGCGAAGTCTCCACCGGAAAGGAAGAAAAACGTGTGCAGACCGTCACGGCCCCAGTTTCTGTCAAGAAAGACAAGCCAGGTCACGGCACGCAGATCCGGCTCCATCGCTTCGACCCTGGTCAAGGTCTCTGTACGCGGCTCGTCCTTCAGAAGGAAATGCAACGCAGCTCCAGCCGCCGCTATGCGCGCCACAGCACTGGTCGGGACGTGGAGAAGTGCATCGAAGTCGGACGGCTGTCGCAATGGGGAAGCACCTGCGCCGAACGCAAGGAACGAAAGGATCGCCGCGATGGAAAGAGAGAGAGGACGCATCAATCAACCTGTCTGGAGCTGCAAAAACCTGACGCCGCTCAGGCTGGGGCCGCCGTGCCGGGTGCATTTCAGGCATAAACATCTTTTGGGGCAAACGGAACCTGCCATTCGGGATGGAGCGCCGATGGCACCGCGTCGGCTCGAACTTCCGGTCCAGGTACGGCAACGGTGTCGATGTCTCACATTCCCGCCTGCAACCGGGCAAGCGGTTCAGACGTCGGAATCTTTCCCCTTTCGGCCGGCCAAAGGTTTCCTTTTCCGGACTTCACCGCCGGCCATCCTGCAAAGGCATGCCATGGACAGACGCGAGCGGCTCCGTCGGCAGGCTCGCCGCTCGGATCCATGCCACTTCACCAGCACAGGCTCAAACCGGGTTGTCGATATCGACGAATTCGCAGTCGAGACCGCAGTGTTCGCGCAGATGGGCGGCCAGCGCCCGCACCCCGCCCCGTTCGGTTGCATGGTGGCCGGCGGCGATATAGGCCACACCGCTTTCACGGGCGAGATGGACCATCGGTTCCGCAATCTCACCCGTGAGATAGGCATCAATGCCCTTCGCAAGGGCCTCTTCGAAATAGGTCTGAGCCCCGCCGGAACACCAGGCGATGCGGCGCACCGGACGATCCGGATCGCCGATGACCTGCGGTGCCCTCCCCAGCTCATGGGTCACCCTGGCGGCGAGCCCAGCCACAGTGTCTTCACAGATCATGGTGCCGAACCAGCCGATATCCTGCTCGGCAAAACGACCCTCGGGCCGGAACCCGAACAATGCCGCCAGTTGCGCATTGTTGCCAAGTTCAGCATGGCCATCGAGCGGCAGGTGGTAGGCCAGAAGGCTCATATCGTGGGCAAGCAGTGTTGCCAGCCGCTGTTTGCGGATGCCGGTGACGCGACCGTCCTCGCCCTTCCAGAAATAGCCGTGATGGACCAGCACCGCGTCGGCACCTCGGTCTGCGGCTGCCGCAAGCAGTGCCTGGCTGGCGGTAACGCCCGTCACCAGGCGGCGGATCTCGGCTCGCCCTTCCACCTGCAGACCGTTCGGGCAATAGTCGTGAAACCGCGCTGGCTGCAACAATTCGTTGAGATAATTCACCAAAGCGTCACGTTGCATCATCGACCTCGCGGCACCCGAGCCGCGCCTCCCATCATCCGACATGCGCCACGCCTGCCCCGGTGATCCCACTTCCCGTGGAGCCCGTCACACTCAGCCCGCTGGCACCGTTTCCGCACCCCAAAGTCCTCAAATGCACATCCAAGCGCGACCGGATCGAGGATGCGCCCTCCCCCGCTCCATTACAAGACCGCCCCTCAAGCCAAAGTCATTGCCTCCGACAATGGCGCAATCGATGCCCCACTGCATCCGAGGTTCCGGCGCGCCCCACGCCTCTGCCACATTGCCTGCCCCTGGCCCCGCGGCACATCGCAAGCCGAAAGCACCGGCCCTCTCCATCTTTGCCGGCGCGACAGCAATGGCCAACTGGAATTGGTGAATGGATCGCCTTGCCCTGCCCCGTTCGGCATTGAAATTGCTTCATGTGGCGCACCCGACGCTGCCGCCGACGCGCCACGCTCAGACAAATCACCCTGGCGCACGATCCTCCACTCCGTCTCTGAACACAGTTATGACCCGAACAAAAGTCAAAGGCACCCCATCACCCTATCCGCTATCCCGGATCACAGTTTGAAAGGGGCGAGACAATACGGGCACGCTTTTTCGGGAACCTCGGCAATCTGAGGCGCAGGCGCCCTCCTGCGACGCGATCGTTCAAGGACGAGTCCGGCGAAGCCCGCTCCGCAATCGATCCACGCCCACGCTGTCAAATTCCCACCGAAAGTGTTTCTGCAATTTCTCAATACACGCGGGCCAGGAAGGCGCTTCACATGAAGCGACCGTTTTCTCGAACCATGTCGAAAGAAAGTTGAAATCAAATTTCTCAATCACGACCAATGGGTGAGCAGCCAATATCCCGTTGTCAGCATCCAGTGCGAGAAGCCCCCGAGGGGTTGCCACCCGGATAAAAAATTCATCGCGTGTCCTTTCCCCCCTTTTTGGCCCGATTTCCAATAGAAAAAATTTGGCGACAACAAAATCATCCTCAGGGACCCATGTTCTCGCACTCTGTTCGTCAACCCAAATGGAATGGATGACGGGTCTCACCACAAGTCTCACAACATCACCTATCCAGCAAAGGACGAACTTCTCAATCCTGTCTTCGGGTCAATCGGGCACCACCGGCGCGCACGAATCATTCACCCACCTGCCCCCGCTGGCACCCGCGTCAAACACAATGCAAGAACGCCGATCACGACGGCCAACGCCAGAAATCGCCAGCAACTGGAAAATGGACAATATCACCACGCAGAAGTCCAATCCCTTAAGTCGGGCACGTCTTGAACCGCAGACGGGAGACTTTGCAGCCACGATCACCCCACTGGCCGCAGCTCCCCTGACATCGGCAGCCGGTCATTGCTGCTGCCTTTGAGGACCGTCGCAAAATTGAAGGCCTGAGCGGAACTCAACCGCTCAGGCCTTCAAAGCCACAATCGGGGACTGGCGCTTGAGAAATCCCTCAACTGCCGAACGTCAATCCTCGCTCTGGTCCTTGTCGCTACGATCTTTGTCACTGCCGTCCTTGTCACCCCGGTCGCGCTCACCACGTTCACGGACCATGCTGAAGACGCCCTGGCGACGAATCAGGACCGACAACCGTTTCTTCTGACCGTCATCCAGCGCCTTGTAGAGCGGCTCGATCGCGTCGGCGACCTTCTTCAATCCGGCGGCCCTTTCGGCCCCGTCTTCCGCGCGCTGCCGCAGTCTGCTGACCAGGTCAGGCGGGGTTTTGGTCTTCTCGCGCTCCGCCCGCGCCTTCATGCGCTCGGCGGCGCGTTCCCGGTTGGCCTTGGAGAAAGCGCGCATCGCGTTCTCGACCGCAGGCCACATTTTCTCCTGATCCGCATTCAGTCCAAGCCCGGCGTGAACCGCCGCGATGCCCGCATCCACAAAGGCGGCGCGATCCTCGGAAGTCATGTGCCCACGCTCCGAATGCCGGTCATCCTTGGCATGGGCTACGCCGGCAAGACAAAGGCTGGCAATCACTGCAATCGCGAGTGGTTTCATTGATTTCTCCTGATGGAACCGAAAACGGTTCCATCAGGATGAAGAAAATCGCCCCGCCGTTCAACTTACAGCTTGGACAGGATGGGAAAAACGGCAC
>WQYW01000269.1 GCA_009781045.1 Alphaproteobacteria bacterium
GACATCCGGGGATTGCAGGACTCGAGTGCTTCGCGGCGGTTCCTGGCGCAGCGCTTCAGGGGTTCTCCGTTCCGCCAGCCGCCTCCAGGACTCCACTGACACCCGCGATGTCATCAGCGGATTCCGGGTCGCAAGGACACTCCGACCTTGAAGCTGGGGTCAGGAGGGCTCCCGCGGGCGGCCGAAGATCAGGGCACGACGGTCGAGCGCCGTTTTGGCCGGTGGCGCGGATGCCGCCGCTGCCGGGATTTCCTCCGGCGGCGGCGACAGCAGACTCCCAAGCTGGCGCCAGGCCTCCGCGCGGGCATGTTCCTGAGTGCAGAAACCCAGCACCGGGGAATGCAGCGAATGGGCCTCATAAAGCCCGACACCGGCATCGCCATTAATGGTGAATTTGCGCTGGCCCGCCGGCAGCGCAACCATGACCGCAGCTCCCAGTGCGGCGGCATCAAAAGCGACGGGCTCGATCGGCAGCCGCACCAGATTCATGAACCAGGGCGTCAGCACTACCCCGATCAGCATTTCGCTGTCCGCCTGACGAAACCCGATCGCCTCAATCGCAAGCGCGGCGTTGTAAATCGGCAGCTCCCGCAGCCGGGGTTCGGCTTCCCGGAACATGTCGAGAAGCGCTTTGACGCGGGCATCCGGATCGCTGGCGCTCAGGTTCATTGCGGTCTGCCTTCCGCTTTGTTGCGTGGGGAGCTGGCGAGGTCGGGGAAAACCTCCTCGAGCAGGCGCCGGGCCTCCAGCGCCTCTTCGCGGGACATCCGCGCCACCGCATGACGGCCGCCCTGCAGGGCGACAAAATCACCGGGCTCGATGTCCTCCGACAGCGTCATCAGACTGACGGTGAGACGCTCACCATAGATGTCGACAGTTGCCGTCGGCCAGGTGATGGAAAGGACTTCTGCGGGGATGGCGATGCACATGGCCCTATCCACCCGCCGCTTTCGGCACTGGCTGAATTCCCAGAGTGCCAAGCTCTTTCACGATCATGGCCACCGCCTGGTCGCGGCCCGCCGCCACAGACGGCGACAGATCCAGCCCGAGTTCAAGACTTTCCGGCACCACGCCGATGACAAGTACCCGGGAAGGCGCCTTGTCCACCAGACGCAAGGCCGCCAGGAGGTCCGACAGGCCGAGCTGGTGCGGCGAGAAATGGGTCTCGAAGATCACCCGGATGTCGTCGTTCTCCAGCCGGATCACGCTGCCCGGTGCTTTCGATGCTTTCACGGCGTCGGCGACGATCACGCAGTCGCGATCGGCGACGATATCGAACAGCTCCATGCCGGTGGTGCCGCCGTCGACCAGCTCGACCTGATCCGGCAGGCTGAAGCCAGCTTCCAGCGCCTCCACGATGCGCACGCCGACACCCTCGTCCGACAGCAGGCTGTTGCCCAGCCCCAGAACGAGGATGTTCACGACGCCACCTTGAGATTGCGCTGCCTCACAGCCCGCTGACTTCCACAATCGGCTGTCTCTCCGCATCGACCATGTGGATGGCACAGGCGATACAGGGGTCGAAAGAGTGAACGGTGCGCAGCACTTCGAGCGGCAGATTGGGATCGGCGACCGGATTGTCGACCAGCGCGGCCTCATAGGGACCCTGCTCGTCATTCTGGTCGCGCGGACCGGCGTTCCAGGTCGAGGGCACCACGCATTGGTAATTTTCGATCCTGCCGTCCTTGATCACCACCCAGTGCGACAGCACGCCGCGCGGCGCCTCGTGATAGCCAAAGCCGCGGATCTCGCCCTTGGGGAAGACCGGCGCGTTGAAGGTCAAGGTGTCGCCCTTGGCGATGTTGTCCATCAAAAGGTGCCACTGGTTCTGCAGCGCCTCGAGCAGCACCGCGCAGCGTACCGCGCGGGCCGCGATGCGGCCGATGGTCGAATGCAGCGCGGTGAGCGGAATCTCGCTACCCGCGACCTTGCTGGCCACACTGATCAGCTTGGTCAGATGGCGCCGGGTCGGCTCATGACCGGCGACATACATGGCGAGCACATGGGCCAGCGGTCCGACCTGGGCGCGCTTGTCCATGAAGGTCGGCGCCTTGATCCAGGAATACTTCCCGTCGTCGTTGAAGTCATTATATTTCGGATGGGTCTGACCTTCGAAGGGATGAAGGGCAGCGTTTGAGCCCGCATACTCGTACCAGGAGTGTTTGACGGCTTCCTTGACGCCATCGCGGAAGAAGGCGTCCTGGTAGCTGGTGATGGGCTGGAATTTCGTCAGATCGCCGCCGGGAATATAGCCGCCGGGCAGTTCGAACCTGGTGCCCTTGGTGTCGAGCGGGAATTCGGGAACCGAGAGATAGGTGGTGATGCCCGCACCATATTTGGTCCAGTCGGCATAGAGCGCACCGATCGCGGCCACATCGTTCATCATCGCGTTGTGGACGAAGTCCTCAAGCTCGTCGATCATGGTCTTGACCGAGTACAACCGCTCCAGGGTCAGGGTCGACTGGCTCTGAAGGTTGATCGGATTGGAGACCCCGCCGACCGCCATGTTCTGAATGTGGGGTGTCTTCGAACCCAGGATGGTCACGATCTTGTTGACCGTGCGCTGGACTTCGAGAGCCTGGATGTAATGTGTGGCCGCCAGCAGATTGACGTCCGGCGGCAGCTTCATCGCCGGATGGCCCCAGTAACCCGAGGCGAAGACGCCGAGATTGCCGCTGTCGACGAAGGTCTGGAGGCGATCGCGCACGCCGCGGATGGCGGGCACGCTGTTGCCCTTATAGTCCGAGAGCGAAGCACCGAGCTTGGCCGCCCCTTCGGGGTCGCCCTTGAGCGCGGAAACAATATCGACCCAGTCGAGCGCGGCAAGATGGTAGAAATGCACGATATGGTCGTGCATGCTGTGCGCGGCGAGGATCATGTTGCGGATATACTGCGCGTTGAGCGGCACTTCGAGATTGAGCGCATTCTCCACCGCGCGCACCGAGGTGACGGCGTGCACCGTGGTGCAGACGCCGCAGATGCGCTGCGCGAACAGCCAGGCCTCGCGGGGGTCGCGATCCTTGAGGATCAGCTCAATGCCGCGCCACATCTGGCCCGATGACCAGGCCTTGGTGACCTTGCCGTCATCGACCTGACAGTCGATACGCAGGTGCCCCTCAATGCGCGTAATGGGGTCGATCGTGATCCGGGTCAAGGTCGCCTCCTTCTACCGGTGTGCTGCATGACGCTGCAGCACGGGCAGGGTCTTGATGAAGATGAGATAGAGCAGCACTTCCAGCGCGATGACGCCGATCGTCACCATCAGCTCGGGAAGGGCCGGGAAATACTCCCATTGGTAGACCGGAAGATAGCCGACCAGATAGGCGTCAATGCGGTAGAGAGCGCCGCTTAACAGGACCGCGACCGCCCCGAGGAAGGACCAGCGCTGACTGGCGCGCCCGGCCGGCAGGAGGAACACCACTGCGGCAAAGAGCGCCAGCGCATTCTCGATCCAGAACAGGGTGGCCCTCATGCTGCCGTCAACGGCATGGTGGAATTCCTGGCGGTAGACAAGGTCGCCAAAGCGCAAAGCCAGCCAGCCCAGCGCGATCCAGCCGACGATGACCGACATTTTCGACAGAAGAGAGTGTTCGGACGGCGTTTTGAAGGTCTTCGATACCAGCGTCGCCTCGAACATCACCACCGAGTAGCCCATGTTCAGCGCGCTGATCACGAACAGAGCCGGCAGCCACTGCGTCCACCACAGCGGCGAAAGCTTGTAAGGAATGGCAAGCAGGGTCGATCCGAGCGAGGACTGATGCATCATCGGCAACACCACGCCGAGAGCGGCGAAGAGGAACAGCCAGCGCTCAAGCTTCTTTTTCAGTCCTTCAAGCCCAAGACGCTCGAGAATGGCCGGCAGGAATTCGATCCACAGCACGGTGACATAGGCCATGACGCAGAGTGCGACCTCCAGCAGCACCGAGTTGGTGTGGATATAGGAGGGCATCACCATATGGTAGAAATGCCAGTAGCGGCCGAGATCGAACATCACCGCGAGACCGCCCAGCGTATAGCCGAAGACGCCGCCGAGCAGTGCCGGCCGCATCAGGGGATGATACTGACCGCGGTTGAAGATGTAGATCAAAAGCGCCATGGCAAAGCCGCCGCAGCCCAGCGCGGTGCCGATCACGACGTCGATCGTGGTCCAGATGCCCCAGGGATAGCCCGGGTTCAGATTGGTGATGGCACCCAGACCATACACAAAGCGCACACCGATAAAATAGAATGCGGTGAGGGTCAGGGCCACCAGCACCAGTGCAAATGGCGTGATGATATTCTTCCGAAGCGGCTCGGCGTTGCTCATCGATCAGCCCTCAAGACTTCGTCGCATCATCGCCCCCCTCGCGCGGCATATGGCGCCGGGCGAGGAATGCAAATCCCAGGAAGGCCAGCACCGGCGCAATCATCCAGTGATAGAGCGTATGCTGCATGCCTTCGGTGTA
>WQYW01000270.1 GCA_009781045.1 Alphaproteobacteria bacterium
ACCTCAGCCGCAGCCTGACAGCCCTTCAAAGAAGAGAAACCGGCGCATGAACAACCGCCCTCGAACCGCGAACTCCATCAACCGGAAGGCTGAAAGCGGCTGCTGGCAGCTCAATCCGAAAGGGTGTGGATGGTGCCGATACGAGTGGTTATTATTAGGGTGGACTCAATTTGACAATCCGCAGGATCGCGGCAGCCGCAACGGTGGTGCAGTCGCGACTTGCGGCGAGAGCAACCCACTCGTCGGTGCCAATGGAGACGGTCCATGGGTGAGTGCCAGTGACCGAAATTTTCCCGGATGCGTTGATCCGTGCGGTGCAGTCTGCGCCATCGGCCTGCAATGGTCCTACCGCGATGATTGCATTGGTGCGATTTCTTCCATCAGGCCAAACCCTTCGAGCGGAGGTACATTGGTATGAATCTCACGGGATCGGCAAAGTCGAAATGAAAATCAAGGCGCTGCTATGAACCTGCTTATATGCGTGAAAAACAAGGGTTATGAGGCTTCCCTTGAGGTACGAAAGCTCTACCAGAGCCTCACCGACGAACGCGCGGCTTCGCTTGGCATGGTGCGAGTCGTTGATGAATCCGGCGAAGACTACCTCTATTCGGAAGATCTGTTCCAACCGATTCGGATTGAGAAGCGGCTCGAAAAAGAACTCTTTGCGCCGGCAGCGGCCTGATCGCCCGTCAAGAAATTCCGGTGCCAGTGGGGGCGTGGCAGCCGGCCGAGCCTTCTGACCGTCGAGATCAGGCAGGAAATTGTGGATATCTGTGGAATCGGCTCCGAAAGTGAGCGCGGTGGCTGTCTATCAGGAGATCCTCTGCCGCCACCCGGAGGTTCCGCCCACTGCCCGCCGGACCCTTGAGCGCATTATCCTGTGCACGCTGGCGCAAGCGCAATGGGCCGAAGAAGGAGGTCAATTTCCACCGGCGCGAAATGTGCAATGAGCACGTTCGCAACTCGCGGTGTCATGCGAGGCATCGCGACTGGTTGAGGAATCAAACCAGGAAAACCTGCTCCAAGGCTGGCCTTGCCGGGAAAGAGGCCGGAGCGTACATCTTCAAGGAGTTTGTGCGATCCGGCCTTTCTTTCCGCGGGCTGCCGCGAGCCGCGAGTTTCATCGCCGGAGGCGGTCTGTGTTGCAGCGCCGTCGGGCCTCGTCGGACCTCATTTCGGATCGGGGATATAGTTGAGGATGGGTGCCAGCATCCGTCGCGCAGAAGGCCAGCCCGCGAACGACGCTGACGCCCTCTGCGGCTTTCGGTGACGAGGCATCGAAAAACCCTTCGGGGGTCACGGTCAGCCACGAATCACCTTCGAAGGCCATCGACGTTGTCAGCAGGTGACCTGTCGCTTTGTCCCAAATCCGAATGGAGCCGTCAGTACCCGCTGACAGCAGGATGCCTCGATCCGGAGTAAATGCTACGGACTTGACGACCTCGTTAGACCCACTGTCAAACGTCTTGATCCCGTCGCTTTCGGATTTGAACAGGCGATGCCAGAAGGAACTTGAATCGGCGCTCCAAAGTGTAAGGGTTTTGCCGATGCGTCTTCCTGACCGTACGAACACGGAGTTCACCTGACCCTGTGAGCACGGAGTGTCCATCTGGGGAGAATGCAACCGCATGGGCATCCTGGTTGAAGGTCTTGAGAAGGCTCCCGGTGGCGACATCCCAAAGCCTGGCTCCGTCCACGCTCGCCGACAGTGCGGAGCGGCCATCGGGCGAAAATGCCAGTGCGAGGATGGGGTAAAACTGGCCCGTGAAAGTCCGGAGCCGTTTCCCGTCTGCCGCGTCCCAGAGAACGATTGATTGAATTGCCGCCGCCGGTGAGGATGGTGCGGCTGTCGGGGAGAAGGTTGTGGTCTCGAGTTCTCCGTTTTGGCGTTTGACTGCAAGGAGTTCGCGCCGTTCCGCGATGTCCCACAGTTTCATCCCGCCAAATCCGTCCAGGACAAGTGCCTCGCGACCGTTCGGAGAGAAGGCTACGAATGGAGTCAAGCCTGTGTCTGGTGTCGCGAAAGAATGGAGTTCAGTGCCGTCTGCAAGATTCCAAAGCCTGGCTGCGTTCGTCGGAATACGCAGCCTGGCTGGATCGTCGCTTGAGATGGATAGAGCGGTGCGGCAATCGGGTGAAAATGCAAGAGACGTGACCGTCTTGTTGGGATGTCCGGAGAGAACCCTGAGCAACTGGCCCCTTGTCCGGCCGGTGAGATGCCCGGGGAACGTCTTCAGTTCCCTGCCGCTTTCGATATCCCAAAGCTTGATGGTCTGGTCTGAGCTTGCGGAAAGAGCGCGGCGTCCGTCTGGAGAGATCGCGACGGATTCAACGTCTTTGGAGTGGCCGGCATAAGTCCGAAGCGGCCGTCCACTTCCAAGGTCCCAAAGCTTGAGGGTCTTGTCCGCGCTCGCCGACAATGCAGTACGCCCGTCGGGAGCAAATGCAAACGCGTCAACCTCGCCAGAATGTCCGGAGAAGGTTTTCAGTTCGCGCCCACTCTCAATGTCCCAAAGCTTGAGGGTCGAATCCCTGCTCGCCGACAAGGCTGTGCGCCCGTCGGGCGAAAATGCGATCGAGGTGATCGAGGCGGAATGTCCGGCGAATTGTCGGATCTCGCGGTGGCTGGCGACGTCCAATAACCGGATGGTGTTGTCGATGTTTCTCGAAATGATCAGGCGTCCATCCGGGGAAAGCGCCGCTTTCCCGGTCAGGAAGGGGGTGCCGAGCTTGGATGACGATCTGTGGCCGGAGTTCCCGGGGCAGTGTCATGGATTGGAGCGGTAGGACTGTCGGCGTGAGCGAAATTCGTAATCGCCAGCAGGAGCCAGGGCAGGCGCCCCAGGGAAGGCCTTGCTTTCAACATGGCGGTGGTCCGGTCCAGCCCGCGGATTTGACGGAGGCATCGTGGTTTCAGGCATGCTGCGATAGCATGGCTGGCGAACTGCGCATAGGGAGATAGGGAGCGCTTGACCCGCGTCGGGAGGGAAGGATAGTGCCTGGTCCGGGCATCTGAGGGAAGGAGCGAGTTGTGGTGGTTCGTGTGGACGTGAGGAGTGAGGTTCGGCCCCCGGCTGTCCAGTGGCGTGCTCAGACGGGATATCTTCGGATGCGATATGCGATGGGGCGGGAGAACGTCCGGGTTGGATGCGCCCAGGGACGGCGCGTGGATCGGAGGCGACAGCACGGTCTCGTTGCGATCAGTGGCAGGATGGCTTTTGCTGCGGGCACGGCCAGGGCGTCGTCGCGCGGTCCGGGGCGGTGACGGGCAAGGCCGCTGCTGCATCGGCAGCGGGACGTGTTTCGCAGGGAATTGCCTACCAGGGGGACTCCGTCATCCGGTCGCAGACGCGAATCCGCGTGCCCTTGAGGTCCGGCCGGATACGCGCGGCGATGGCGTGTACGTCGCGAGGTGAAAGCGCATCGCTGGTGACGATCGTGGCGTCGGGACGATATGTGAGCCAGTTGATCCCGAATGGATGCGTGCAAGAGCGGCGCGTGAGCAGCTTTATGATCCCCCCTCGGGCGAAGATGACCTCGTGGCAATCGTCGCCGTGCATGGTCGAGACGGCGAGTTTCTCGCTGAAGGCATTGAGCATTGCGAGGGAACGGACGCCGATTCCTTTGGGCTCAAAAATGTCGAGGAACAGCTGGTAGAGTGCGGGGTGGGGGATGTCCGTGGGTGAGGGCTGAGCGGTTCGACCGGCATGGGCGCACCGTCATAGGCAAGGGTGATCGTGTTCATGCGCCACAGCAGGATACGGATTTCCGAGGGGCTTCCCTCCAGGATCTCCCGGACAGCGCCTTCAAGCAGTTGCACGCGCCAGGGCGGGGCGATGCCCTCTGTGCCGAGATACATTTCAGGCCACCGCCGAAGCATCGCTGTCCCGTGCGGAATCTCGAAACCTTCCAGACTGTATTCCATAGTATCCTCCGCATCTCCCGTTGGGTGCCCGTTGCGGATGGTTGCGGGAACCGGCGCCCGTGCCTTCGAGAGTGACCCAGTCAAAGGGGCGGGGAAATTCGCGTGGCTTCCGGTGAGCGGGGACTTTATTAAGCGGTTCCCGATCATGGCTTTATATCGTGGCAATCCTGGAGAGGAATCCCCGAGAGGCCCGTGGTGGCGTCAAGGCCGGAGCGCACATCGTGAGGGAGATTGTGGATTGTGCGCTTACGGCCTTTCTTTTGGGCATGTTCGCGGGCTGCGGTGAGTTTCCTCGCCGGAGGCGGTCTGTGGCGCAGTGCCGTCGGGCCTCGTCGGACCTCATTTCGGATCGGGGATATAGTTGAGGATGGGTGCCAGCAGCTGCTCGATGCGGCCGACCGGCATGCGCTTGCGCCCGGCGTAATCCTCGACCTGGTCGCGTTCGATCTTGCCGACCCCGAAATAGAAGCTGTCGGGATGGGCAAAATAGAGCCCGCACACCGAGGATGCCGG
>WQYW01000271.1 GCA_009781045.1 Alphaproteobacteria bacterium
GATCGGCATGTTCCATGTTCCGTCCCGCGGCTTTTTTCGAATTCCGAGGCGAACTGGCTGTCGATGATCGTTAAACTGCTTCTACTGACTTTCGATCTGCTCGCAGCTCCGCCAGACATCTTCCTATCCGCGTGTCGTCGATGACGAATCCCGCCCCGGGAGGCAATCGCAGATATCGGATCACCGAAGGCAGGAGGTCAGGAAGGTGATCGGTACAAAGGGGCTGGAAGAAGTCATCGGCGTCCGAATACTCCCCGCAGGTAATGAACCAGCCGATATTTGCGTCCTCTTCAAGAGCATGGCGCAGTCCGCTGATGGGCATTTGTCCGATGGTTGAGAGCGCGACTGCCACCATGTCTTCCGGTGCCGTCTCCTCCATGTGCGAATTTGCGGCAGATGGCCAGTTGCGCCTCGATATCGGTGTCCACCGTCATGATTGTCCTCGTCGCTTCCCTTTGGGGGCCTCGCGCATCCTGTGGCCCATTATCTGCGGGACCGCAAGGGGGCAAGGGGGGCAAGGGGGGGCAAGGGGGCAAGGGGGCAAGGGGGCAAGGGGGCAAGGGGGCAAGGGGAGAGGACTGGAGTGCGAGGGAAAGGCGAGGGGGCCCCCAATAATCGGCTTGGGGACTGGACCGGCTGGGGCGGGTCCGGGCCGGAGCCTGGCAGGCGAAACACTGAAACCGTGATCTCAATGGCCGTGTCGTGAAGGACGATGCTGTTTGCGCCAGGCAGTCTTGCGCCAGGAGCAGTCTTGGGGCAATCGGCGGAGGACCCGGACAGGGCAGGGAGAAGCCAAGCTTTTTTCCAGAATCCGGGCATTTCGGCTTAGGGGGCATCATCTGCGACTTCCGTCCGCAATCGCGCAAAATCCAGTATGTCGCTTGCCGATCAAGGGTGCGGTCTTGGGAGGGGGCATCCGTGCATGGTCCGGGGGTGACTGCCACCCTGCCTTGGCCTATGGTGGCGGATCACTGAAAACATATGGGGGACCGATGACAGCGTTGTTCACATCCTTACAGGTCGGAGCCTGTCGTCTCGACCATCGCGTGGTGATGGCCCCGTTGACGCGCATGCGGGCCGATCCGGTGAGTTTCGCGCCGCGTCCGCTGAATGCCGAATACTATCACCAGCGTGGCACACCGGGCGGGTTGATCATTGCCGAGGCCGCTGCGGTGATGCCTGAGGGCCGAGGCAGCCCGGCGACTCCCGGCATTTACTCGCAGGCGCAGATCGACGGCTGGCGCCAGGTGGTCGATGCGGTCCACGCCAAAGGCGGCGTCATCTTTCTGCAGCTCTGGCATGTCGGCCGGGCCTCGCACTCCTCCTTCCATAATGGAGCGCCGCCGGTGGCACCGTCGGCGATTGCGATCACCACCGAGGGGATGCGGGCCACTACCGCCGACTTCGGTTCGGCTGCCTACGAGACCCCGCGGGCGCTTGAAACCGAAGAAATCGCCGGGATCGTTGAGGCCTTCCGGCAGGCTGGCACCAACGCTCTTGCTGCCGGTTTCGACGGTGTCGAGATCCATGCCGCCAATGGCTATCTGATCGAGCAGTTCCTGCAGGAGCGCAGCAATCAGCGCACGGACGCCTATGGCGGATCGATCGAAAACCGGGCGCGCCTGCTGCTGGAGGTCACGGAGGCGCTGACCGCGGCCTGTGGCGCCGACCGCGTTGGGGTACGGCTGTCGCCCTACGGCGTCGCCAACGGTTCCGGCGAGGCCGATCCGATGCCGCTTTATTCCTATGTGGTCGAGGCGCTGAACGGGCGGGGGCTGGCCTATCTCCATCTGGTTGAGCCGCGGTCCAGCGGGGCCGGGCGAACCGATGTCACCCGCGACAATGTGCCCGCAGCCATGACACTGTTCCGTCCGCTGTGGCGGGGCGTGCTGATCACCGCCGGTGGCTTCACCGCCGACAGCGCCAATGCGGCGGTCGCAGAAGGTCACGCCGACGCCATCGCCTTCGGCCGCTTCTTCATCTCCAACCCGGATCTGCCGCGCCGCATCAAAGACGGTCTTGCCTTCAACCCCTATGACCGATCGACCTTCTATGGCGGCGACGCCAAAGGATATACCGACTATCCGCAAGCCCCGGAGACAGCCTGAGAGGAGACAGACAAGGTGGACAGAATCGCGTATGTCAACGGGACATTTGTGCCGGTCGGAGAGGCGAAAGTCTCGATTCTCGATCGCGGTTTCCTGTTTGCCGACGGTATCTATGAGGTTACCGCGGTGCTGGATGGCAGGCTGATCGATTCCGCCTCCCATCTGGCACGGCTCAAGCGCTCGCTGAACGAAATCGCACTGCCGTTGCCGCGGACTCTGGCCGAGATCGAAGAGATCGAGCGCGAACTGGTCAAGCGCAATGGTCTCTTGAGCGGCCTGATCTATATGGAGGTGACGCGCGGGGCCGATGTCGGGCGCGACTTCGCCTTTCCCTCTCAAAGTGTGCCCCCGACGATCGTGATGTTCACCAGTGCCAAGGACCTCCTTGAGACGCAAGGTGCACGCAACGGCATCAAGGTGATCACGGTGCCCGACCTGCGCTGGGCTCGGCGCGACATCAAGAGCGTTGGATTGCTGGCGCAGGTTCTGGCCAAACAGGCGGCCGCTGAGGCCGGTGCCGGCGAGGCCTGGATGGTCGAAGACGGTATCGTCACCGAGGGGGCCTCATCGTCGGCCTTCATCCTCACCCAGGACGACGTTATCGTCACCCGGCCGAATTCTATCAGCATCCTGCCCGGCTGCACCCGCGCGGCCGTCGCCGCACTGGCCAAAGAGCGCGGGCTTCGCCTGGAGGAGCGGCCGTTTTCTCTTGTCGAGGCGTGTGAGGCCAAGGAGGCTTTTGCCACCGCGGCGTCCGTGTTCGTCCAGGCGGTGGTGGCGATCGACGGCAAGCCGATCGGAACCGGCAAAGTGGGGCCGGTGGCCGCGCGTCTTCGCGAGCTCTATATCGAGTTTGCCAAGGCTACGGCAGTGTAGAAGGCTACGGCAGTGTGACGGCCGTGATCAATTTCACCATTGACCACTACACAGTGTCGGTGTGTGTCGGCGGAATGCCCCTGATCTATTCCGATTACGTCGAACACGCCGTTCTGCATGAGGTTCTTGACGACACGACGTCGAGTCATGGCACGCCCCTGTTTTTTGCGGTGGCGAGATCGTCAGGCTGGCCCGAGCTCGTGGTCACGGGCACCTGCGACCCTGGGCCGGAGTCTGGCTTTCACCCGGGCTTTCTTCTGATCCCGGAGACGGACCTCTTTCTGGCCGGCGCGGGAACGCGTCTCTCAGCCTGGAACCTCTCGCCGGTCAGGCGCCTGTGGCAGGATAGTGCGAACATGGGATTTCGGGGTTGGAGGCGGCATGGCGATATCGTGTTGATGTCAGCCGAATGTGATTTCGCGGCCTGGAGCCTTGACGGGCGGAAGCTGTGGTCGGCCTTTGTTGAACCGCCGTGGTCCTATGAAATTCGCGACGATGTCGTGGAGCTTGATGTTATGGGAGAGTGCAGCAGATTCAGTGCCGCGATCGGCCCAGACACCCGAAGGAGATAGTGGCGGCGGTGGTGGTGTGCGCAATGGAGCGCACGGCTCGTGGTGGCCTCCTGTTCCGGCACGTGTTTGATCGCCCATCGCGTTCCCGGGGAACGCTTTGCCGAACATCCCGCCTGCCACATGTCGGGTGGCCAATTCGTCAGCCAATTTCCAGCCGAGGATCGGATGGTGGTGTCGAGGTGCCGTCTCCCGGCATGTCGGGCCTCTTTCACAGTCTCTATGGGCGGTTCCCAGGGGGCCAGGCGGCTTGCCTGGCCATAATGAGCCGGTCAAATCAGTCGCCGCGGAGCCCGAGCAGTTCCGGGCGGTACTCGAAATGCATGGTGTCGAAATGATACCACTTGCCACCCCAGATGAAGCCGTGGCGTTCGAAAATCTCGACAATCTCGAACGGCATGCGATTGCGATATTGAACCGGCCCTTTGCGCGAGCCCCAGAACCAGTAGTCGGAAAAAGCCAGGTTGAGGTCGATTGCAGCCCCATCATAACCTCCGGCTGGGGCCTGCCGCCTTTAGGCGGCAGAGGAATGCCGGTCCGCGCCTATGCGCGGAGTGCGGCGGTTGACTTGTGTATCCGTCGGACATATCGTTCGGTATGGCGGCAAAACGGTATGTTAAAAACGCTGGGGCGGTGTTTTCGCTGAAGCATCACATTGTGTGGTGCCCGAAATATCGACGCCCTGTTTTGACGCCTCCGGTGGACGGC
>WQYW01000272.1 GCA_009781045.1 Alphaproteobacteria bacterium
ACGCCACCTTTGCATCCTGGGTCATGGTTGTTCCTCGATCAGCCGAATCAGTGGGCCAATCGATTCAGAGGATTCCCCCCCCTGTCACGCGTCTTTTGATGTCTCCTTCACCCGATCACCCTGACAATTTGACACTCCTCCATTGACTTTGGCCAAATTCCCCCTATGTTCCCCGCTTGATGTGACCCGGCTTCGCTTCGCGTTTGCCGAGGTCGAGCGCTATGCCTGCGTGATTTAAGTACCCCCAGCTTACCCATAAGTGCGCCGTTTGCGGGGTGGAACGCGGCAGCCTTTTTACCTTCGATTCCGGACGGCGGTTTCGAGCAGAGGCTCAATGTCCTTTTCCCATCTTGGACTCTCCGACAAGGTCCTGGCTGCCGTAGCGGCCACCGGCTACACCACCCCGACGCCGATCCAGGACCAGGCGATCCCCCATGTCCTGGCACGCCGTGATGTGCTCGGCATCGCCCAGACCGGCACCGGCAAGACCGCAGCCTTTGTGCTGCCGATGCTGACCATTCTCGAAAAAGGGCGCGCCCGGGCCCGCATGCCGCGCACCCTGATCCTGGAGCCGACCCGCGAGCTTGCCGCCCAGGTCAAGGAAAATTTCGACCGCTATGGCGCGGGCCAGAAACTCAATGTCGCGCTCCTGATCGGAGGCGTTTCTTTCGGCGACCAGGATTCGCGTCTGACCCGTGGTGTCGACGTTCTCATCGCCACCCCGGGACGCCTGCTCGACCATACCGAGCGTGGCGGGCTGCTTCTGACCGGCGTCGAACTCCTGGTCATCGATGAGGCCGACCGCATGCTCGACATGGGCTTCATCCCCGACATTGAGCGCATCTGCAAGCTGGTGCCGTTCACCCGCCAGACGCTGTTCTTCACCGCCACCATGCCTCCCGAAATCCGTCGGGTCACCGAGGCGTTTCTGCATAATCCGCAGCGCATTGAGGTTTCACGACCGGCAACCACGGCGGTGACCGTCAGCCAGTCCCAGGTGCCCTCGGGCCGCGAACCACGCGAGAAGCGCGAACTGCTCAGGCGTCTGTTACGCGAAGCCAGGGATCTCAAAAACGCGATCATCTTCTGCAATCGCAAGCGCGATGTCGCCATCCTTCACCGCTCTTTGCGCAAACACGGCTTCAGCGCCGGGGCGCTGCACGGCGACATGGACCAGCCGGCCCGGATGGCGGCGCTGGACCAGTTCCGCAAGGGTGAACTGCCGCTCCTGGTGGCATCCGATGTGGCCGCACGCGGCCTCGATATTCCGGAAGTCAGCCACGTCTTCAATTTCGATATTCCCCACCATCCCGACGACTACGTTCACCGCGTTGGCCGTACCGGCCGGGCTGGTCGCGCCGGAACCGCGATCTCGCTGGTGACGCCCCTCGACCAGAAGTCGATGCAGGCCATCGAAAAGCTGATCGGTCAGGACATTCCCCAGGCGGAAGGCGACTACAGCGCCTCAAGCGACAGCGAGACCTCGACAAGGTCGCGGCGGCCGCAGCGCGGCCACGAGCGCCGCGAGCGCGGCGCCACTTCCCGCCCCCGATCCCGCCACAGCGAGGAAGATCGCAGGTCGTCCCGCCATCGTGCGGATCACGCCCCGGAGGCCGCGGAGCAGCCTGCCGCTCCAGCCAGAGCCCATGCCGCCAAAGCCCATGCCAGTGCGCATGCGGAAAGGGCGCACTCACCAGAAAAGACGCATGCTGCGGAACGGGCACACCCGACAGCAAGGACCCATTCGGGAGAAAAGGCACACCTGGCTGAAAAGGCTCAAAGACCCCACGCTGCGGCAAAGGATCACTCCGCCAAGGCCCACACCGGGGCCAAAGGGCATCTGGCCGAGAAGGGCCATCCGGCTGAGAAGGCGCACGCCACCACGAAGGGGCGGGCGGCAGCAAAGCATCCCAGGCAGGAGCGTGACTCAGAACCGGGCGATCACTCGCATCTTCCCGCCTTTCTGCTCCGCCCGGTGCGTGGCTGAACGCGCAGCCGAGACGATCGTTGCGGCGTCGCGGTGGGCCGCCGAACCACAGCTTCAACCGGCCCTTTGACAGATGTGAGGGGCGTTTCAGGCCTTCGAACGCCTGCTCTTCGGCACTGTCTTCTTCGGGATGCCCTTTCGCGGGACGGCCTTCTTCGGACTTGTCTTCTTTGGGACAGCCTTCCTCCCGAACCCGGACGTCCTGGACTTCACCTTGCCGTCCGCACGGGTTCCTGACCGCGTCCCCGCCCCTTTGGCAACGCCAGAACCTGGCCTTCCCGGCTCCAACTTCCTCGCCCGCTTCTTCGCCGCAGCTGCCTCGGCAGCAGCCAGAGCATGGCGCGCCCATTGCGCCAGTTCTTCCGAATCGTCGAACAGCCGCGCCGGCACCTGCCAGTAGGAATTCATGGTCACGCTGCGGAGGTGGTTCTGATAGGTGAAGGGCGTCGCCCCCTCGGCCGCGAAGCGTGGAATGCTGTCCTGATCCACCCGGAAATAGAGCGCGCCCCGCAGCGACAGCGCAAACGTGGTGCCATCGACGGAAATACCGTAGCCGGAAAACAGGCGACGGATGGTGATGGGCCCGAAATCGGCGAAGAGATCGATAAGAAATTCCCGCTCCAGCACATCTGCCTCCACACCTGACCTGACCGCCACGCCGGCGACAACGCCTGGCGCACACCATCACCTGGTGCGCATCTCGAAAGCTCCCCTCAGGCTTTTCAAGGCAAGCGGGATGGATACGCCCCTGATCTCGCCCCAACGCCGTCGGCGCCCACCCATTACTGCGTATCAGACAGACGGGGAACCTCAGGACAATTATGGGGGAATTGCCATGTCCGTGGAACCGTCCCCCACCTTTTGCCATTGTCGATTGTGGATCGAACCGAAAGACCGTTCGGCAGGCAAGAGCCCCGGGCAGACACCTCCTCCAGCGTGACACAGCGGCACAGTTTCCCCGACAACCTGCATGACTGCGCTTCATTGCACCTGCTCGCGACCTTGACCCTTGGCACGTCCATGGGAGTGCCCGTAGCCTTGCGAACAGCTCGCAGGTGGGAAATGATGGCGATCGCAAAATATTCCTGGAACCAGGCGGAACGATTCTGACTGCCGAGCGTTAATTTGTGGCAGTGCGCTGATGCAGAGGAGGGATCTGTCTCTTTTTTGCATCGCCAAGATACAGATTGGAAAGCGATAGACCATGGCAATGAGCGATGTTGCGATCCCGCAAGGCAGATTCTTCTCCTTTTCGTTAGCGCCTACCGTTAAGGCCTTTGTTGGCTTATCTTTTCGCTCAATGGACCTCTCGCTGGAACCTGCAATGCATGACAGTGTGACAATTGCGAATCGCTTCCTGGAGCTGGCCGAGCCCGAGAAAAATGCGCTCACCCCGATGCAGCTGCTCAAGCTTGTTTACATCGCGCACGGATGGATGCTCGGCCTTTACGGACGTCCGCTGATCCGTGACGAAGTACAAGCTTGGCAATACGGCCCCGTCATTCCTGTCCTTTACAACTCGACGCGGAGATATAAGAGCCAGCCCGTTGTCGGGCCCTTGCCTGTAACGAACAACGATAAGCCATTAGACCCGCAGGAGGATAGCACTATCCTTCAGGTGTATGAGATCTACGGACGAATGACTGGACCAGCCTTGTCTCGCATCACCCACAAACCAGGATCGCCATGGGCAGAGACATATGCGCCGGGCAAATTCGGCGTAGTCATTTCCAACGACATAATTGAAGATTACTATTCACGTCTCGCCGCAGTCAGTCAGTGAGCGACACGCGTGTCTGATGAAAATCCGGAAGGTTCCACAGCTTGCGAGATTGTGTCTGCCGCCATGTCAGCCACACCTTCCGACGGCGGAACAAACGAGGCCAAGCTGCTGTCACAAGCGCTGACAGCAAAAGAAATCAGGACGGTTCCAAAATCCGAGGCTGTGTCAATCACAGTTCCGATCGCCGCTGCCGACGATGGAACAAACGAGGCCAGGCTGTTCTCGCAAGGGATGACAGCTGAAGAGATAGCCAGGCAGGCGGCAGCGTCGGAGCACCGCCGAACAGAACGCTTTCGGGACAATTTCGAAAGCATAGCTATCGTTACTCTATGGGTGGTCTGGATCGTCCTCCTTGGATCAGGAGTCACGTGGTGCTGGCACGCCCTTATGCCCGA
>WQYW01000273.1 GCA_009781045.1 Alphaproteobacteria bacterium
AGCTGCGCCCGGACCTCTTTCAGATAGGCCTTCGCGATCAGGACATCGGTGCCGAGCGGCAGATGGGGACCGTGCTGCTCGGTGGCGGCGAGCGGCAGGACCGCGATCCAGCGTGCGGCCTCCATGGCGGCAAACTCCGGCCAGCGGATGTCGCCCCAGTCACGAGGGGCAAAAAGCTTTCTCAAGGTCGTCCTCCAGGCTTGCCAGTGTGCCGGAAATATCCTGCATGTCTCCCCCCAGGGCAGGGGCCCCCCAATGTTGTGAGCAAAGGCGGGAGTTGCAAGCATTGCCATCCATTGCCATCCTGGGTGTGCTGGCGTTAACTTCCATTTGAGGTAACAGCCCAGGTTGGATACAGGGGAGCTTACACCTCCCGCATTCGGCTTGAACCCCGAGGAAATTGCCTTTGCACAAGCCAGGATGTCACTCTTTTGCCACGAAGCACCTCCATGATGAGATGCCGGGTGCGGGGCTGCGGCCTCCTCAACATCAAAAAGGGAGTATAGTCAGTCGTTCCAGAAATGGAACGTGGGTCGAAACAGGCGACCATGGGACAGCCGATGGCGGTAAAGTCAGGATCTGAGAACCGACCCGAGATTCTGATCTCAGGTCCGCTGCGGCCTCTCTTCGACAGTGGTTTTCCCGATTCCTTTCTTGTCCACAGGGTGGCGACGGAAACGGACCTCGGTCGTCTCAGTCCGGAGCTGCGTTCCCGTATCCGGGGCCTGGCGGTAACCCACTACACCGTCAATGCGGGTGCGACGGCCCTGTCTCTGCTGCCGAATCTTGAGATCGTGGCCAGTTTCGGGGTCGGCTATGACAATATCGACACCGAATTCGCCCGTGCCCATGACATCGTCGTCACCAACACCCCGGATGTGCTGACCGAGGAGGTTGCGGATGTGGCGCTGGCGCTTCTGGTCGCGACTTTGCGGGAATTCATCGCCGCCGACCACTTCGTGCGTTCCGGCCAGTGGTCCAACGGCACTTATCCGCTGAGCGCAGGCTCGCTGCGCGATCGCAAAGTCGGTCTGGTCGGCATGGGCCGGATCGGACAGGCGGTGGCACGTCGCCTTGATGCCGCACGTGTGCCGGTGGTCTATCATGCCCGCCATGAGGTCGAAGGGCTTGGTTACCGCCACTACCCCGACCTGATCGGGATGGCCCATGCCGTCGATACCATGATCGTCATCGTGCCCGGCGGGGCCGCGACCCATCACCTCATCAATCCGGAGGTGCTGGCGGCGCTGGGGTCCCGCGGCGTGCTGATCAATGTGGCGCGGGGGTCGGTGGTTGACGAAACCGCCCTGGTCGAGGCGCTGCGTGCAAAGACAATCTGCGCCGCCGGTCTCGACGTTTTCGCGGCGGAGCCCGTGGTCCCGGAAGCCCTGCGGGCCATGGAAAATGTCGTGCTGCTGCCCCATATCGGTTCCGCGTCTGTGGTCACCCGCACGGCGATGGACCAGCTGGTGATCGACAATCTCAAAGCCTGGTTTGCTGGTAATCCGCCGCTGACGCCGGTACCGGAAACACCCGTGAGGACGCGATGATGACAGTTCAGAGAGATCGTGCAGGCGTGCTGGCCGTTTCGCTCGCGGCGCTGCTGGCCATGCTGCCGTCGGCAGTGCGAACTCAGGATGTCACGACGCTGAAGCGGGACATGGTGGGGCAGTGGGAACTCTCCACCACCTAGCGCAGCAAGACCTGCGCCATCACGCTCAAGGGCGATGCACCAGGGGGGGCGAAAGTCGAACTTGACCCCACCTGCAAGGACAGCCTGCCCTTCACCAGGGAGATCGTGGGCTGGAGCATCCGCGGCCTCGACATCGTGCGGCTGCAGAACGCGCATGGCGAAGCCGTGATCGATTTCACGGAAGTGGAATCGGGCATTTTCGAGGGACTGCGCCAGGGCGAGGGGGTCTATATCCTCCAGGATCTCGCCGCGGCACGCTCGACCACGCGCTCGATGGATCAGATGATCGGGGACTGGAGCATGGTCCATGGCGACGGACGCACGGTCTGCGGTCTGACCCTGACCAACAACGAGGCCGGAACCGACAATTTCCAGGTCTTTCTCAAGGGCACTTGCGACAGCGAGATCAACCGCTTCGATCCGGTGCAGTGGCGGCTTGACCATGGCCAGATCATCCTGACCGCGAAGGGCGGCGAGAGCTGGCAGTTCGAGGCCGATGACAACGCCCAGTGGCGGCGGGTCCCCGATACCGGCAGCACCCTGATCATGCTGCGTCAGTGAGGCAGGCTGCGCCGAGGTGCCACGGCCGCCACAGCGGGTCTGCAGGCAGCAGGTCCAGGCCCCGCAGTTGTTGGCGGTCGTTGACGAAATCGGATCCTGGCGCCGGGTGGTGATGGAAGCGGTGAGTGCGCTGCGTGCTGTGCGAGGGCGTCAACGAACGCCCGGCTGACATGGGCTTCGCGCCATCGGACCCCCTTGATGCGTGGTGGAGGCGACAGACCTGATGGACGGTTACATCACCTACTGGGCCAGGGACTGGACCAGGGAAATTCTCAACAACGGCGATGAGGGGCCGGGTCAGCTCCACGTGCTGGCGCGGATGACCGTCGCCGAAATCCTGGACGCCGAAGAAGGTGCTGCCCGGTTCGGCCTCACTCGAAGAGGGCCGTGGGACTGGTACGCCGGTGAGCACAAAGCCATGGTGACGCACAAGGTTCCGCGCACATGCGCCGACCATGCCGCGATCGGTGTTGACGGAACGGCGATCATCCTGCGCCCGCTGTCTGCCGCCCAGCTCGCCGTGATCCGTCTTGGCCCGAAAGCAGGGGCGGAGTCGGCCCTGAAACTGCGCGGTGGCTGCGTCGAGATCAATAGTCTGTCCGGCCATTTCCGGCGGATGTCGGACGATACCCGAAACCTGTTCGACTCCCTGTTCTGAAAGCTGTGAACAGCCAGGCTTGCATTGACGTCGGGAGTCTGGACGACCCGTCAAAGACTCGGTGCTGACGCGGGGTCCCGCGGGAGACGGTGCTTTGGGAGGGGTGAATTTGAGATTTCGGGATGCCGCTCGGCAACACCGTTCTGCCTTGAAGAGGGCAGGGTTTCAGGGCGACAAGGGTCTCGACACTCGATCCGATGTCCCGATCGAGAAATCCGAGACAGCGTCTTGGGCCTTCAGTATCGCCGAACTGTCGGAGGTGTTCTCGTTGCCGTGGTCTGGCTATGTGCGGCTTCTTGTGATCAAGGATGACCACGCCCGCGAGTTCTACGAGATGGAAGCCGTGCGCGGCGGTTGGAGCGTGCGCGAGCTCGACCGGCAGATCAAGAGCCAGTTCTATGAACGCTCGGAGCTGTCGAAGAACAAAGCGGCGATGCTGGAAAAGGGCGCTGGTGTGAAGCCGGCGGATGTCATCACCGCCGTGGATGCCATCAAAGGTCCGTGTGTCCTGGAGTGCCTTTTTCTCAAGGACGAGTATTGTGAGGGCCGCTCGTTGAGCACGCGGCGCAACCAGCCCCATCACCGGCACATAGGCGACGAGATGCTCGGCGAAAAGGTCCTTGCGGGCCTCGGTGAGAACGAGGAACGAGGTCGCCCTCGTTGAACTGGACGAAGCGCAGGAGCTGCGGGGCTACGCCGAGATGGAGGAGGTCGTCGGCCTCGAGCTGGAGCTGGGCGGCCAGCACCGGGAGGTCGCGTGACCGTTATAGGGGGCCGGCCAGGGACTCGATCAGACCGGAGAGCACATTGGAGGAAACGTGATGGAGGGTCATGCCGACACTGGTGCCAGCAGGGATGCGTTCGGCAGGCAGCGAGCGAGGTTCGGCGCGCTCGGTCATGCGGGCGTAGGTGTCGACGATCTGGCAGAAATTGGGATCGAGACGTTTGAGTTTTGCGCGGATGCCTGAGATTGATCTTGATCCTTGATCTCGTTGGCGACACAACCGGTATTGTGTGCAGGAGTTCATTTGAGCCTGAAGTCTCGACCATCAGCTCTTGCCGCAGGATGCGTGATTGCACAGCACGCATACGGCGGTTCCCGGACGTGATCCTCGGGAGTGCTCGAAATATGCCGGAGGCAAGCGGC
>WQYW01000274.1 GCA_009781045.1 Alphaproteobacteria bacterium
CGATATTTGAGATGGGGTAACGGGCCTCCGCTGGTGCCTCAAGCCGCTTCGCTCCCAGTTTTGATCTTGGCAGGAAGGTGGTCGTCCCGCAAACTGATGTTTTCCCAACCGGATTCGGCACAGTTGATCCGCTCACCAAATAGGGGACGACCATGGACTATTATGCCGGAATCAATGTGTCAGTGAAAGAATCTGCCGTGTGTGTGGTGGATCAGGATGGAACAATATTTCGCGAGGCGAAGGTATTGAGCGAGCCGAAAGCCGAAAGCCCTGATTGAGTGGTTCACCAACCTCCGGGTCTCGTTTGTGCGGATTGGCTTGGAGGCCGGCCCCCTGTCACAATGGCTCTACCCTCCCATGCGGGACGTTGGCGGCTTTCCGGTCGAATTGCTGGAGACGAGGCAGGTCAAGACGGTGTTGGATAGAATGCCCGTAAAGACTGACCGCAATGACGCGCGACGCTGCCGAAGCGCGGCTGGCGACGCTCGAAGTGCGCAGCTATGAGGCAGCCCATGTGGGCGGATTGTGGCACTGGGGTTACCACCACGGATCGCGCAAGGTGTTGACGGAAAACCGGTTGCTTACGCCGCATCTCCTCGCCATCATCGATGACTACCTGCGGATTCTCTGCTATGCGCAGTGGTATCTGGCGGAAACCGCCGAGAATGTCGTCCACGGCCTCATGCAGGCCATGCAGAAACGCGGCCTGCCGCGTCAGGGGGCGGAGAGACTTTCCGCCGGGAAGAGCACCCGGTCGTCTTTGACGCTGTACCAGCCGGCCTCGGTGGCCCGCACCTCAGGGAGGAAATCGGCGGTCAGGAACAGCAGCGTATAGACAGGGTCGGAGTGGGCATAGCCGGCCTCTCTCAGGAGGTCGCTGAACCGGCGAGCGGCTTCGACGCCGGTTGAAAAGTCACAGGTTGAGTGAATGCCGCTCATGGAGAATGCGAATTCCACCCATTTGCCGTCGGTCGATGCCGCAACGGAGCCGCCGCCGAGGCGGCGCAGACGCTTGAGCGCCTCGGCCATGATTTCCGGGGTGCGCCCGAGGACCAGGATTCCGGCATTGGTGGTGTAGCTGGTGGCGATCACGTCGATGCCGGCACCCATGCCCTGGATGATGCCGCGGCTGATAAAGGCGCCGCTGCGATCGGTGACGGCGAGGACCAGCGTGTCGGGCTCGGAGGGCCAGAGACCTTTGTCGGAGGCGGTAAGCGCCGTCGGTGCCACGCGGGTGATGGCGCCGTTGACCAGGCGGCCGGCAGGGAAGGGGTTGGGGGCGTCTGCGGGAAGGAAGAAGCGTGCAGCGTCCCATGCCGGCACGCAGAGCAGATCCGTGCGGTAAACTGCCGACCAGGGAAAGCTTGCGCTGGGAGCCGGCACTGTCAGCTGCCGGTCACGGGCGGCAACCCTGCCGCGGCAGATCACCACGCGCGGTGTGGGATTATTGAGGTTGTCGAGCAGGTTGACATTGGCGATGCGCCCCGGCGCTACCGCGCCGAGATCGTCGTCAAGCCCGAGATAGGTCGCCGGATTGAGTGTTGCCATGCGATAGGCAATGTCGGGCGCAACGCCGCGCTCAAGCGCAAGGGATATGAGGCCGTCGCTGACGCCGCGCTCATCAATCCGCAGTTCCGTGGCGCCGTCGGTGGTGAACACCAGGCGGTCGTGGAAGCGGGTCTTCCCGATGACGTCGAGCAGCACCGGCAGGTCGGGCCGGAGGCTGGAATGGCGCAGCAGTACCCAGAGTCCGAGCCGCAGCCGGTCAAGTGCCTCCTCTGTGGTGATGGCCTCGTGACAGGATCGGATGCCGGTGGTGGCGAGCGCGGCGAGTTTCTGGGTGCGGGCCCCGGCAAAGTGACCGTCGTTGAGCTTGCCTGAAGAACGGCACTGCTCGAAGACCTCAAGAAAGCGCATCGCGGTGCGCTTGTCGAGCAACTCGGTCCAGCGCGTCATTTCGACGGTGCCGAGATAGGATGGGCTTTCGAGCTGCCGGCGCACGATCTCGGGGCCAAACCAGGCCTCCTCATCGCGGAAACGCGATTGCGAGGCGGTGCGCGCCAGCCAGAAGAACAGCGGCAGGGAGGCTTGCGAGAGCGCGGTGGTCACTCTTTCGAGCACCTCCGGCCCCAGTGGCAGGGCGAGCATCAGCTGGTCGAAGACAACGCAGCTGACCCCGTGGCAGACGGCGCGTTCGGCGAAACTGAGAGGGCTGCAGAAAGGGGAGAGATGGGTGTGGGGTTCGATATAGCCGGGAACCGCGATCATGCCGGTGGCATCAATGACCGACGTTGCCGCATCGAGTGCCGCGCTCCATGTCCCGACTTTGGCGATGCGGTCGCCGCAGATGGCGATGTCGGCAATTTCCACTTCACCGGTATAGGCGTTCCAGGTCTTTCCGCCCCGGATCAGGAGGTCCGGTGCCGCGTTTTCCAGCGCGCTCTCGATCAGACGCCAGCGCAGATCCGGTGTGCAGGGAATCGGCATTTCCACCCTCGTGTGATGCGGCCCGGTTTGGTCTCAAGTCCCGCCGTTTGAGTGCAATGCTAGCCGATTGGCGGGGGTGTGTCAGCAGTCCCGCCGAATTTAAATCTCGCGCGATAGATAATCGATGTGCGCGGGGCCGACGGCGGGTCAAAGGGGGAGCCAGCAAAGTTTCTGCACGTTGTGATCGATGATCGATGGCCTCTCGCGAAGGACCTCCTTCCGGGGGGGCAGTGCAGCGATCTTTTGCAAGCGGCAAAGATGAACCGTCTGGCTTATTCCGCTGCAACTCCGGCTGCCCCGGCGGTCTCTGCCGAGGGATCTGGGGTTCCTGCAAGGCCGGCGGGAACTGACCTTGAGGCGTGTGGCTCCTTGCTCCTTGTTCCGCCGCTTGTGTTGAGGTGGTGGTTCGAACTCGCCTGCCGCCGATCGCAGGTCTTGCGCAAGCGCGGCGGGCAGAATTGGCGGTCGAAGTTCTAAATCCGCCGATGGATCATCGATTGCCTGAGTGGGTGGTGCCATCTCTTCGGCTGCGATGCGCGGGATCGCGGGCCAGGGAAGTTTCGCGATCCCTGCGGCGCGACAGCAAGGTGCTGACGATGTCAGCACAGAGCGGCGTGGATTTCACCGCGAGCCAATCGGCGTGTCAATGCCTCCGGGAAACACTCCGTCGGAGCCAGGAGCGGGCGTCGATGAGAGGAAGGTTGTTGTCAGCTGTTTCGCCACCCGGTTCCATGTTCTATGGCTGGGACTGAACACTGAACGATAGTCCCGAGTTCCATCAATTCCGGGATCGCCCGCAATATTTTCATCGGTTTTGTCGATACTCGATACAATTGATTTGTATTTTGACCGGTTGCAACAGCGGTAAATTAAATAAACGAATCAGGAAGCGGGTTTTGGCGGCAGAAGCAGCTGCGTGTATGCGTACCGGGGGTGATAGGCATCCCCGGCCGAGGCAACCGGCCTTGCCGTCAAACCGGAGGACTTGCCGATGTGGTTCCTGCCCATCAGCATTTCCTTCAGCATGAAAAAAACCCGGATGGGATGGCAGGTCCACATCCGGGTTGACTTCATGATCTGAAGGACGAGGGGTGGGCGAAAGCTCGCCCCTCACCTCCGGCAAGATAGCCATTTTGGAGGAATTCGCAAGATGCCATTGGCGGGCTGTCGCGGCGGGTCGCGGCAGCAGAAAGAGGCGCTTTCTCAAGGCCGTTTGCCCCTCACATGGGGAATTTTGAGTCAAGGAGGAAAATACAAGCGACACTTTCTTTCAACCGGCACCAGATTTTGAGTGAATCTCCGCAGAGTTCCAGGTTTGTTCGCCATATGAAACATGCAAATCCGTTTGGCCAAGCGCCAGCCAGCCAAGCAAGCCTAAAATTGTGGGCACGCACGCCGGAGTTCAGGCGCTTGTGGTTTGGTCGTGGGTCAACGTCTCCTTCGATCAGC
>WQYW01000275.1 GCA_009781045.1 Alphaproteobacteria bacterium
ACATCGTCATGGACCACGAACTGAAGCTGGCCCTTCGGCCCCTTCATCTTCACGGTCTGCCCGTCAATGGTGGCGGTGACGCCCGACGGCACCACAACAGGCTTTTTGCCAACACGAGACATGGTTCAAAAAATCCTTCTCAGAACACCGTGAACAGGACTTCGCCACCGACATTCGCATCACGCGCTTCGTGGTCTGCCATGATTCCCTTTGGTGTCGACAAGACCGAAATGCCGAGCCCGTTATTGACCCGCGGCAGGTTCTTCACCGAAGCATAGACCCGCCGCCCGGGCTTGGAGACCCGCTCGATTTCGCGGATCACCGGTGCGCCCCGGAAATATTTCAGCTCAATCTCAAGCTCGCTGCGTCCCGAGGGGTGCTCCACTGCGGCATAGCCACGGATATAGCCCTCGGCCTTGAGCACATCGAGCACGTTCTGACGCATCCGGGAACCCGGCGTCGACACCTTGCTCTTCGAACGCATCTGGGCGTTGCGGATGCGGGTGATGAGATCGCTGATCGGATCGTGCGTTGACATCTTCGCGCCCTCCTTACCAGCTCGACTTCACCAGGCCCGGAACCATGCCCCGGGAGCCCAGCTCCCGCAGCGCGATACGCGACAGCCGGTTTTTGCGGTAATTCGAGCGCGGACGCCCCGAAAGGTCGCAGCGGTTGCGAATCCGCGTCGCCGAAGAATTGCGCGGCATCTCCGCAAGCTTGAGCATCGCCCGGAAACGCTCGTCCTCCGGGCATTTCTGATCGGCTATGATCTCCTTCAACCGCGTGCGTCGGGGGGCGGCGTTCTTCGCCATCCGCTTGCGCCGGTTGTTCTTCTCAACTGAACTTTTCTTTGCCATGCGTGGCTCCTGGGGATCCGCGTCTGAGAACTGGTCTCACTGCCGGAACGGGAAATTGAATGCGGCCAACAAGGCTCGCGCCTCCTCGTCGGTCGTCGCCGTGGTGCACACCGTGATGTCCATGCCACGGGCCTCCGAGACCTTGTCGAAGTCGATCTCCGGAAAAATGATGTGTTCCTTGAGACCGAGCGAATAGTTGCCACGGCCGTCAAAGCTCTTCGGGTTCAGGCCGCGGAAGTCGCGCACCCGCGGCAGCGCCACGGTCACCAGACGGTCAATGAACTCATACATGCGAGCCTTGCGCAGCGTGACCTTGCAGCCGATGGGCTGGTTCTCACGCAGCTTGAAGGTCGCGATCGCCACCCGCGAAAACGTCACCACCGCCTTCTGGCCGGCGATCTGCGTCAGCTCCGCTGCCGCCGTCTCCGCCTTCTTGCGGTCATTGACGGCTTCGCCAACGCCCATATTGAGCACCACCTTGGTCAGCCGCGGCACCTGCATGACGTTGCGATAACCGAATTTCTCGGTCAGCGCCGCACGGATGCTGCGATCATATTCGGCACGCAGCCGGGGGATGTAAGCCGTCTCAGCCATCGATCTCAGCTCCCGATCTCTTGGCAACGCGGACCTTCCTGCCATCGGCGAGGGTCTTGAATCCAACCCGCACCGGCCGCTTGTCCTTGTCGAAATGGGCGATGTTGGACAGGTGGATCGGCGCCTCCTTGGAAAGGATGCCACCCTCCTGGCTCTGGGTCTGCTTCTGGTGGCGCTTGACCATATTGACCCCGCGCACCATTGCGGTGCCGTCCTCGGGGCGCACCTCAAAGACCTCGCCGGTCTTGCCCTTGTCGCGGCCGGTCAACACCACGACCCTGTCGCCCTTGCGAATTTTCGCCGCCATCACAGCACCTCCGGCGCCAGCGAGATGATCTTCATGTGGTTCCTGGCGCGCAGCTCGCGCGGCACCGGCCCGAAGATACGTGTGCCGATCGGCTCTGACTGGTTGTTGATCAGCACTGCGGCATTGCGGTCGAAACGGATCACCGAGCCATCGGGGCGGCGGATGTCCTTGCGGACCCGCACCACGATGGCCTTCATCACGTCGCCCTTCTTGACCTTGCCACGCGGGATCGCTTCCTTGATCGAAACGACAATGACGTCGCCCACGGTGGCGTAACGGCGCTTGGAACCTCCAAGCACCTTGATGCACATGACACGGCGTGCGCCGGAATTATCGGCCACGTCGAGGTTGGTCTGCATCTGAATCATTGATGCACCTCGTCCTCTTTCTATTTAGCTCGCGCGAAGCGAAGCCACGCGAAAAACGGTTAGCCATCGATCTGCCCGCCCGTCCGCCAGCCGCGCCTCAAAAAAGAGGCACGCTGCCATACGGAGCGCGCCGGTCAGGCGCTCTTCTTGTGCTCGCCCCGGACCACGGTCCAGCGCTTGAGCTTCGAAATCGGCCGCGACTCCTCAATCCACACCATGTCGCCCGGCTTGAACTCGCTGTTCTCGTCATGGGCATGGTAGTTTTTCGAACGTCGGATCGTCTTCTTGTAGATCGGGTGCGTGAAACGACGGTCGACGCGCACCACGATGGTCTTGGCTTGTTTGTCGCTGACGACCACGCCCTGCAAGCTACGTTTCGGCATCTTCCTCAAGCCTCTTATTTCTTCCTGGCGCGCTGTTGCGCGACGATGGTCTTGATACGGGCGATGTCGCGACGGGCCTCACGCATCCGCGAGGTGTTTTCCAACTGTCCGGTCGCGCGCTGGAAGCGCAGGTTGAAGCGCTCTTTCTTCAGATTGAGGATGGCGTCATCCATCTCGTCCTCGCTCATCGCACGGATGTCTTCGACTTTCATCTGGGCCATCTCGATTACTCCGCAATGCGCTCAACGAAACGGGTCTTGATCGGCAGTTTCGCCGCCGCCAGCGTCAGTGCCTCGCGCGCGATCTGGGTGTTGACCCCGTCGATCTCGAACAAAACCCGACCAGGCTTGACCCGCACCACCCACAATTCCGGCGCCCCCTTGCCCGAGCCCATGCGGACTTCGGCGGGCTTCTTCGACACCGGCACATCGGGAAACACCCGGATCCAGACCCGGCCGGCGCGCTTCATATGACGCGTCAGCGCCCGGCGGGCGGCCTCGATCTGACGCGCGGTGACGCGATCCGGCTCGGCTGCCTTGAGGCCGAACTGGCCGAACGCCAACGTCGCGCCCGAAGTCGCGACGCCGCGAATGCGACCCTTATGCGCCTTCCGGAACTTCGTTTTCTTAGGTTGCATCATGGCTTGGAGCCCTCAAATTCCTAACAATCGGTCGTCCATCAGGCCGCGTCGCGACGCTGGCGGCCACCGCCCTCGCCTTCCGCCATCCGCTTGTCCTGCGCCATCGGATCGTGCTCAAGGATCTCGCCCTTGAAGATCCAGACCTTGACGCCGCAGGTGCCGAAGGTCGTGAACGCCGTGGCAACGCCGTAGTCGATATCGGCGCGCAGCGTATGCAGCGGCACCCGACCCTCGCGATACCACTCCATGCGGGCGATTTCGGCACCGCCCAGACGCCCCGAGCAGTTGATGCGAATGCCCTCCGCGCCCAGACGCATCGCCGACTGCACCGCCCGCTTCATGGCGCGACGGAAAGCAACCCGGCGCTCGAGCTGCTGGGCGATCGACTCGGCGACCAGGGTGGCATCAAGCTCAGGCTTCCTGATCTCGACGATGTTGATAACGACATCCGAAGAGGTGATGTCGGCCACCTTCTTGCGCAGCTTGTCGATATCCGCACCCTTCTTTCCGATCACCACGCCCGGCCGCGCTGAGTGGATGGTGACACGGCATTTCTTGTGCGGACGCTCAATGACAATACGCGCCACTGCCGCCTGCTTGAGTTCCTTGTGCAGGACCGCTCGAATCCGCACGTCCTCATGCAGCAGCTTGCCGTATTCGGCCTTCCCGGCAAACCAGCGCGAATCCCAGGTCCGGTTGATGCCGAGACGCAGTCCGATCGGATTGATCTTCTGACCCATCGTTTTCTCCTGGCACCAATGTGCCTTACGCGTCCATCTC
>WQYW01000276.1 GCA_009781045.1 Alphaproteobacteria bacterium
CAGAATTCCCGTCTCCCGGGCGGGCACAGGCTGGGCCTGATGTCGAACATACCCCGGGAGGCGGTGGTTGTCCGGCGGCGACCGCCTGGCACCATTCCCACGACTTTTTGACCGATTACGAAAATTCCAGCTCTCGCTTTCACGCTCGTACTTGGTCTTGTACTTGATCTTGGCCTCGCCGGACCGGCTTCCGCCCAGAATGCAACCTTGTCGGACCACAAGGCGGCGTCTCCGCCATTTGGTGCTTCACTGCCTGCCCCAGGCCCCTTCCCCAGCCATGGTGCCGCTCCGATCGGCGGCCCGACCAGCGCCATAGCAGCGCCCGTCATGCCTGCTCCGGGCGATTGCATGAAGACTTTTCGCCCGCTGCGTCAGGAGCTCGAAGACAAAGGCAAGGCGTTGCAGACGATGGCTCAATCCAGATTGACCGCAGAACAGGGCTGTAGCGCCTATGCGGCGCTCGCCCATGCAATGTCCGACATGCTGAAATTTGTCACGGACAATGGCACCCGATGCCAAATTCCAGCCCAGGTCGAAAGCCAGTTCCGGATCGAGCATGACAAGCTCGATGTCATGCGAAAAAAAGTCTGTGAACTGGTCCGGGCGCCCGGTTCGAATGTTCCCGAGATGCGAGCTGCCGCCAGCCGCGGAGAGCCCGCCGCACAGGCCGCGCTCGGGTACCTGTACGCTACCGGGCAGGGCGTCGCCCGCAACGACGTCGAAGCCGTCAGCTGGTTCCGCAAGGCGGCCGATCAGGGCAACTCCAACGCACAGGCCCTGCTCGGTGTTATGTATTCCTCCGGCCGGGGCGCGGCACGCGACGACGCGCAGGCTCTCAGCCTGTTTCGAAAAGCCGCCGACCAGGGCAACGCTCTGGGCCAGTTCAATCTCGGCCGCGCATATGTGAACGGAACTGGAGTCACGCAGGATGACACCCAGGCCGCCATCTGGTTGCGCAAGGCCGCCGACCAGGGCTACGCTCTTGCCCAGAGTATGACCGGTTTGATGTATCGCAACGGCCAGGGCGTGCCACGTGATGACGCACAGGCCGTGCTCTGGTTCCAGAGGTCCGCCGACCAGGGCAACTCTCTGGGCCAGTTCAATCTCGGCCAGGCATATGCGAGCGGAACAGGGGTGCCGCGGGACGACACCGTGGCTGTCACCTGGCTGCGCAAGTCCGCCGACCAGAACAACCCACTGGCGCAGACAAAGCTCGGCACCATGTTCCGTGACGGGCGGGGTGTCCCCCGCGACCACATCGCGGCCGTCAACTGGTTCCAAAAGGCCGCCGACCAAGGCAACGCGGATGCTCAGACTCTGCTCGCCGGTATGTATTTTACCGGTCGGGGCGTCCAGCGCGATGATGGGCAGGGCCTGCTCTGGCTCCGCAAGGCCGCCGACCAGGGCAACGCCGACGCCGAAGGCAATCTGGCTGCACTCTATTTCAACGGGCAAGGGGTCGCGCGCGACATCGCCCAGGCCCTGCTCTGGCTCCGCAAGTCCGCCGACCACGGCAACGCCAATTCTCAGGCCTATCTCGGAAGGGTCTATTTTAACGGGACTACTGGTGTCACACGCGATGACACACAGGCAGTCAGCTGGTACCGCAAAGCTGCCGAACAGGGCAACGCCGACGGTCAGGTCGGTCTTGGTTACATGTACGAGAAAGGACTCGGCATCGCTAGAAATGATGCAGAGGCCGTGGCTTTCTACCGCAAGTCCGCAGCACAGGGCCACGCAATGGGCCAGAACAATCTCGGAGAAATGTACCGCGATGGGCGCGGTGTTGCCCTCGACATCGGCGAGGCCATCCGGTTGTTCCGCAACTCAGCCGACCAGGGGCTCGCCGCAGGGCAGAACAATCTGGCTGCGTTTTATGAGCAGGGCAATGGCGTGGCACAGGACTATTCCAGAGCCCTCGATCTGTTCCGCAAGGCAGCCGAGCAGAACTACGCCGACGCCCAGTATAGCCTGGCCCAGATGTATCGTGACGGCCACGGCACCAAACCAGACACGGCCACGGCGATCGAATGGCTGCGCAAGGCGGCCGAGCAGGGGCATGCCGATGCCGCCCGCGCGCTGCGCGAGATCGAAACACCTGCGCAATGACGCGCAAGGCTTCGCAAAGCCGCCGCTGCCAGGGCGGCGCCTGGCGCGCGCCCCCCGGGAAAAACCCTGCCCGACATACGAACGACGTAGAGCCCATCGGGCCTCGTCCCGGGACAATGCCCCGGCTGTCGGCAGGCCCGCCAGCCTGATCACAGAGGAGGAACGACGCAGGCGCTTTCGTTCAGGGACCCCAGGCCTCGAAACAGCTATGGGCCAACCCGTCCGGTTCCGCGACAGAATGGTCCATGGGAGAGGTTCAATCCTCTCACGTTGGACCTGCGATCACCCTGCTCCCTTGCAACGCCGGCCGGCATTTCGCGGGCGGAGCCGGGCTTTCGCCTTCCCGGGGCGCGGGATGTGACAGAACCGGATACCAGCTGTGGCTGCTCCCGATTCCTGGGCACATCCGCCATCGACCCGCTTCAGCGGCCGGCCGCAATTCCGCCTTTCATCCGCAGAAAACATTGGCAACACAGTTCGACAGGATGCCTTCTGGCAAGGGCCCGAATCGGTTTTCCCCCTCTCTGCCACCGAAGACGCGCGGGTTCACTCAAGAGCCAGATCCAGCCGGAGATCGGGATGAAACGGATCTGCGGATACCTGCGCGCCACGTCTTGTGTCGTGGCAACGTTACGCCCCGATACAGATTCCGCTCCCTCCATTACATAGAGAGCAAGAACAAGGAGGAGGATACCGTCTCTCCTGCCCTCGGGCACACCGCGCGCGCGGCCGCGCTCAAACAGATAGGATCACGGATCAAAAGGAAAACAGCGTGGATCGCAATCAAATAGCCCCGATAGCGGCTTCGGCACCACCCATCTGCCGGATGCCGAACTATTTCTGCGTCCGCGTCACCGGATCGTCTGTCCCTGAGATCACCGGTTGACTGAAATAGAAATAGTCCGTTCGGATTTCAGGAAATCCGGCGCACAGAGCCGATTTTGCGGCAGCGCCCGCAACGTATCCCGGAACCGTCGACAGGACCCCAGCAACCCGGACTGTTCCAGGATCCGTGCAGATCGCAGACCCTTCTGCCGCATCGAAAGTGTGAATCGACAAACCCGCCATGGCACGCAGCAACGGGCGTTTCGCATCCGCACACGGGATTGCGCCCGCGCCGACAGCCCAGCCGTTATGGCCGGCTGCGGCACGGGCCGCACCCGATTCCTGCGCTGTTCGTTGCCCAATCAGCGCAGTTTCAGTGCAGGCTGCGCTTGGAAACGCCTGTCGTCACCGGAAAACGTTGGCGACCTGAGCTGACGTGATGCCCTTTGGCGAGGGTCCGAACCGGTTTTCCCCTTGCGTGCCATCCAGGCAGCCGAGCTCAATAAAAAGCCAGATCCAGCAAATGGACTGGCCAATGGCCTCTATGTACACACCAATGATCGGGATGAACAAGGCAATGGCCGGGATCATAGGGATCATCTGGAACCAGCCCGAACGGTCCCGGTCATGGCACCGTTTCGCAGAAATACAGATCCCCATCCATGCAAAGGGAACAAGGAGAATCAGGAAGAGAGCGATCGTAACGTCGTCAGGGTTGTCCAAGGAAACTCCGCGCATGCCCTGGATCCCTAAAATAAGCCAAGCGAGCAAAAAGAACACAACACCTGTTGCAATCGAATAGCCCCAATACTGACTTCGGCGCAGCCGTCCCTTGATGCCGAACAATTTCTGTGTAAGCGTCACGTATTCAATCCCTGATCCATCGGTGGAATGAAATAGTCCAGATTGGGCCATTAGACCCGGCGCAGGAGCCGGTCAAGACGACGGGCGCAAGGC
>WQYW01000277.1 GCA_009781045.1 Alphaproteobacteria bacterium
CCGTCAACGGTTGGAGGGGAGCCCTGGTCGCGAAGCCCGAGGGGGGGCAGAGCACAGAGAGAGGCAAGGAACATTTCTGCGCGGTTCGATTCTGTTGCGGATCATTCGCATTTAGAATCGCTGATGCGCCACACGGTCAATTGAAAATTCCGCGACAGGGGCGCAATAATCCTTCTCCGCCACACTGGCGGCCTGGAGATCCGCCGTGACCGAAGCCTCTGCACCCGTATCCCCGCCGCCTGATGCTGCCGACGCCAGACGGCGCATCAAGGCGATCTTCATCGGTTCCATCGGCAATCTGGTGGAATGGTACGACTTCTACGCCTATACGGCCTTTGCGCTCTACTTCGCCGACGCCTTCTTTCCAGGGCACGATCCTGTCGTCCAGCAGCTCAACGCCGCCGTGATTTTCGCCGCCACCTTCCTCATGCGCCCCCTGGGCGGATGGCTGTTCGGCTATCTTGCCGATCACTTCGGACGGCGGATGTCGCTGACGCTGTCGGTATTGTGCATGTGCCTGGGCTCCCTGATCATCGCGGTGACACCGACCTACAATTCGATCGGCTTCGCCGCCCCGGTGATCCTGGCGCTGGCACGGGTCATCGAGGGCCTGAGCCTGGGCGGCGAATACGGCACCAGCGCCACCTATCTCAGCGAGGTTGCCCACCCCCGGCACCGCGGCTTCTACTCCAGCTTCCAGTATGTGACCCTGATCGGCGGCCAGCTCACCGCGATCATCGTCCTGCTGCTGTTGCAGAAGGTCTTCCTCACCGCCGACCAGCTGAAGGACTGGGGTTGGCGCATACCCTTTGCCATTGGTGCCCTGCTCGCAATCTTTGCCGCGGTGATGCGACGCAAACTGCCCGAGACCGAGGCCTTCGTCGCCGCCCGGAAGGCCGTTCACCCCACCGGCGCGCTCTCCGACCTGTTGCAGCATCCCCGGGAACTGCTGCTGGTGGTCGGCCTGACCGCCGGAGGCACCGCCGCCTTCTATACCTTCACCACCTATATGCAGACCTTCGTCCGACTCTCGGTCGGACTGACGCCGGACCAGACCACCATCGTGATCTTCGGCACCCTGGTTTTTGCCACCCTGCTGCAGCCGATTTACGGCGCCATCTCGGATCGGATCGGCCGCAAGCCGGTGCTGCTGTTTTTCGGGATCATGGGATCGGTGGCGACCGTGCCGCTTTTGATGACGCTGAAAGAAACCAGATCCCCCCTGATGGCCTTCGTGCTGATCTCGGCCGCATGGCTGTTCGTCGCCGCCTACACCTCGATCAACGCCGTGGTCAAAGCCGAGCTGTTCCCGACCAATGTCCGCGCCCTTGGCGTCGGCCTGCCCTACGCCATCACCGTGTCGCTGTTCGGCGGCACCGCGCCGGCAATCGCCCTCTACTTCAAAACCATCGGCCACGAACACTGGTTCTATTTCTATCTCAGCTCCGTGATCTTCGTCTCCCTGATGGTCTATGCTTTCATGCGCGACACAAGACAGCGATCGGCGATGCAGCACCACAACTAGTCCCGAACAGCATGCGTCAATCGATACCGCCTCCGCCAAGCTCACGGGCAAAGGACTCTGCGTCAATGCTCCGGCACACGCCGGGCGAGAGAGAGGCTGTCGCTCTGCGAGAGAACGGGGGGACCGAAAAGCCCGCGACCTCTGACCTCGCCTGCTCTTAAGGGTCCCGGCACAGGTCGGGGCCCTGAGATCCGACCCGTGCCCGAGATCCGCACCTCACGCAAGACAGGGGCCATGGTCTGTGAGACATTCGGCTTTCGCATTATCTGGCGTGTTTGATGATTCGGACGTGTTTGACCATGGCTGTTCAGGATCCAGGACTTTCCGGCTCCCACAGCGACCAGCCATCTGGCGCGAAAGAGTCGCTCGCCATCCTGACGACCCGCAAGCCGCGCGCCGGGGCCATCCAGGCCTTTCTTGCCGACGATGACCATGTGCCCGGGCTGCGCGCGCTCGTCACCCATGCCGCCGATGGCGCCCAGCTGTCCAGCGATGACAATCTCCCGCTCAACAACGCCCTGGTTATTCTCGCCGGCAGGCGCGACATCGAGACCTGGCCGGCCCTGGCGCGCCTGCTGCGCCGGCAAACACCACCCGACCTGATCCGCGGTGCCACTCTCGAGGTTCTGCCACGCATCATCGCCACTCTTTTCGATGGCGATGTGGAGGCCCTCCTGGCCGTCGCAGCCGACCGCGCTCTGTCGCCCCCTTACCGCTCGACCGTCCTCGAAGCCGCCTGCTTCCTCACCGTCAAGGGCAGGATTGCGCGGGGCCGGATGCAGGAATTCCTGGCCTCCTTCCCGGTTGATGACACGGTCGGCCCCGAAAATCAGGTGACCGGGACCTGGATCAAGGTGATCGCGCTGCTCGGATTGCGCGATCTCACACCGCTTGTCGACCGCCGAATGGCCCTCAGCGACTTCGGTCAGGTCATCCCAGGCCGTCCAACTTTCTATCTCATGCTCGGGCAGGCTGAGGAAAAACCAACAGACCTCAAACGCCTGCGCCAATTCGGAGTTGGCGAAATTGCGGGCACGGAGGATGTCCTGCCTATACTGATACAGGACTTCGCCGACAGAGCCGAAGCCGGATCCGGGGACATCGCTTCGGGGCCTGGCGTCGACGACATCCTCGCCGACCTCACCAGCGCCCCCTATATGCGCCCCGCCACCATCCTTGCCTGCCTCAAAAACTTCGCTGACACCGCTCCTCACATGCGGGCGGTGATCGGATCCGCCGCACCGGCCGAAACGCTGTCCCAAAAGCACAGCATTCTGGTCTGCCGCTGCCTCTATCTTCTGGCGTCGAAGCGTGATCGCGCCAGCTGCCAGCCGGTCCTGCGCCTTTTGCGCCGACCGAAGCTGCATGTTCGCCATCTTGTGGAGGGAACCTGCCTCCATCTGTCGAACATCATCGTCGGCCTGTTCGACTGGGACGCAGAAGCACTGTTTGTCGCCATTTCCGACCCCTCCGCCGATGTCGAGATCCGCTCCCACCTCCTGAACGCAACCACCTTCCTGACCTTTCAGGGCAAGATCCCGCGTGATCGCATGCGGCGGTTTCTTTCCGGATTCGACGTGAGTACCCTCACGCAACCCGGCGATTTTGTCCTGATCGAAAGCTGGGCGCTCGCCATCGGAATGCTCGGCTTTCGTGACCTCAACCCCCTGGTGCAGCGCCGAGCCTATGTCGCCGATTTCAGGGACCTCGACAATTTCTCCGACGATCCCGATCGCGGTGAGGGCTATTTCGAGGACATGCTCAGCTTTGCCGAGAAATACCCCTTTGCCAGCGACCGCCTCGACGAGTTCGATTTCAGCGACATCGCAAACTGGGATCTCGTTGATCTGCTGTCACGCCATATCGTTCCGCAGCTTTCTTCAAGTCCCCCGGTGCCCCCTGCGCAACCGGCACCCGCGTTCCTGAAATCGCCGACCACCCCGGTCACCAATCCCTGGCGCGATGTCGGGCGCAACGATCCCTGCCCCTGCGGCAGCGGCCGCAAGGCCAAGAAATGCTGCCTCGCAAACAAAAAGTGAGCCTGCCGGGCTGCCGATGATGCATCAGACCATTTCGCGAAAGCTGTCACCATATTGGGAATCACAGCAGTTCTGGCGCTTCTGTTCAAGCAGAGAGCGACGGGCAAAGCGATGAAAGTGGAACCTCCGCCTGGGTGCGATTAAAAGCGTGGGGGACCTCAGGCGGCCATTTTCGTCTCCCAGTACCTTGACCAGTCGCCATTGACCCGGCAGATCCTCAATGCAGCCATGAGTTCTGCATTCCTGACCAGCCAG
>WQYW01000278.1 GCA_009781045.1 Alphaproteobacteria bacterium
ATCGACGCCAAAGAGTTCGCGGCCCGAATCGATGAGTCCGTTGCCGTTGCGATCCAACACTAAAAAACCGTCGTCCGGTTTAACCCAGCCGGTGCCGGTTTTGACGCCATTACCGCTGTGGTCAAACAGGACGGGATTGCCGCCAATCCCCACGGTTTCGATGCCGTCGCCATCCAGATCCAGAACCAGAACCAATGGGTCACGAGGGGGAGTCCAGCCGCGGGCGCCTAAATATGAATTGTTGACTGAATCCGCAATACCCTTCAGGCCTTTAAAAATAGTTACCCCAAGTGCATCCCCCAGTATCGCGGCGAGACCTGCAACCACGAAAACTGTTATTATTGCAGGCGCTCCAACGATACCGAGTATTACTGCACCCGCCGCCACGCCTTCAGCTGCAGTCGCGCCAAATGCCGCAGCCGCTCCTATGCTCGCCGATACTGCGCCAACTTTGTCCCAATTTCCAGATTCAATCGCATCTTGGACCGCATGCGTTAAATTCACTGCATCTACAAGCGCTCCGCCAATCCCCGCAGCTCTCCCTACACTTGCGCTGTATGCTGCCGCAGCAGCACTCTCTCCCGCTTTAGTAAAGGCTTTCGATCCAGATTGACGCATTTGTTCAACGTTATCAATAATTTTACTCCCCATGTCCATCAGCATGGCACGCTCTTGAGCCGACCCCAACCCATTACCAATGTCCATTAATCCCCGAGCATAATTAGCCGCCAAATCGGTCAGCTGATGCCCCAGAGCCTCATATTTTGTTGCACTTGCCAAAGAAGCATCCTTAAGCCACACTGCTGCCTCTGAGAGAGCTGCAGTAACGCCCGTCCAGTACCTCGATGCATTTTCACTTATTTCATTAAATAACTCAGACATTTTATTTTCCAATCGTATAATAAATTAAATTCCTCAACTCCAACGCAAGTAAAAGCAAAAGAAAATAATTTACCATCAAGATACCCTCCGCCCAATAAAGAAGTATCAATTCGTTAGTTTTTATCGCATCAAAAAATCTAACAGACATATTTGGATGTAGTGGCAAAACGTGCGGCGCCATCACGATCATCATCATGCCAGCTGCCATAATGATCCTCGATACTCCGCTTCTAGCGCGCAACAGCCGTTGAAAAGGCTGTATAGTTTTGACCTCAGAAAAGCACGTTATAATCGCGATAATCGGAGCAATTACTAAAGCCCCACCATATGCAATAACCATCGCCAACGGCATGCTTGACTGAGACGCCATAACCCTAACATTTGGGATCCAATCAAAAATATCACAGGATTTTTTATACCCCGAAAACAAAAACACCCCCGCCGCTACCCCGATCACTCCAATTAAAAGCGCGATCTTTGGAATTCTCGATGGGAAAATTTCAAACCAAATTGTCCTATCGGAAATCATAATTACAATAAAATTATCATTAGGGATGACACTCAAAACACTTGCTGGCGTACCTTCGACTCATGCAAGACCAACAAGTTGCAACTACGTCGCGAGCCTCGGAAGGGAGTTTTGAACGCCATCCTTAAGCCGGCAGTGAACTTGCCATAGAAACTATTACTCACCCGCAACAAGCTATCGGCCCGCAAGCTCGGACTCTGTCCACCGATGTAAAGCTTCATACCACCCCAATCTTCTGTTCGTTTTGTCATGCCGCACTCGTTATGACCGACACGGGAACTATGTCAGCCGAAAGCCTGAGCGCTGGCAACGCCCCTATTAATTCGTCATACCTTGCCAGCCCGGCCTCGCGGTCGTAGTTCTGAGCATCATTCCTTGCTTGCCGGCGCAGAGGCTGTTGCGATATTGGGTCGCGTAGCGCGTCGAGCACCGCAGTGGTGATGCGCGAGATATCAAAGAAATCGACCAGCCGCCCGTTGACGCCATTGCGTATGACCTCGCGCACGGGCGCAGTATCCGAACCAATGACGAGCGCGCCCACGGCCATGGCTTCCAGCGCCGACCAGCTCAGAACGAAGGGATAGCTTAGATAGACGTGGGCTGCCGACACTTGCAACACCCGCAGATAGTCCGCTCTTGGTAACCGCCCGGTGAAATGGGTGCGGGCAGGATCAAGTTGCACTTCACGCAGCATCTTTTCGCGCCAGTTGGGCGCATCCTCGGGTTTGGAGCCGTAACTGACGCCATCGGCGCCGACGATGATGGCGTGGCATGTGGGGTGAGCTTTTTGTATGCGCGCCAGTGCACGCATGAATACATGAAACCCCCGGTACGGCTCCAAGTTGCGCGCCACGTAAGTGATGACCGAATCGCCGGCCTTCAGCAACGCACCGCCCGGTGTGGCAAAGCGCGCATCCGAGTCAGGCTTCAGAGCGCGCGCGTCGATGCCTTCGTGCCGCAGCATGATTTTTGGCTGGAGGATCTCTGGAAACCGGCTGCGCTGCCACTGAGTGGGGCTGACGGCGACGTCGCACTGCACGAGGTTGAGTAGATGCTGCGCGTTCCACATGCGGATGCGGGCGCGGCCATCGAGGCTGAGTGGAAATTCGGGGTCGAAGCCGAGGTCGGCTCCTTGAGCGTTGTAGTACCACTCGCAGTAATGCACCAGCCGGGCTTCAGGGAATATGTCCTTGGCATACAGGGTTTCGCCCCAACCGGGATGGGCCAAGATTGCGTCTGGCACGAAGCCGCCACGACGCAGGCTGGACATGACCCGCGCCGTGGCTTGCCCGTGCAGCGTGGCTGCCTCCATCTGCCGCAGGTAGGGGTGTTGCTGCCGATGCACGGCACGGGCGGAGCGGTAGCGGATCAATTTATCGAAACCGGGCAGGCCCGGTGCGGTGTCCCGACCCAAGGCGCGCACATCCCACCCCTGCCGTGCCGACCACGCCTTGGCAAAGTAGCCGAACTGGCCGGGAAAGTTCTGGTGGACGATGAGAATCCGCATGAATTTCAGCGCCAGTTGGCGGTGATCACCGGGTGCAATGCCGTTGGGTTGTTGGCTGGCAAGGTAGCTTGGGCGAACGCGGTCATGGCGGAGACCAGAGCATCGACTTGACGGCCCAGCAGCCCTTTGTGATCGCTGGTTCTGATCTGCTCGGCATAGTAGGCGCTGCGCAGGTTCCAGTCGCTCATGGTCGCCTCATCATTCGTGCCAAGAACGTTCACCTCAAGGCTGGTGCCGACGCATTGACACCAAAGTTGGCTGTCGTGCCAGGTCTGGCGCAACAGCCACCGCACCAGATGGATGCAAGCGATAACTAGCCACGTAACCAAACGCAGTTCACTGGCGCAGAACTTCATGCCATCCCTCCTGTTTGTTTTGTCTGGTATGCCGCACTCGTCATGGCGCGGAGGCTATGCCAACTGACAGAGTAAGCGACAGCAGCACACCAATCAAGCTACGGACGCCCATTTTTTATCATTTGTGGCAAATTTGTGTCAGATCGATTCTTATTGCCCATCCACCAACTGCCCACTTTATGTCAGGCGTCGCCAACTTTTGTCGCCCTCAAGTTATTACTAACACCGCATGGGAATTGAGGATAAATTTCGATTTCGGCACCACCGAAAAAACTTATGTGGCGCTCACTTCCAGATGTTTGGAATGAAGATGCGCTATCCTTAGAGCCTGTTCAGTGTCTTTTCGCCGTCGCGCAGATACATTTTCGGGATGGGATGCAAGGCGCAAACCGCAGCCATAGCCGAGCTATGGCGAGGATTTGCAACGCCGCAGACCGCCCGAAAAGGTATCTGCCCTGCGGGTTGGGCCGAAATCGGGCGATTTG
>WQYW01000279.1 GCA_009781045.1 Alphaproteobacteria bacterium
CAAGAATCAATTCCGTCGGAGAATTCAATGGGGTCCCGGAATTATGAAAGAGAACAAATCCGAATCGCCCCGCGAACGAAACATGATTGTGGCAAAAGTGACCACAGATTGACTCGCACCCGTCATCGGCGCAAGGCTGGCGGACATTGTGTTCAGGTGGGGCATCTGGGGCGGGAACAGGTTGCCCCCATCGGGCTGGCAGGGTTCGAGATGGACAAGGCCGCCCGATGATCAGAGAAACTCCAACAGCCGTCGCTTCTGCCTCTGTGGCAGGGAGTGAGTGCTTGCGCATTTTCACCCATCCACTTCTGGCGGATGGGTGAAGGCCTTCTCACTGGGGCGTGAGACAGAGGACAGCGCGACTCACCTGTGCGCGGCCGCGGCCTGGACGTTCAGGCCTCACGGGTCTGATTTCTGACCTTTATCCGGTCATCGGATACCTCCATCGGGCGACAGCGGGCGATCGCCATGCCAGGCAGGAATTGCGGCGAGTGAGGCCTCATCAAAGCCTCGAGGTGCGGGCCACCGCAAAAAGGGCCGAAGGAAAGCGAGAAATCTCAGGCTGGGGTGTGCAGCGGCAGGAGTGCTGCCTGCCCCCCCTCACGCGGTACGTGATTTGAGGGAGCGGCAAGGGGGCGTGCTGATTCGGCCTCGCCGGCCTGGCGGCGGCCTTTGTGCGGCGTCTTCGCAGAACCGCTGGCGACAACTCGGCTGCCAGGGTAAGTAGCTGGAACAACAGAAGAAAAAAGCGCCGTCCGGGAGCTTTCGAAGGGTGGTTATCAGCACCCCGATGCGCTATAGAGGGGCGACAAAAATTGACCGGATTCCCTCCTTGGCTGAAGACGAAAAACCGCCCGGCGATCCGCTGGAGCCCTCCGAAATTCGCCCTGTCTCGATCCTCGACGAGATGAAGCAGTCCTACCTCAATTACGCCATGAGCGTGATTGTGGCGCGGGCGCTGCCGGATGCGCGTGACGGCCTCAAGCCGGTGCACCGGCGCATCCTCTATTCGATGCATGAGCAGGGGCACACGCCCGACAAAAAATACGTCAAGTCGGCGCGCGTGGTCGGCGACGTCATTGGCAAATATCATCCCCATGGCGACCAGTCGATTTACGACGCCATGGTGAGGATGGCGCAGGATTTCTCCATGCGTGTGCCCTTGATCGATGGTCAGGGCAATTTCGGCTCGGTCGACGGGGATCCACCAGCAGCCTACCGCTATACCGAGGCGCGGCTGACGCCCTCGGCGCTCGCGGTGCTCGCCGACATCGAGCAGGATACCGTCGATTTCCAGCCCAATTACGACAACAGCGAGAAAGAGCCGGGGGTTCTGCCGGCGCGATTTCCCAACCTCCTGGTCAACGGAGCGGGCGGTATCGCGGTCGGCATGGCCACCAATATCCCGCCGCATAATCTCGGCGAGGTGGTCGATGCCTGTATCGCGCTGATCGACAATCCGGCGCTGACCATCGACGAGCTGATTGCCATCGTGCCGGGGCCGGATTTCCCCACCGGGGGTGTCATAGTCGGCCGTCAGGGCATCCGGGCCGGCTATCATCTCGGCCGCGGCTCCATCGTGATGCGCGGCAAGGTCGCCATCGAGACCATCCGTAAAGAGCGCGAAGCGCTCGTCGTCACCGAGATTCCCTATCAGGTGAACAAGGCGACGATGGTGGTCCAGCGCATCGACGAGCTGGTCAAGGAGAAGCGGATCGACGGTATTTCCGAGGTGCGCGACGAATCCGATCGCGAGGGATACCGGGTCGTCATCGAGCTCAAGAACAACGCCGTACCCGAGGTGGTTCTCAACCAGCTCTACAAGTTCACCTCGCTGCAGACCACGTTCGGGGTCAATATGGTGGCGCTCGACTGCGGTCGGCCGCGGACCATGAACCTGAAAGAGCTGCTCGAAATCTTTGTTCATTTCCGTGAGCAGGTGGTGACACGGCGCACCAAGTTCCTGCTCGGCAAGGCCCGGGACCGCGCCCATATCCTGGTCGGTCTGGCGATTGCGGTAGCCAATATCGATGAGATCATCCGAGTCATCCGCACCTCGCCCGATCCGGCTTCGGCCCGGGAGGCCTTGATGGGGCGCGACTGGCCGGCCCAGGATGTCGCGGACATGATCACCCTGATCGACGATCCGCGCCACCGCATCAATGATGACGGCACCATTCGTCTGTCGCTGGAGCAGGCGCGCGCCATTCTCGATCTGCGCCTGCAGCGGCTGACCGCTCTCGGGCGCGACGAGATCAGCGATGAACTCGACAAGCTCGCCCTTGAAATCAGCGACTATCTCGACATTCTGCGCTCCCGTGCCCGCGTCCAGGCCATCGTCAAGACGGAACTTGCCGAGGCCAAGGGCGAGTTTGCCACGCCGCGCAGGACGGTGATCATCGAGCAGGAGGGCGAGGTCGAGGACGAGGACCTGATCCAGCGCGAGGATATGGTGGTCACGGTCTCGCATGCCGGCTATGCCAAGCGGGTGCCCTTGTCGGCCTATCGTGCCCAGCGCCGCGGCGGCAAGGGCCGGGCTGGGATGCAGACCCGCGACGAAGATTTCGTCAGCCGCCTGTTCGTGGCCTCGACCCATACGCCGGTGCTGTTCTTCTCGTCGCACGGCAAGGTCTACAAAGAGAAGGTCTGGCGGCTGCCGATGGCCGCCCCCAACGCCCGCGGCAAGGCGCTGATCAATCTCCTGCCGCTGGAGCAGGGCGAGCGCATCACCACCATCATGCCGCTGCCGGAGGACGAGTCGACCTGGGGCCAGCTCGATGTGATGTTCGCCACCACCGGGGGCAATGTCCGCCGCAACAAGCTGTCGGATTTCGTCGATGTCCGGCGCTCCGGCATCATCGCCATGAAGCTCGACGACAGCGAGGCGATCGTCGACGTCCAGATCTGCACCGAGCGCGATGACGTGCTGCTGACGGTGGCCGGCGGACAGTGCATCCGTTTCCCGGTGGCGAGTGTCCGGGTGTTTTCGGGACGGACCTCAATGGGGGTGCGCGGCATCACCGTCGCCGAAGGCGACAGGCTGATTTCCCTGACCATTCTGCGTCACATGGATGCCAGCGGCGAGGAGCGCGCGTCCTATCTGCGTCGAGCCAATGCGGTGCGTCGCGGCGGTGTCGAGGATGAGGCACCCGTGGATGCCGAGGAGGCGTCGGGCGCGATCGAACTGGGCGAGGCGCGCTATGCCGAGATGGGCGCCGCCGAGCAGTTTGTGCTCACCATCAGCGAAAATGGCTATGGCAAGCGCAGCTCGTCCTTCGAGTTCCGGACCACCGGCCGGGGCGGCAAGGGCATTGTGGCGATGTCGGTCAATGACCGCAACGGCCCCCTGGTGGCGGCGTTCCCGGTCGAAGACTGCGATCACATCATGCTGGTCACCGACAAGGGCCAGCTCATCCGTTGCCCGGTCGAGGACATCCGCATCGCCGGCCGTGCGGCGCAGGGCGTGATCGTCTTCAACACTGCCGATGATGAACATGTGGTCTCCGTCGAGCATATCGGCGAGGATGATAGCGGCAACGGAAATGGCGACGGCGGTGCCGGCACTGGCGGCAGTAGTGGCGGCGATGGCAGCGGTGGCGGAAAAGCCGGCGTCAGCCGTGACGCCAGTGGCGACAAGGCCGGTACCGAATCGAGCGCCAGCGGAAAAGTCGGCGTCATCGGCGATGACGTCGTCAGCGGGCACG
>WQYW01000280.1 GCA_009781045.1 Alphaproteobacteria bacterium
ATAAGGGCCTTGAAGCTTTCTCTCAAACCGGCACCACCAGAGGCATCCAGGCCGCGCATGCAAGGAAGTTCATCATGATCCTCGTTGCTCTTGACGCCGCGCAAGGTCCCCCGGACTCCAGTAGCCAGGCTTGCGTCTTCATCCCCTTAAAGGGCAAGCTCACAGGCCACGGGTCGGTGTGGGTGAACAGCAATTGGCGTGTACCTTTCCGGTTCATCGGGACAGACACCGAGTTGGTTGACTGCCAGGACTGCCATTGAGGACGACAGGCATGATCCACACCCATCCCCATCCAGGAGAGTACCTGAAGGAAATGGTGCTCGAGCCGCTGAATATCACTGTGACGGACGCCGCCGACCGCCTGGCAATGACACGGCCCGCACTGTCGCGGGTCCTCAACGGCAAGGCCGGCATCAGTTCCGATCTTGCCGTGCGGCTTGAAAAGGCGGGTGTGAGCACGGCGCGCTTCTGGATCACTCTTCAAGCGAATTACGACCTGTGGAAAGCAATGCAGCGCAAGCGGCCCCGCGTGCGCGCCCTGCAACCCACCACGGGTTAGGAATTTGGCACCGATCCGTCGCCGTTCACAGCCCCCTTGCGCCAATGAAGATGTCCGCTCCGGAACAAGTGAATTGGTTCATCCGGGAAACCCTCTTCCCGATCCTTGCGCGGCAAAGCTGCGCCATGTCCGTGATCGCGACGATCCGGGAGATCTTCCGGCGTGCCGCGCCGGCTCGGCCCTGACCGATGCAGACCTGATCATCGGGGCGCCGACACCATCGCCACCGCCCTCCAATATTGTCGGCGCCAATGGCAGGCTTTTCTGGCAACGGTCATCGTTGCGTAAAACCGGACTTTTCACTTTTCTTCGGCGGAACGCCGCTCATCCTTCACGTTTTGAAGCGGCGAGCGGCCAGGCGAGAGGATCCGCAATGGTCATTGACCTCGTTGAGGACTCCAACCTCCAAGCTGTCGATCATGCTCGGCACACCAGCAAAAAGCCCGGCGCAAGCGCCGGGCTTTTTGTTCCCACCGATCCGGACCGCAAAAAACGATCTGATCCGGGCCGGATCAGTACCGACCCGCCATCCCCGGGCCACCGATCCTGTAGTTCATACGCAGCAACACCATGTCGGTCTTGTTGACAAAAAGGTGGTTGTACTCAGCGCCAACCGACCAGTTCTGCGAAACAGCATATTCCGCACCAACACCGAGCGTGCCACCCCAGCGGGCGGCCTTACTGTGAACCGATATGTAGTCTGAATTGAACTTCCTCGCCTTAAGGCAGCCGGTGGCATCATAAAAATACAGTAATGTATCCTGCGGCAGCACCTTGCCGTAGTTGGGGCCGCTCAGGGTATCCGTTACCACGGAGGAGCGGTCATGATCCACCCTGCTGTTAAGAACTGCGGCACCGCCCTTGATATAGACCAGGAGATTGTTGGCAGCATAACCAATCTGGCCTGTAACCATGGCAAAGGCATTTGTCTTTGCCGAGTAATTCTCCGTGCTATTCCGTAGTCCTTGGTAAGCCGCGAGATCCCCAAGCGCCTTGTCCTCACTCGTCGTCTTCCGGATTGACCATTTGTCACTGAAGCCGGCCCAGTTCCCCTGGCCTTCAACGCCGAACACCAGGTTGGAAGCCTGCCAACGAAAACCGATCTGCCCGCCGATGGTACCGCCTTTCGCACTAACGCCTTCGACCTGACCACCTGCATACCCGCCATTGAGCCCCAGATAGAGCCCGGTCCAATCAAGGATCACGGCAGGAACGCGCGTAGCCTTATAGTAATACGGACTCACGGGCATATCCGCCGCCTGTGCGGAGCCCACACCGGCAAGGGCCAACACCGCAAACACCAAACTCTTTTTCATGTTCGTCTCCAGGTATGCACAACGTGCAACATTTTCGTCTTTCTTCCCTCTAGACTGGCAAGACCTCGGAAACCAACAACCGTCTTCATGAGCATCAAACTTTGAAGTCCCGCTGTGCCTGCGCAAACACATATTAACCAAAACTGCCTCGGAATGCTTCTCAACTCAGCGCAGTCAGTCGGATGCCACTGCACCATCAGCACACCGTTAACTTCCGACTGCACCTATCCGATACTTCAAGGGTTCTGCACAACTTCCACTTGCACTCGATCGCCCCAACCTGGCCAGGAGTTGCGAAATGCAACCAGCTAACACAACGGCAGCGTGTTTCTTTTGGACTTTCGTCTCTTCGCCGAACCATAACAGCAATTTTGAATTGCCGGCCGATGACACGGCCGACTGCCGCGAGTACTCAACGGCAAGGCCGACCTCCGTTCCGCCCCTGCGGTGCGGCTTGAAAAGGCACACGCGGCACACGCGCGTTTCCGCGTCACTCTGCAGGCCAATTATGACCTCTGGAAAACGCTGCAACGCAATCTGGCGATCCAGGGCGATGCGTACATGTCGAGGACAGAGAGTCTGATGATTACGATTTCATAAGTCCGGCGTTTGAGTTGGCAACGAATTTTCTGATCAGAATACGCAATGACCGCTCCACAGGTGATGGTGACGAGACCATTTCTGACGTGATGGAGTTGGCCGCAGTTCGTGGCGTTCACTGCATTAATGTGAAGGACAAGGACGGCAATGACGACGTTGCGAAGCTCGAGATCCGAGCTCGGAGAATCCGCATCAATCCGCCGAAACGAAAGCGCAACCGCTTAGAGCCACTGACCGTCACCGTAATATTCGCCGAGGAACGGGAAGAGCTCACGAATAGAGATCGAATTGTCTGGAAGCTTATGACGAATCTTCCTGTCCAGTCTCGAAGTGACGCCATTGAAAAGTTGGATTGTTATGCTCTTAGCTGGAAGATCGAGGTGTTCCATAAAGCAGTGAAGGCTGGCTGCAATACGGAGAAGTCGCAACTGCGGACCGCACAACGGCTCACGAATTTGATTGCAATGAATTGCCTTGTGGTTTGGCGGGTCTGTTATTTGACGACGTTGTCCCGTGCGCGACCGAACGCTCGGCCGGAAGAAGCATTGACCACCGAAGAAACTGAAATGCTTGATGCTCAAGTTCCGGACAAGCCGGAGCGCTCATCAACAAAGGTGTTGTGGGATTACTTACTGAAAATTGCAATCCTTGGAGGCTATCTCGCGCGGGCAGGTGACCGACCACCAGGAAACATCGTCATGAGGCGTGGCTTGTCAACCCTCATGTTACTCTGCGCTGGAGCAAGAAAAGATATTAAGAGGCCCAGCGATGTTGGAGAGCGGCGGAAACCTGGTCGGAGTGGGTGACGGATGGATCAAAGAATGTGGGTAATCCTAAGCCCCGCAGGGCCCCGACTGTTTGGCAATTAATTACCAGATACATCACGCGTTGGCGCGGCCGCCGATGATGATGATGATGTCCGCTCCCGGCTGCAGGAACACAGGAGAAGGTCCTTCCTGCTCCTCTCGCAGTAGAGTTGCGCAATGTCCGGGTTTGCCGACATCACCGAGATGATCGGTTGCACTGCTGTGCCGGCCGCCTGACCGACGCCGACCTGATCCCAATCGCAGCAGGCTGCCTGCCTCCAGCAGTTCTAAATGCCTCGCCACACCCTGAATTTTTGCACATGAACCCGCATCAAATGTCAGGGATTGATGGCAATTGGCAGGATACTGCACCCAGGCACGAGGACCCCCTCCAAACCATG
>WQYW01000281.1 GCA_009781045.1 Alphaproteobacteria bacterium
CTCGGCACACGTCCTCTTCAGAGCAGAATTCCAGCCGGGGCACGGCTGTCAGACGCCAAGCCAGCGGATTGCCGCATAGCTTGTCTGAGAAGCCGTCGTGTTTACGCGACGGAGTTGTCACAGCAACATATGCCTCGGGGATATTCCGGCTCAAGGACCCGCTGCAGTGTGAATACTGGCGGCAGGTTATCAAAATAGAGGGTGTTGCCGGCGAGTACCAGAATCGCGCTCTTTCTGGAGGAGGTCAGGAGTCTCAGCTCTTTCAATCCCGGATTCAGGAGATCGAACTCGGCATCCGCTGAAAATGATTCCGCATTTTTCTCAGGGGGGGGATGGGGCAGCTTCGTCGGGGCAGGAGTTGAAGTCCTCGGTCGTGACGACGGCCTTCCTGTAGCGACAGGAGCCCGGTCGGACCGGGGTCATGGAAATGCGGATTACGGTTCCATAGCAGTCGGGTGCACCACAATCGAATCCGCTATGCAGATCGGTGGTGACCTGAAGCGTCAACACGCCCTCGGGCGAGAATGTCGCCATGCCCGCCGCGACATATTTCCTGAGCAGAGTTCCCGACGCGCAGTCCGGCGATCTGGCCGATGCCGAGGGAGGGATGAGCGCGAGCGCCAGAGCACAGATGATGGACCAGATTCGCATAGGTTAAAGGGCCTTTCGGTTCGCAGATGGCTCTCGTGGAAGACGGAGACCAGTAACGCGGCCGAATTTGGGCGCGATGGCGATTTCCCTGCCGTGTGCGCTTCCCTCGACCGCGACAGGCGGCAGTGGCGGAAGGGGCGGTGTGCGGTCAGGTCCTGAAAGCGCGGGACCTGCGGCGAGAAGGACCTTGCGAGGGTGAGGCGCTGCAGTGGCGGCAGATCACAGGGGCCAGTGCGCGCAGGTTCTGTTTCCTTGTTTCCTTCTTTCCCTGGGGGATCTGTCAGGCGCCATTATATGAATGCGCGCCCTGCTGCCTCGCGGGGCTCGGGGAGTTCGGGAACCCGGGGAACTCTTTGGGGGGGCGGGTGTCCTGGCATTCTGCGGGCGGGCAGGGCAGCCACAAGCTGCGCCTGGGCTTTGTGCTGAGCTTGTCGGCCAAATCAGCGCGCGTCGGGATGGGGAGCTGTGGAGCCCGTGCATCCGCGCTCCAGGTCCGCAATTTCCCTGGCGATGTTCTGTCGTGCCTTCTGTTCGAGGCGTTGGCGGTAGGGCGGGTAGGGGAATATCACCGGTCTTTCCAGGAACTGTTTCAGGATCCGGCTGCGGCCAATGCGATAGGCAGTTTCGGGAATCTGGTGATACTCGCGCTGGATCGCGGTGCAGTATGCGGCGTATTCCGCTTCATCGGCAGCGAGAATTGAGAGGTCGATCGAGACCATGATTGCACCACAGCGGTCGGTGTCATCCACGCTGTGGGATCTGGTGAGAAGGACAAGTCTTCTGACCTCGTCGCGCAGGCTGCTGTCGCAGTGCGCGGCGGCGAGCGCGGCCGATCGCTCCTCATTGTCGGTGGCCAGCGGATCGTAAACGGCATCATGCCAGAGGAGGGCCTGGCTGAGGGCTGCGCGCTCCCTGTCTCCAAGTCCATCGATCTGTTCAAGCTGCCGCAGGCAGTCCCGGATGTGGTCAATGCCGTGATAGTGACGGTCGGGCGAGATGTACCAGGAAAGAACCTGCTCGATCATGACGGGGTCCATGGTGCGGATTTGCGTGGCTCTTCGACGGGCAGGGCTGGCAGGTGCGGGCTCAAAATCAGCAAGGGAGGAGCAGGAGCGCCAACGATGGCAGGGCATCTGTGTGTAACAAAAGCCGAGGCGGCCATCAATTCACCAATCCGGTGAGGGCACATGCGGGCGGCTCCCACATATTGCCGCGCGGCAGCGATGTTGCACGGTGCGCAGGCTGCGCCGCCCGGGGTGCCCCCGGGCCGCGCCGGGGCAGGGAAATGTGCCGATTGCAGGTTCCCTTCGGTTTCCCGGTTGCCGCGCTGTGGCGCTGCAGGCTGGCGCGGCCGGATGGCGGCCAGGCATCGTAGTCAAAGGTCAAACGGCCAACAGCCGCGAGAGGGTGGCAGGCAGGGCAGGCGCCGTTGCTGAGGCCTTCACCAGAAGAGGGAAGCGAAGGCGGAACGGCGGGGTGGGGGGTTCGGAACCATTACGGGAGCGGCAGCCGCAGGTGGTGGAAGCCGTGCGATTTGGCGTTTCGCTCGTTGTCGTTTCGCCGCTGGAGCTGCCGGTGTCTCTTCGACTTCCGGGGATTGGGCAAAAGCTTCAAGCGCCTGACTTTCCAGGAGGATAGGGGGCGGAAGAGGCGGCGGGGGCGGCGTGGAGAGCGCGGGCGGCGGAAGAAGCGTCGGCTGCGTAGTGTCGAGGACGATTCGTTCGGGCCATTTCACGTTTGATGAAATGCGGATCCGGGCGACGGTGCCATCGCTGCGTCTGCCGTCTGGGGAGGGTGGCGTCGGGGAAGGCGAAGCGGCGAAGATCGCGGCTGCAGACAGGGCACACAAGACAAGGCCGAAATACCGCTTAAGGGGCATCTCGACGCGCTCCTTAAAGTTACTTCCATGTCGGATATTGATAGCATTAACCTTCTAAGTGTCAGTGAAGTCATTCCCGTGCTTCGTATAAAATAGAATATAGAACATAGATCAAATGATAGGGGTATTTTATGCGTATCGTCGGGAACAGGGTGGCGACCGCGCGAAAGGTCGCCCTGGCGTTTCGTCAGGAACCTGACCACCGGGACGCGGCCTGCGCACAACCTGCGGCAGAGTTCAGAGTTTTTTCCGGGGACAGGCTTTGACTCGCGAAGAGGGGCGGGATGCGTCTGCGCTGCAGAATCAATGCGCGCGCTGCGCGCCGCTGGAGGCAGGTCGGCCCCGGGAGCGCAGGCCGCCTGTGGTCTCCTGGTTTCGAGCAGGATCGGGAGATCCTTGCACCATCGCAAGGGATGTGTGTGCCTGGACAAAGAATTTGTGCGCCGAGAGGGGAGCATATGGCGCTTTTGTGAATCGGCCTCCCGCGTTCCTCCAGGGGGGAGGCCATTCTCGTGGCAGTGGCGCTCCATGTGCCGCTCCGGCGGCGGGCGGGGCGCGCTGGAGGGGAGGTGAAGCGCAGCGCCACTGTGTGTCGCCAGCTCATTGACCTGTTGCATGATGACAACAGGCACAGGGTGATTTGCGAAAAATCATCTGGACCGCAGCGATAATTTCCGATAAAGACGCCGCCTATCATGACCCGCAGCAACACCAGTCTCCGTTGTCTCGCCACGACGTGCCTCACAGGCGCGGCGTTGGGTCATGCCGTCGGTGTGTCGCTGGCCAGGCCAGCTCAGGGACGCGAAGCGCATTGCTTTGCCCGACACCCCTCATCGACGCGGATGCCGTGGTCAATAGACCATAAAGAAAACAGCACCCTCTAACCCGGCTCGATCATAGTGATTGCCGCCGGTCTCATCCAAGGTCCGGCGGTCTGAGCAAGGCCGTTTCTGTCAAGAGTCGGCCAGATGGCGGATTCTCACCAGATCAAACCGGACCTCGCACTATCCGAGGCTCCGATGCCAAACCGAATCTGGACCAAAGAAGAAGACAACATCATCCTTCGTGAGCGCGCCGCCAGGACTGCGGTTCCGGCGATCGCTGCGATGCTGGATCGGCCAGTTCCGGCGA
>WQYW01000282.1 GCA_009781045.1 Alphaproteobacteria bacterium
CGCAACCGCCTGAGACGCGATGCCGCTTCCCCGATCACGAACAGACGCGCATCAGCAGTCAGCTGCCTGGCGCTGTCGAAGTAAAATGCAATCAATGGGCAGGCCGTTGCCACCACAGATCGGTTGTCGCCGAGTGAAAAGAAACCCTCCGGCAGGATGTGTTCGTCGATGGCGCCATTTACGTCTCGAAGCGTGACAGACGCAACCACTGCGGCCTCGGTCGGCTTCAGCATCCGCGTCGCGGATCCCATGTCTCTTGCCCCAAATAAATCGTCCGATCTCACGGAATGTATGTGATAACATGACTGATTTCAAGGGTAAAATGCAGACCTGCTGGCATAGACAGGACGGCTTTTCCGGGCTGCGCTCCGCACAGCCACACAGCGGAGCGGCCTGCGGGGGTTCAAAACGGCGTGACCGGCGATCGAAATCCCCTCGGTTCAGACCGCCACCGACACCCGGCTGACCGGCCATCGGGACAAGGGCTCTTGAGAACACCTGCCGGGTCACCATCGACGGCCCCCACCTCGGTTTCCGCAGAGCACTGGCGTGCGGATTTCTGCGCATTGCGCTCTTTGGCACGTCACTCACCGCACCTCAAAGAGCAAAGTGCCTGCTGCGCGCTCGCCGACGACAGGCCAATTGCGATCATCGCATTGGGCGGGGGAAGCGCGACACCCTGGGCAAATTCCCGGATTGAAACAATGACAGGGACGGCCGGCGCGGACGATGGCCGATGTTGCGCGGCGAGGGCACGGATTGCCGGTTCTCCCCGTCGCGTGCTTCTGTGGAAACGCACTGTGCGTCCAGGACTTTCCCTGCTGATCCGGCCCGAGACAGGCGTTTTCAGGTTGAACGCGTCGGGCAGGCTCTGTAGACAATCACACCAGCTTTCCCTGGACCCTGGACGTCTGCTGTCGAACCGTTCTTTCCATCGTTGCCACCTATCCCACAGGGGGCCGCAGGCTCCTAGCCTGGCAGAGAGCACTATGACCGTCTTTGGCAGTCGTTGAGAGTTGAAAAGCACGCCGCCTATGTCCACTACGCCTGATCGAGCCAGCCGGAGCAGTGCGGGATATGGTCTCGACGCTACAAACTTCTTTCTCGCCGATGTGCGAGCCGGCCTCGGTCCCTATTTCGCTATCTACCTGCTCACAGGGAGTGGGGCAGCCTTGTCGACCAGCCTTGCCGGGATCGTGCTCGTACACGGCGGCTACCACGCCGCATTCCTGGCTCTCGGGGCCGCGGCCTGTACCGGCCTGGTGTTTGGTGTTTTTCCTTCTCGCCATGCCTGAAACCAGGGACTTCCGAAGCGGCTCCGACAACACAGCGAGGCCGCCATCATCCACACATCGGATCGACCGGCCGCCGGCTCGCACGGAACAGCGCATCCGGCCCATGGATCACCGCACAGGCGAGCGCTAGGCGCGGTTTGAGCCCGAGCGGCAGATCCTTGATCCTTCGACGACATCGCTTCATTGGGAGCGAGTTCGAAGATCCCGGAGAGGAGGTCAATGCGTTCCGCTTTGGCCTGTCCCGTGCCCCCCATAGGCCCCATAGACGCCGGCAAAGAAATCGAGATTCTGGCGCACGCTGAGATCGCCATAGAGCTAGAATTTCTGCGCCATATAGCCGAGGCGGTTGCGCACTGCGGCACCCTCACGGCGCAGGTCGATGCCGGCGACCCGGCCCTCGCCGGCGCTCGACTTCAAGAGGCTTCACAGCATCTTGAATCTTGAAGGTGGTCGACTTGCTGGCACCGTTGGGACCGAGCAGGCCGAAGATCTCGCCGCGGGGAATTGAAAAAGTGAGTCACGTGCGGCGTAGAAGTCACCGAAGCACCGTGTCAGCCCCCGCGCCTCGTGCCTCGCTGATCGCGCCTGTCGCCGGCAGCACCCCATCTCTGCCCTCAGCCGCCAAGCTCCCCAGGAAGCCGCGCCGACCGGGAACGACAGATCATAAATGGCAAAATCCCGAACCCGCGGTCCCGCCACTCGACATGGCAATGCTCCCCCGCTGCAGCAGCCGCAAGAAGCGGGACACCCCCCTTGAGCCAGTCCGATTCGAGCGAATTCTCCACAGTTTTCGCAACAGCGGGACCGGGCATTGTCACCCAGGCCCCCCGCCGCCAGGAGGCAACTCCGCATACAAACGCGTGAAGCCAAACCTGGATCTCGCACACCCAAATTGACGCGAAGTGATTTGAGCCCGTCAGGAAGCTTGTAGCGTTCAATGTAAAAGTCGTCGTCCTGCCATGTGATCTCCAACACTGAATTCACCATGTCCGGATCCGCTTCAAGTTCATGCAGCACCTGCTGGAATAGCCATATTTGCATCGCGAGATTCGTACTTACTGGTCCATTCAAACAGATCAGTCCAGCATGAATCTGTACCTTGGCATATTGGCCCTTGGACCCTCGTTTGTTGCGCGGACCGCGGAAGTCCACGGAATTCATGGTGACAAAGGTCCAGTCTCGGTCAAGGATGAAGGGCATCAGGTCCCAGTCGTGTTCCCCTGCACGCCCCAGCCACACAACGTGAGATGACTCGCCGTATCCTTTTGCGTGAGCGAGCTTGACCAGTTCCGGACTGAGACACTCGTCAAACAGAAATTTCATCCGGCTTCGCCGCTGTAATGAAGGCGCCGGCGGCTGACCAGGACGCTTCCTTTGGGAAGCACGTCGGCAATCCGCGGGCGGCCGCGCGGAGGATTGGCCTCGGCGTAGATCGCAGCAAGCTCGACCTGTTCGGCGGTGATGGATGGATAGGCGGCGAGAATGTCGCTAAGCGGAAAGCCTGCCACAACGGACGCTGCAACGTCGTGAACGGGAACGCGGGTGCCGCGCACCACGGGAGTCCCTCGAAGGATCCCCGGAACCGAAGCCACCATCGCAGAGGCAGCACGCAGACGGTCCATGCGCTCCGTCGTGCGACGCACAAAGGGAGCCAGATCAATTGTGAGAAATTCGTCCCGCACGGTCCAGTCCTCTTCGATCAGGGAGCTGAGTGTGCGACCCCGCAACCGCCTGAGACGCGATGCCGCTTCCCCGATCACGAACAGACGCGCGTCGGCAGTCAGCTGCCTGGCGCTGTCGAAGTAAAATGCGATCAATGTACAGGCCGTTGCCACCACAGACCGGTTGTCGCCGAGTGAAAAGAACCCCTCCGGCAGAATGTGCTCGTCGATGGCACGATTTACGTCTCGAAGCGTGACAGACGCAACCACTGCGGCCTCGGTCGGCTTCAGCATCAGCGTCGCGGATCCCATGGCTATTGCCCCATACAAATCGTCCGATCGCACGGAATGTATGTGATAACACGACTGATTTCAAGGGCAAAATGCAGACTTGCTGGCATAGACAGGAGGGCTTTTTGCGGGTTGCGCTCCGCACTGCCACACAGCGGAGCGGCGTGCGGGGGGGTCAAAACGGCGTGACCGGCGATCGAAATCCCCTCGGTTCAGACCCGGCTGACCGGCCATCGGGACAGGGGCTCTTGAGAACACCTTCCGGGTCACCGGCTACGGCCCCCAC
>WQYW01000283.1 GCA_009781045.1 Alphaproteobacteria bacterium
GATGATTTCGATCTGAGGCTCCGCCGCCGGCGACGCGCGACCAGGCAACCGGTTGATGGCGACAATGATCGAGGCCGGTAAAAATCGACTTAATCGCAGGACCTTGATGTGAGGTATTTTGCAACAGGCGGTGAGTTGGCGAGGTGCGGAGTTAGCGGATTGTTGAAATTTGCGCAGAGAGGCGGGGAGGGGCGCGATGGCACCGCTTGCCGGAGAGATTTCGGGAGGCCAATAGTGTGGTAGTTTGCCGTTGGACCAGCGTCAGCGATTGATCGATGAGGGGCGGATGGCGAGGGCCGGTTGGGGACGGAGTGTGGGCACCGACGGTTGCCGAGGACGTTGCCATTTCGTGGTCGCGTCTCTTCAGGCCTTGTCGCGGGCGGTGATGCGGTTGGATGCCTACTGAGAGGCGCCGGGGAGAAGTGGTGATGGCCCTGAGGTGGCGCGGGAACAGCGGAGCAGCCGGCTGGGCGATGGATGCAGCCGGCGTGTCAGCGAGGCGGGATCACGATTCGTTCCCGGCTCATCGTACACCCACGGGATGGGCGCGAATTCTTTTTCAAGACCGCGGCGAGGGTTGCAGCGTTGGGGGGTGAGTGGTGGCCCAGGGGGCGGGGAGGATGATGGGCGGCTGATTGGCGCGACAGAGCCCCGGTTTCCTCTGGTCTTCGGGGGGGGGCGATGCGGCGATGCTGGAGTTCGGGCAAGGGCGGCGATCGGCGGTGTTCTTTTCGCGAAGCGGGAGCGGCGCGCCGCAGCGGAACCCGCGTCCCGGGTTGATGGAGATATGGTAGATCATGATGGCGGACCCTACCGCCGGTTGGGTTGAGCGAACTGATGCACGCATCTGACTCTCGAAGAGGGCGGGGGCGTTCCGGACAATGGCAGCAGCGGAGGTGGCATCGACGCGGAGGGCGACTCCTCAGGCCTGGCGAGCTTTGAGGAAGGGCATGCGCTGGCGGTTCGATCTGTGTGCAGGGCGGAGCGGCACCAGCCAGGGTGACGGTGACTGGTGATCCCAGGGGAATCGATTGCGTTGAGGGCGGGATCGACAGGGGATCAGGATGGTCAGGATGGCGCTTGTCACCTGTGCCAGGAAAGCCGGGGGGAAGCGGCGGCCACCCAAGGGGCCCGCAGAGACCTGTTGGCAGATCAGATGCGATGATTCTGGCAGGCGTGGTGGGGATACCGGCACCGGAGCGAGGTCCCGCTTGCCGTGATTGGGGCGTGCCAGGATGGTGCAGGCACAGAGGCGGAAATTGTCTTGTCTATCGCAGCGCAATGCCGGTCCGGGAACCGGGCAGCCGACAGCCCGACAGCGCCCCTCAGCGCCCCTCAGCGACTCCTGGCTCTGCCATGCGAGTGAGAGCCTTGCACGTTCCAAACGTTTTGCGCCTCGCATCCTCCCCACGATGCACAGCCGTGACGAATTGCTCATCCGGCGGCATGCTGCGAAGAATCGGCTCGGCACGTTCAATGGCGCGTTCGCCAGCGGCGTCGAACCACGGGCGCTCTCACCATCACTGTGCAGACTGTGCAGGGGGATCGACTCTGGAGAACATCATCGGTGTCGCGTGTCGCTCCAGGTCAAACGGAATCGCCTTTTTGCTCAACGTTGCCAGGCATGGAGGCGTCTCGAAACCAGAACCTGGGAGTGGCGCGCAACCGGCAATGCCGGTCGGCAACAGCATGCTTCTTCGCCGGTTGTGAAGCTGGAGTCACCGCCCTCTGTCAGGCGGAGCTGGCATCGACCAGACACCTGGATGCCCGGCTTCCCTCAAGCCAGCCCCGCGATTGCCATAACGGCAGGCAAGAGTACCGGCGTGCCCGCCGGCATCCGCGAGCAGGCGGGGGCACGACAACGCGGGTGAATTGCGGGGCATCTTTCCGGATGCCAGGGGCCTGTTGCGTGAGGCTGTTTGCGCAGGCTATTGGGGACCTGCATGCAGGACGCCCGGTGTTTCGGCTTTGAGCGCCTTGTGTGTTGCCATTGTGGCGCCCTGTTCGGGGTGGGGGATCGCGTGCCCACAGGTGGGCATCGGGGGAATTGGCAGGAGAGAGAGATGTTTGCGAAAATCATCGATAAGGCGATCATACGTCGATATCCCTGCAAGACCCGGGACCAGATCGAGGAGGAAGTTCTCATCCGCCGTGAGGAAATTGGGCGCCGCATCGCGATCAGAATGACCCGGGGCAATATCCGTATTGCAACGGGGAGATTTCTGACCCGGGAAGACCTGGATGCGCGGAGGCTGCTGCGATCGTGACCATGGCCCATGACAACTGCGATCCGGAAGCGGGGCAGATCTCCGGGATGGAGTTCCCTTGAAACCGGCTCAAGCTGCGGTCCTGGAGGTGCCGGGGATCGGAGCAGGAGTCGCGATCCGAACGGGTTCCCGACGAAGCTGGGTTTCGCCGGCGAAAGCGGGTGTTGCGGATAGCGGGCATCGATGCTGTGACAAAGGTCGCCTGCATCGCGGCAAGGATGGTGAGTGGGTGGGTGCATTGAACAAAGGGGAGGACAGATGAAGGATATGGCGGATCTTCCAGATCGCGGCTTTTCAGTGCAATCGGCCCCGGAGACGGGAACCGGCAGGGATGGCTTTGAACTCCAGGCCCTGCTCGCCGAAGCTTTCTGCGGTCGTCCGCCGGAATGGGCGCTCGCCATCTCCGGCACATTGGCCGATTATGTCAGGCTGGCGCCAGGCTGGGACAGCTATGACGGCAAGCCACTGCGACGAGACACGGCAGATTATGCGATGCGGCTTCTCTGCGAGGCGATGTCCGATTGCACTCCCCTGCCGTCGCTGGTGCCGCTGTCCTGCGGCGGCGTGCAATGCGAGTGGCACGAGAACGCCATGGACCTCGAATTGTACATCGCCGGACCGTGCGAGTGCGAGCTTGCGGTCCGCGACGGCCTCGGCAGCGAAGTCTGCGAGATCAAGCCGGGTGGAGAACTGGAGTCACTCAAGGAGCAGCTCAGGTGCCTGGTTGACGCGGGCCACCAGCGCCTGATGGCGCGATCCTGCGCTGGCACAAGGGCGGATCGGTGAAATTGAGGTTTGCACTCATGGTGTTGCCCGCCTCGCAACGTGTGCACGTGTTGTCGCTTCATGCCGGGTTTTTCCACGAGGTCAGTTGTGGGTTATGCCGGAGGTGATCGGTGCCTGCGCCAGGATGGTGGGCAATTCTGCCTGAGAGCGCAGGTCTTCGGGCTTCAGGTCTTCGGGAAGGATACCTGGCCAGTCTTCAAACGGTCGTATTCTGCAAGCTCGGCCTCCAGGCCGGAAATCTGGCTCGCAATGGCGTCGATCATCGCCTGTTTCAGCTGTGGCTGGTTGTGAAACAGCTTCCTGGTGGGCGGCAAGGGATTTTCGGTGCGCCAGGCAAAGCTGGCGTGCTCCAGCCGGTGGAAGTCCGGCCTGGGTAGGGGGTAGCGCCCGCCCAGTAGCGAGTGTTGCGTGGTGGACGGCGACGCCCCTCACGAAGCGTAC
>WQYW01000284.1 GCA_009781045.1 Alphaproteobacteria bacterium
AAGCCAATCGCCTTCCAAAGCCCTTCAAGATCCGTAATGGTGATGTACTCCTCGCCATCAACCATTTCACGCGTGAACCCGTTCACCAGATAAACGTCGCCCAACCCGCACGCCTTGTAGTGCTGTGCAGCACCTCTTCGTCGGGCTTGCCGCCACCGCGTTTCATGAACCTGGTCATCTGATATCTTCCCATTCCACGGTCTTTATGAAGAGATTGGCGTTTCTTATGGTGATGACGACACCGCCAACTTCGCGGCGTCCCTTGACGACATGTACCATCTTCACTTTCCACTCTCCTGACGACTGGCCTGGTTCAATCGCTCCTTTCAATTCACCCCGACGCAGCACATCGACCACCACAAGGTCCGTGATACCACGCTGTTCCATCCTCTCCAGTGCATGGCTCGACCAACGAATATTCGTGGAATCCTGAGCAAGCCGGCGAACAAGGTCTCGCGCGGTATGTGAAGGGACACGATAATTGATGCGCTCGGGGACAACATAATTGATGCACTTTTCCCGTTTCCCTTTCCCGCACGCTGTAAGAGAGGGCGGGAAAGGGTAAGGGAAAAGCTCAACGTTCCGCCCAGTGGCACGAACTGTCGATTGCGGCCAATGCCCCTTTGCGATCCGCCCGCCCCCGTGGGTCCACAGGCCCCCCTTGCGCGCGCTGCTGCGTCTGCTGTGTGTGGCCACTCCGCAGCGCGCGCGGGTCCCCCTGTGGACTACGGGGACGGCCTCTCCCAGTCCCGTCAATCTTGACGCCCCCTTCTCGGGTCAGACGCGCACGGCCCGTTCCCTGGCGGTGTCGTCCGCCGACCTTGTTCGCTTTGCAGAAGCCAAGCCGGTTCCGGCCAGCCTCATTTTTCGTGTCCCCAGGAGGCCCTTTTCGTATCAATTATTGTGACCGTGCACACAGAAACAGCAATTCGAGTAGCATCATGTCGCTCTGCGTTCTCGCCATCCGCAGGCAGACGGATGCTCGCATCCGGATTGACGTTGCCAACTTTTCCAATCGCAGAAGGTCCAGTGTAGTCTGGCTCTGAGACGGAGAATGGTCCACCAGCAACAACTTCAAAATCTTCGCCGACGTTCACAACATCGCTGCGAATGTCGGTACGCCACCATCCTGTGCCATCGGTGCTGGTATTAAACCTCAATCCGCGCCTATTGGAAATGAAATCGTTCGCCAGACTCGCGCGCACTTGAGTCAAGTCATTTTCGAGAGCCGAGAGCTGGTTTGGCAAAACACGGAATGCTCTGCTTCTATCAGATACTATTTCGAGGATGGCAGTAATCATCTTCTGCGCATAGATGTTCGCCCTATCGGTAGTATGTTTGCTGCGCTCGTTCGTTGCGGCAGAGGCAAGCTGCAAAGCGTCATTGAAGAAGCGTTCGAAGGAGGCGATTGACTCGTCTCGAAACCCGGCAAGGACGGCTTCGGGCGGATAAGGGTTTTTGGAGTTTTTCTTAATGTGGGTTTCGATTGCCGCAGCAAACGCAGATTGAGCGTTGAACAGGAGTTCGTCGAGATTCTTTTGAAGAAGTTCGGAATCCAATTCATGCTCCCATCAATTCAACGTGCGATATCGCAAGCGGCACCGCGCTTTGCCGGGCGCTGTGTTGTGACGATCGCGAAGACGACAAAGGCTTGCGCAGGCTGCGCGCAGGTCGTCAGCCATCAAGGCTATGCGGGAAATCATGCACACCAAGGCTTGCCGCCAGCAGAACGGGGGAAAACCTCTCGGCACGCATCGTCGCGGCGATCGTGGCACAGGAACCGTCGGACCGAACCACTTCCGCGAGCGCGCTGGAGCCCCCCAGGCGGCGCTGGAAGGTGCTTGGGACGGCCCGAACGGAGACCTCCCCAAGCGCAGCGGTCAAGGCGCTGGGCGTGCTGGCGTTTCACCAGAGTGGTGTCGAGGCCTGCACCGCCGCGGATGGTGTCGTCCAGGCTCAACAGGGCGCGCCAGGATGGGCGTGGCACCGACCTTGGCGGGGGGGACAACGCCGCCTGGGTGACCGCACCAGCGCTTTCTGCGGTCCGCTTGTGGCCGCTTGCCCGGTGCACGAGGCTACAGACGCTTACTTCCTTTCCCCTTTGTAACTTGTTTCGTGGACTTAACGGCATCCGCCGACAATAGCGGTTGCGCCTGATTATCGTCCTTTCCAAAAAGGTGCCTTCCCCGTATGAGGGTGGCAACTGCACCGCACGCAGAAGAACCAACCAAGACTCCAGCAACCCAAGGCTGACCAATCACAGCACAGTAGATCGCGCCGCTAGCAAGGCTGAGGCTAAGAATAAAGCCAAATGAAAGGCTCAGAATGCTTATTACAACATCCCACGTGAGGCGCCTGTGCCACCAACGGTGTCGATTTGATTGTTCCTTTTCAGCCATGGAAAGGATGCGATCCGCTGCCCCAGGCAGAACCGCTTCGTACTCGCCGAGTTGCTGTGGAGAAGGAATAGGTCCCCGGTGAACTGTTGTTTCCACCACAGCCAAACTGATAGATTCCTTAAGCTTGGGAATCTGATTTCGCTTATCTTGTAGTAGCGGACTAAGCGATTCGGTCAGCTTCTGTATAAGCTGATCGAGGGAAACAATGGCAACGTTGTTCCCGGATGGGTCGTCACCGTTTTGACTGTTCGAATTCGCTGCGGAATCGTTCGAAAGCGGTTGTAAAGTCTTTTCCGACACGGAGCCAATCGTCCTCTACGCTGCCAAGGCATGCTGGCGAAAATCTCTCATCGTCGTCTTGCAGCCAGAATGGCCTTGCACCCAACAGAATGTTGAGGGCAATACGACGGTCAGCAAGGGCAGAAAATAGGCGGGTCATTTCGTCACTTTTGATCTGGCTGCACGCTGGGTAAAGGGAAGAGAATTTCAGAGGACCTGTCAACCCGGTTCATACCTGAGGTTCTTCGATGGACTGTTCATGCGGTCAGAAAATCCCTGCGATTCTATTAATTCCTGTGATGTCAACGCCTTACCAACCCGTCACCCCGTGTCAGTGACTGGAGAAAGCCTGCGGAGACCTCCCCAGACACCCCCTCAAGGCACTGGACTCGCTCGCGTTTCCCCAGACCAACGTCGAGGCATGCACCGCCACGAATGCTGTCGTCCAGACTCAACAGGGCGCGCCAGGATGAGCGTGGCTCCGACATTGGCGGGGCGACAACGCCGCCTGGGTGACCGCCCCAGCGCTTTCTGCTGCCCGCTGTGGCCGCTTGCCAGGCCGTTGCCTGGGTCCCGCGCTACTGGCTTGGCTTTGGTTTACCCGAAAGAGCGCTTCCTAGAAAGAAACTGACCTGCTCCGCGGGCTCGCCGAAAGGCGAGCCCGCGGAGCTTCGCGAAGGCCGTGCAGCAGCCCGGGCGTGCCCCAAGGGAGGCCGCCCGTTCAGTATCGAGGCCGCGCAGCAGCCCGGGCGTGCCCCAAGGGAGGCCGCCCGTTCAGTATCGAGGCCGCGCAGCAGCCC
>WQYW01000285.1 GCA_009781045.1 Alphaproteobacteria bacterium
ATTGTGCCAGAGCCCGCTGGAAGATCGAGAACGAGGGCTTTAACGTCCTGAAAAATAACGGTTATAACCTCGAGCACAATTTCGGGCACGGCAAGAAACACCTCGCGATGATGTTCGCTGCCAAGAACATGCTCGCCTTCGCAATGCATACGCTGTGCGACTCCGTCGAAAGCCTCTGGATCAAGGCCCGCAATGGGCGGCACCTAAAGAACAGGGACCAGTCAAGAAATACGTCGTGCGGCTAAGCTAAGCGCGGTGGAGCGCCAGGAGCTGTCGGATTTGCTCAAATCGGGCAAGCGAGCGGTTCGCATGTTGCTCAAGGCCCGCATCCTATTTAGCTAGTGTCTGTATCAAAAAATGTAAATTATCATGGTCGCAGCGCTTTTGCGACGCACACGTGTCCCGCAAGGCTTCTCGCGGTGGCCGGATAGCCGCACAGCTACAAATTATTCGCGACTAGCGTAGTAATAATACGTTTCCACTCGTAATGTACGATCAAAGCTGTTCGTAAAAACCGTGTGGCATGCTGTTGCCGAGGGCTTTCGCCGACGATTATTGCGTTGAGGAGCCGCGAAAAGTCAAACGCCCAGAGCGGTTTCCGCTCACATCGAAACGTATCCGGCATCGCGAAGAACGTTCACGCATTCCTCAGGAATCAGAACCTCCGGCAGAGCCGGAGGTTTCAGCCGGGAGCCGCCATAGGCGGCTATAAACCTAAATCCGGCAGTTGACGCTTCCCGACCCGGCGGCAACTATTTTTGCAACCGTAGGTCGCAGGCTCCGGAGGGCAGGCAGGAACCTCGCTGAGTGGCTGGTAGCCCCCTCCATGGATGGCGAGCACATGCCCAGCGGTCTCCTGTGGCCCAGTAAAGAAGCAGATGACCCGCCGGAATCCGGCCTCGCCAGTCTGGTTGCCATGGCCGACATGGGTGCGATCGGCGTTTGCCCGCATGGATGGTCACCCAGCCGCGCATTTGAGAAGCGAGGGCCGGCTCGTGGCCGCCTTCCGATTCGGTTTGGCTGGCGATCGTGTTCTCCTCTCCTTGACGATCGGAAGATACTCTCGCGTAGATCGCAACAGTTCTCATGTTCCACCTCGGCAGATACGATCTATTACTACATACTACGATCTACTGTTCATAAAGCGAGTTCAAAGACAAATGTAGGGTACATCTGCAAAGTCAACAAAAGGACTTGACTACCAGACCAAGGCCGACTCAATCCAACCTCGTCAACCGAAACGCCTGGCTCTTTTCGGCTCAGAAGACAGCCCGTCGGAACGGACTGGTTCACAGCTATTGAACTCGCCCTCTCCAGTTCGGACGACAGCCGTGCGTTGGTCGCAACCCGGCTCGCCGGATTGTTGGACACTCGGTTTGGTGTTTGGTCCTGATGGCGCGAGCACATATTGGCGCAAGGAATTGGTACGCCTGCTCGAGTTTGATGGCGAAGAGGCGGTCGAAGGTGTATTCGAATTGGACGCTACGATTATTGGTGCGCCGCTCAGCCATTGCCGCTTGCTTCGCTGAGAAGCATTCGCAACGCCCGAATTACTATTTCGCTGATCGTGGCTCCTTCCGCAACCGCGCGTGCTCGCGCCGCATCGACCAAGCTTCTCTGAAGGCTGAACGTCGCTGCGGCTTTCGGCTCCACGGCCGGCACGAGATCGCCGATCGTCTTTGCCTCTTCCAGGTATCGGTACGCCCGACGGCGCGATATCCCGTACCGACGTCACAACGACAAGGCTGCCTCCGCGATGGTCTCCCCGCGCGCGAGCAACCTCTGGGCCGCACTGACACGTTCGGCCTTCTCCGAATCGGTGGATCGCGACATGTGTCATTTTTCTATTGTTTTTTTTGACGCAGGTCAAGCAATTTCTTTGACCTATCCATAGGAATTTGGCAGTCGAAGTCAAAGTTATCTTTTGTGTTCAGGGAGTGATGACACCGCCTTGCGGTATTCCTTTCTCCTCATTCTTTCCAGCACTCATATCTCGGCCCCCGTTTCGACCCCCCTCTTCCACTAGAGCTTTCGACCACTGCTTTATTAGCCACAGCACATTCCGCTCCGCGATTCGTCGGGTCACCAACTTCAGGAGGTCCGAGTGCAGGGTCGTGTCGAAGAATTTCGACAGGTCGGCATCGACCACGTCAGTGTAGTTTCGGCAAACATGCCGGTGCGTTTCCTTGACTGTATCGACGGCCCTTCGTTGCCGTCGATAGCCATAGGCGCTATCCTCAAAGTCAGCCTAGAATATCGCTTCCAAACACATGCTCGGCAGCGGTCTGCACAACTCTATCCCTGATAGTTGATATATCTAGCATCGGCCTCCCTCCTCCGGACTTCGGGATACCAACCCGCCGCACCGGACCGGCCTTGTTCGTTTTCGAGACCAGTTCCCTGCGCAGCCGTTCCAGCCATTCGACATCGCCCGCCGTCTCGATTTGCTCCAAGGTCACCCCGTCGGCCCCTAGTGCTCCCTCGTTGAGGGATGCCACCTTGTAGGCGTGTTCCAGAATGTCTTCTCGACAGATCTTGTCGTAGAACCGGTAGTTCGGATCCGCCTTCGCCTTACGGTAGAGCTTCCTCCGAAAGATCCGAATTCATTCGGGAGTTGCTAGGCTCGTCGCCAATCTCCATTTCTCTCTCCATCTTCAAAACCATACCCAGAAGTCGGGGCCCTTCCCTCCACCGGCATTACCCATCTTCAACGGTACTATGACCCCTTCCGACTCCCGCAGGCGCCGCCCAACGCGCCGTTGAGGCCGTGATCCTCATACCCAACGGGTGTCTTCCGATTGCACCACGCAGCAGCAGCAGCCGGATCCACCTGGCAACGCGGCGCTGCACTGAAGGCGTTTCACAGTAGCCAAAAATTGCTGCGGCATCCAATCAGGTAGATGATAGCAAATCGGCCAATCGCAGATCTTCGCGATACGCAGTACGTTGGCAAATTTCAAATTTCGGGTACAGCATGAAGTAGTTCGTTCAATCAGGACGGCTCCTGCTCCGTGCCATAACATGCCGCCACAATCGATGGAGGGGAATCTGGGGAGATCCTGGAGCCTCGAAAGAGCAACTCCGGTGAGAATTTTGCCCTTTCGTTGTGGTTTCGACGCCAGACTCTGTCACCCGCCGATGGCGCCATGGAGCTGCACCCGAGCAATTGCCCGGACCAACAATAGCAACCCATTGTAAATTTGCCGGTTTCTCCTGGCTGCCAAGCTGCGGTTTCTGCCTTCGTTCAATCCGGCAGAAACGGCGGCGGATGCGGTTGTGATCCGGGCCTGCTCACAGTCTGGCGGGATGCTGTCGGCCCTGCTCGCCTCCCGCGCGAGGCAGCGAAACACGCCGCCTTGTCCCCCCCCCCCCCCCCCCCCCCCCCCCCCCCCCCCCCCCCCCCC
>WQYW01000286.1 GCA_009781045.1 Alphaproteobacteria bacterium
CGCCAGCTTCGGTTTATCGCAGCCCTTGCGGCGACTGGCACCCTTGATGCACTGGATGCGCGGCCTCGCCACCTGGGGCACCGATCGCGGCGGGATCTTTGTCTCCGTCGATGGCATTCGTGAAGATGGCACCGCCACTCGCCGCATCTGGAGCCTGATCGCGGAAGGCGACGACGGCCCCTTCATTCCGGCGATGGCCGCCGCCGCGATCATCCGGCATTGCCGGGAGGGCCGCCGACCGGCGGCCGGCGCAAGATCGGCGCTCCATGAACTCAGCACTGCTGACTTCGATTATTTCTTTCAACAACGCAACATCACAGTCGGGGTCCGTGATCTCTCGGACGAGATCAATGGCTGATGCTGGGCACCCGCGCGGGGCGTGCCGCAAGCGCAAACCACGGGAGGGGCGAACGGATGTCGTGGTCAAAATGCGCGATGCGGGAGGGTGCAATTCCTGCTCTCGATGTCCCCGCGACCCCAGTCTGTTCACCTTCCGATTCCTTCGCACAATTGCTCGACCTTCCCTGGCCGAGATCCGAGGTCCGCATCCGTGACGATGGTCGGCTTGGCAGGATGATGAGACCCTCGGCACAGTCCAAATGCCGCGGGCAACGAAAAATTCAGCCGTGGCGCCGCCGGGGACCGAGCCACCGCCGCCGGGCAACTCCCCCGATTCCGCAGCCTCTGGGCGCGCACCCCAGAGGCACCTGGCGAGAATGAATGCCAGTCGGCGTCCCGCGCGCGCGCCCCCCCGCTTCTGTCCCCGGACGCCCCGTGGCGCAAACTGCCGATGGGGCCTGCGGGCCGTGTGCCGCGAGGGTTCGATTTCGGATTTCGACGCAAGAGGATTACCGCAACCAGGGTCTCACCCGCCTTGCCGGGCAGTTTGCAAAGCAGAACGCTCGCGCCGCGAGGGCGAGCGGCCCATTGGTGCAGAAGCGTCTGTTTGCTCCATGACGGGCCGCCAATACAGGCAGACGTTCCAGGTCGCATGCAGGCATCCACCGGCGCTTTGCTGCCGCGCACTGGCACCCACGTGTCACTCCCTTTCACCCGATCACTTCCAGAAGTCTGCTGAAGGAAGTGGTCCGTCTTCACATGATGTCCTCCCTCGTGACGGGAGTAGCTGGAGGTAGTCTCACCCGACGAAAGGAGGACCTCAAGGTGGGTAGAAAATGCACGCTTGCGATCATTCGCCGACAACGCGGCGGAGTTGGCACCGCCGTTCGCACAGATCTTGCACCCGGTGGAGATCCGGCAAAACCGTCGATCGACCAGGCCTGTCTGAGACATTCTCCGACACAGCCATTGCCCGGGAGCAGGGGCGGCCGGATGCCGGCAATCGTCAAATAATCCAATTAAATCAACAGCGTTATGATGGAACGGGAATGGCAGGAACAAGAGCGATGACACCTGCCATTCCTCCGAGGACTGGTGGACCAAAGAGGGCCAAAGGCCTTGCAAGTCACACAAAAAGTTTTATTATTATATAATTCAGGAGGAATTTATGCACACGACCAATCTACGTAGAGTCGGCGGATCGGTGATGCTGGCGGTTCCGCCGGCACTGCTCGACGTTCTCCATCTGGCTGCAGGGGCAACGGTCGGCCTTACTGTGAACGATGGTCGGCTCATCATCGAACCAAGGGTTCGGCCTCGCTACACGCTCGCCGAACTGTTGGCCGAAGCCGACGCCGCAGGCATGTACCCGTTGCCGCCGCAAGAACGTGAGTGGATTGATGCCGCTCCCGTGGGGCGCGAATTGATATGAGGCGCGGTGACATTTACCTGGTCAATCTCGATCCAACCGAAGGACGCGAACAGCGTGGCCATCGGCCTGTGCTGGTCGTCTCTGCCGACGCCTTCAATCGAGTCACACAGTGCCCTGTGATCCTGCCAATCACTACCGGTGGTAATTTTGTCCGGGGTATCGGCTTCGCCGTTTCGCTGACCGGCGCAGGCACGCAAACCACGGGCATCGTGCGCTGCGATCAACCCCGCTCAATCGATCTGAACGCCCGCAACGGGCGCAAGCTGGAAAGCCTGCCGGAAACCGTCATGGATGAAGTGCTTGGTAAAGTCGCCGCGATCTTTGAATGAAGGCTGACTTCAACCTTCAACTCCGCGCGCGATCTCTGACAATGGCATTCGTGAGGATGGCACCGCCACTCGCCGCATCTGGAGTCTGATCGCGGAAGGCGACGACAGCCCCTTCATTCCGGCGATGGCGGCCGCAGCGATCATCCGCAATTGCCGGGAGGGCCGCCGACCGGCCGCCGTCGCAAGATCGGCGCTAAATGAACTCAGCACTGCTGACTTCGATTATTTCTTTCAACAACGCAACATCACGGCCGGGGTCCGTGATCTCGAAAATGAGATCAATGGCTGACGCTGGGCACCCGCGCTGGGCGCGCCGCAAGCGCAAACCACGGGAGGGACGAACGGATGTCGTGGTCAAAATGCGCGACGCGGGGGGTGCAATTCCTGCTCTCGATGTCCCCGCGACTCCAGTCTGTTCACCGTGCGATTCCTTCGCACAATGCACAATTGCTCGACCTTCCCTGGCCGAGGTCCGAGGTCTGCATCCGTGACGATGGTCGGCTTGGCAGGATGATAGCAACCATGCCAAAAGGAGGGGCGCCAGCGCGCAAACGGGACCCGCTTCTTTGTCTGTGATGATTTTGGCCAAGTGAGATCGAACACTGAGCCGCCACAATATCTGGAAATTCACGGAACTGAGATTGAAACCGGGATCCGTTTTTAACAAAAACCCGTTTCGTTTTTCGTTGCGCTCAACAAATGCCGTGCCCGGGCAGATGAATTGTAAGCGGCAAAGATGAACCGTCTGGCTCAATCCGCCGCAACCCCGGCGGTCTCTGGCGAGGGATCTATCCAACGCTCCTGGTACCGCCGTTCCTGCAAGGCCGCCCGGACTGCACGTGATCCTTGCCTCCCCGCGAGCTGCCTCGCCCCGGCATGGCTGCCGACGATCGAGGCTCTTGGACAGGAGGCCCCCCGGCGCACCCTGGGTCGGGTCTTCATCCAAGGGGGGCGGCGGGTGCGCCGGGACGGAGTCACATGGCCTCGCCTCAGCAGAAATCGGTGACAGAACGACGCCGCGAGCAACAGCGTGTGGTGTTGCCACCGCCGCAGCCGAGGTGCAGAGGCCAAAAGAAGCACGGGGGCGGCACACAAAGCCTGGATGTCTCCCAGACCATGGCGGAGCGTGCCGATCAGCGAGACCGAAGCACGCGCGGCAATCCGCCCGCTGCAGCCCGCGTGAGCGTCCGAGCGGAGCCATCGGTGCATGCCCAGCACTGGACCACCTGGATCTGCTTCGATCCGGCCAGCCTCTCGAAGACATCAACCGAGGGATCGTCGATCGGTTGAGCG
>WQYW01000287.1 GCA_009781045.1 Alphaproteobacteria bacterium
GGCGGCTCTTCCGCTCCCCGGGGCGGCTCTTCCGCTCCCCGGGGCGGCTCTTCCGCTCCCCGGGGCGGCTCTTCCGCTCCCCGGGGCGGCTCTTCCGCTCCCCGGGGCGGCTCTTCCGCTCCCGGCACAGCACAGACACCAGCCGGTTCAGAATCGGCTGTGTCCGTGGCGTGAGGGTGTCCGGTCCCGCTCAACGGATCGGCGGCGCGTACATGATTCCGCCCTTGTTATAGAGCTGGTTCAGTTCGCGGGCGATCTGCAGCCTGGAGTCTTCACCGACATTGCGGTCATAACATTCACCGTAATTGCCGACCGCACGCACGATACGGGCAAACCAGTCCTTGGTGAGGCCGAGCTGTTCGCCGAGATTGCCATCGACGCCGAACACCCGTTTCAGGTCCGGTCGCTCCGACCTGGCCATTTCCTCGACATTCTTCTGGGTCACACCCAGTTCCTCGGCGTTGACAAGCGCGAACACCACCCATTTGACGATGTCATACCACTGGTCGTCGCCATGGCGCACCATCGGGCCCAGCGGCTCCTTGGAGATCATGTCGGCCAGAACGACGTGATCGGCGGGCCTGGCAAGCTTGAGCCGTTGCGCATAAAGCTGTGACTTGTCCGCCGTGAACACGTCGCAGCGGCCGGATTCGTAGGCCTTGAGGGTCTCGTCGGCCGCGGCGAAGGCGATCACCTCGTAGTTCATATTGTGACCCTTGAAGAAGTCGGCGAGATTCTGCTCGTTGGTGGTGCCGGTCTGCACGCAGATCGAGGCACTGTTGAGTTCGAGCGCCGAATTGACCTTGAGCGACTTCTTCACCATGAAGCCCTGGCCGTCATAATAGGTGATGCCGGCGAAATTGGCGCCGAGGGAAACGTCGCGCGACAGGGTCCAGGTGGTGTTGCGCGACAATACGTCGACCTCGTTATGCTGCAGCGCCGTGAAACGGTCCTTGGCCGACAGCGGCACGAATTTGACCTTGGTCGGGTCATCGAAAATGGCAGCGGCAATGGCGCGGCAGACATCAACATCCATTCCGGTCCAGTTGCCCTTGTCGTCGGGACTGGAAAATCCCGGCAGGCCGGTCGAGACGCCGCAGGACACCACACCGGCTTCCCTGACTGCCTTCAGCGTCTGCTGCGCACTGGCGGCGTGAGCGGTCAGAAGAACAAGAGCAAGAGCCAATATTACGCGTTTCATGGAACAAAAGCCTTTCGATGGTCGACGTCCTATTCGGGGAAAACCCGGAGATTTGCAAGGACGCGAAAGCGCTGGTGCCGACAATCCCCCTCTCACGCCAGCGCCGCACCGGCTGCGGCCGGATTTGCTCAGGGGCGCGGCAACATGTGGGGATCTCTTGAGGATTCCCTATTGTGGTTCCGCACCGGATCCTGGCTGGCGCGGCAACCGGCCGAAACTGTCGGCCAGAGAGGCGACTGCGGGATCGGCGAGCGACCGGTCCCCCCTTTCCACCGCTTCCTGCAGGGACACCATAAGCAGCACCATCTCATGCCGGCTGTTGATCGAATTGGGATCCTGCTCCAGGGTAAAATAGGCGCGCGAACACAGTCCCATGCGCGACCCCATCTCGGCCTGATTATAGCCCAGTCGTTTGCGCAGGCGGCGGATCTCGATTTCTGCCATGATATTGAATTATCTCAGACTTTTCGGGATGTCGGGCGTTGCGAATCTCAGGCTCCCGCATCCTGCCTTCGGTTTTTTCGAAGTCAGGCAAAAGGGCGATTTCGAAGCCCTGTGTGGTCCCGACCAGAAGCGGCATGGAACCCCATCCGGGTGTCCCTTGAGCCTTCGCGGGCAGAACAGGCAAACCTGAAGGAAACGGCCTAAACCAAGCGGAGGCCAAGGGGGGCCAAGGGGAGGCAGACAGGGGCGATAAGGCGTTTCGTCGCAAAAACTGCGAATCCGGTCAAGGCCGAATCACACCCGATCAGCCGGCGGGCGTGACGGCTTCCCGGCCCTTTGCCTTCCCGAAATCTTTCGAAAATCGTGAGCCCTGGTGAATCAGGCGTCGCATCTTGACTCCAGCCGTTGATTTTCCTTTGGTTTACCCTGATTTCGCATCCTTCCTCGGGGACTCTCCATGCGCCAGTTTCGAAGCTTGCGCTGACACCGTCTCTGTCACGAATCAGCGACGACCCTGAACTGACGCTTTTTTCGGATCCTGCATGCGCAGATCCCCTTCGCCTGCCCTGGGCCGCAACCACTCGTTTCAAACAAGAGAGCAGATGCCATGGACTCCTCAAGAGCCGACCGGACACCGAAGCTGAGCGTGGAAACCGCCATGGTGACGGCGGGGCGCGACAGCGTGACGCAGAAGGGCTTCGTCAACCCGCCAGTCTTCCACGGCTCGACGGTGCTCTACCCCACAGCCGCCGATCTCCATGGTCACCGCGGGGAATTCCACTATGGCCGCCATGGCTCCCCGACCACGGTTGCGCTGCAGGACATGCTGAAAGCACTCGAAGGCCCTGATTGCGCAGGCGTCGGCATCGCACCCTCGGGACTGGCGGCGATCACCACTGCACTGCTTGCGGTCGTCAAGGCCGGCGATCATGTTCTGGTCTGCGACAATGTCTACCGACCCACGCGCAATTTCTGCGAGGGCGTGCTGGCACGTCTTGGTGTTGCGACCAGCTATTTCGACCCGGCAATCGGATCCGCGATTGAGGCACTCTTTCGGCCCAACACAAAAGTCGTCGTGGTCGAGGCCCCGGGCTCGCAGTCTTTCGAGATGACCGACATTCCCGCGATTGCGGAAGTTGCGCATCGGCGCGACGCACTCGTGCTCGACGACAATACCTGGGCCACCCCCCTTTATCATCGCTCCCTCGAACAGGGCGTCGACATCAGTATCCAGGCAGCGACAAAATATATCGGCGGCCATTCCGACATCATGTTCGGCACCATCTCCGCCAATCGACGCACCTGGCCGCTGGTCACCGAGGCGATCCGCCTGCTCGGCGTCTGCGCCGGCCCGGACGATGTGTTCCTGGCGCTGCGGGGCCTGCGCACCCTCACCGTGCGTCTCGCCCAGCACCAGCGCTCCGGCCTCGACATGGCACAGTGGCTGATGGAACGTCCCGAGGTTGCCCGCGTTCTGCACCCCGCACTTGAAAGCGATCCCGGTCACGCGATCTGGAAGCGCGATTTCACTGGGGCCTCCGGCCTGTTCAGCGTCGTACTCAAGCCGGCCCCGCAAGCGGCCGTCGACGCCCTGCTCGACAGCGTCCAGCTCTTCGGCATGGGCTATTCCTGGGGCGGCTATGAGAGCCTGGTCATCCCCTTTGACTGCAGCGACTACCGTACCGCGACCCGCTGGGCTCCGGGCGGCCC
>WQYW01000288.1 GCA_009781045.1 Alphaproteobacteria bacterium
AAGGAATTCGTCACCCCGGAACAGGTGGCGGCGCTGGCCGTGTTCCTGTGCAGCGATGACGCGGCCCAGATCACCGGTGCCAATCTGTCCATGGACGGCGGCTGGACCGCACGCTGAGCCGGGGTTGGGGCAAAGAGCTGGAATGCTCCGGCCGGGAGACGGCCGATCGCATGCCGGGAAGAGGCGCGCGATCGGAAAGACTCTGCCAAACCACTGGGCGCCAAGCCAGTAGCCGGGTTCCTCCAAAGCGGGGACATACCGGAAGCCCTGCTCTTTCCACCAGCCAGCCGTAGGGGGCAGCAGGGGTGATTGCCAGGTCCGGACCCTGCCTCCTGCGCACCGCCCCGGACTGGCCAGCGGCGAGCCCGGGCGACCCTCATGCGCCGAAACGATCGCCGGTTCCAGCGGGTGTGACCCGGGATTGTATACAAAATACAATTTGCACTCGCAAAACCGCCCTTCGATGGACGCCGGGCCGCGGAGTGAATACGATGATATAATCGTCAGCCCGAATTTTTGCGGTTGCTCCCTCATCAGGACGCGTGGTAGCTTGCTTGGCATAATTGATCTGCGGGGCTTATTATGGATAATACCATCCGGGAGAGAAATTACGGCAACATCAACAGCTTTGCATCAGCCCCCACAGACTTCACCAATCCGCGCGTGAAGCATTTCGAAGCTGTTCTGGAAGAATTGAGGGCGAACAAGGGCGCCCATAGCGATGGCTCGGCTGGGGAAGTGGCAGGCGATGCCGGAATCGACGCCAACCCGACCGGGGTCGGGACGCCATATGTGTCAGGATGGCCTTCCAGCGTTGACTTCACGGGATTCGGGCATCCGATCGAAGGCCACTTGACGTTGACCAGCAATCCTGACGCGGCCTTTCCCGATCGGCCACCATTTCGCACTGCGGCGAAAACCACGGAGGCTGCTACACAGAAAGGCAATCGCAATCAATACGATCCGACGAAGGATGATGTGGACTGCAGATCCCGGCTGGATGTTACTGTGCAGCGTGATACAAAAGTTATTGATGAGGATGGCGATTGGTACGCGACCTTGGGTCATATGACCGCGGAGAGAGTGCGAACCGGCCCACCCCGCCTCTCACCCAGCACAGAGACGGTCATGGATGCCGACGTGATTGAAAAAGGGGGGCCCGGTCAGGACAGAAAAAGGGACGGCACAATGATTAAGGCCGGAGATTACGGCCTTTCGACACGGCAGGGTCATATTCATGATACTGACAATTATAACAAGAATGACCCGACTGGGCGAAAATCGCGGGCGATGGCACTTTGGGGGCATGGTCCTGGTGATATCGGACAGCGGGACGGCATTGATTTGCATCGCGGTAAAGGTTTCACCTCAAGCCAGGGGTGCCTCATCCTGGGGCCAAAAGGAGGAACTGGTTTGACTACTGAGGGTAAGAATGCGGTCAATGAGAAGGATCCCGCTCCGAACTATGATGGTAAACAGAGCGCTGGGACGATGGATGAATTTGTAGAACAGATTGAAAAATTTAGAGGAGTTCCGCCAGGGGGGCTACCCAGGCAGGAACACCGGATCGAGTGCGTCCATGTCAAAATTATTGAACCGAGGGATGGCAAATGGAAGACCATGACCATTCGGTAATTGCGTGGGTTATTGCCGCGCTTATGGTGCTCGGGACTTCGGGGCCGATGATAGCGCATGACGCGGAATACTACCTCAAGACGAGAGACCAGATAAGGTTGTTATGTGAAGCATCAATTCGCGACGGGAATATCCGCTACGAAGATATATACAATCTGCTCCCGGATCGCGATTATGAGAGCCGAGCGTTACGTTTTGGTTATCGGCAAAAGGCCGATACGGCTACCTACCAGGGCGATTTGGGCGCGTTTCAAAGAGACAATCCCAGCCTCGTTGTAGACAAATGGGTTTGGCTTGAAGAGGATGAAGAAGGAAAGAAATGCGCAGAAATACTTCGGAATACAACAGAGAATACACCCGTTCGGACAATTTATGATCGTATCAAGCGGGTGATCAATCATGCCCATTATGAGATGGGATCAATCATACCCGTAAGCAGGAGCAATTGGGGGAAGCCGTGGCCATCTTACTCGCATTTGTTTGATATAAAATTAGCTCCATCCCCGCCGGGGTTCAAATTTCAGTTTTCGAATTCAGAGGACAAGCGGCGAGCAGAATTCAGAGCGTTGATTAAGTCTGACAGCAAGGACTACCTGGAACGGATTATTCTTTTTGTAACATTCAGCAATACCGGTGCATATCTGGAATTGGAACACAAAAATTTGAATCACCAGTATTTTATTGATGGAACAGGCTTCCGCCATGCAACAAAGGAAGAGCTTGCAGATCTGCCAAATTGGTATCTCGCATGGAATCGTGTGATGCCGATGCTTTGCACGCGGTACAACAATTGGGGGCCGGTAGTTCAGAAGGGATGCCGCTGGATAAATACGGATGATTAGACGTCATGCCGCCGAAGCCTGCGACAGAAATCGTAATCGATTCAAAGCCGGTGGTCGGATCTGGTGATCGCCACATAGAATCTGGAATCATGTGCAGCACGCCTTCTCGGAACCGTCGGCCCGGCTTTTGCGGGGAGCGAGTGGGGCAACGTGGTGGTCAACGGCTTCGGCGATGCGGCCGACATTGAGCGCGAGCGCGCTTCGATTGAGGCCGACTTCAGGGTGCGGGCGCTCTATTCGCCTGCGGATATGAGGAAGCCGGCCGAGATCGCCGCCATGGTGGAGCTGGCGGAGGCGAATTTCGGGGCGGTCGATATTCTCATCAATAACGCCGGCATCCAGTTTGTGTCCCCGGTGGAGGAATCCCGATCGAGAAATGGGACCAGATCATCGCCATCAACCTGTCGTCGGCCTTTCATGGCATCCGCGCCGTGGTTCCGGGCATGAAGAAGCGCGGCTGGGGCCGCATCATCAATACCGCCTCGGCCCATTCGCTGACCGCATCGCCCTTCAAGTCGGCCTATGTCTCGGCCAAGCATGGCATCGCCGGCCTGACCAAGACGGTCGCGCTCGAACTGGCGATGATGAAGATCACCTGCAACTGCATCAGCCCGGGCTATGTGTTATGTGTGGACGCCGCTGGTCGAGAAGCAGATTCCGGACACCATGAAGGCGCGCAACCTGAGCCGCGAACAGGTCATGAAAGACGTTCTGCTCGAAGCCCAGCCGACCAAGGAATTCGTCACCCCGGAACAGGTGGCGGCGCTGGCCGTGTTCCTGTGCAGCGATGACGCGGCCCAGATCACCGG
>WQYW01000289.1 GCA_009781045.1 Alphaproteobacteria bacterium
AGTTGACGGTGCGGGGTGTGGAAATTTCAAAAATCCCGCAATGTTGCTAAGCGCGACTCGCGCAGAGCGCCAGAAGTGACGCAATTTCAATGCATTACATGTTTTTGAACAGACACTAGCTAGCCATGCACTTCGTCGTGTTGGGGGCGTGAGATTTGAGATTTTGCGTGGTGGAGAGGCAGCTGTGACCCGTGAATTTTGAGCAACCCGTTGTCTTCCGGGTGCCCAGCGGCGCGGAGCGGGGTTTTCGAGAGCGATGTGGTTGCGTCTGTTCCGACACGCGATCGTGGCTTACGGGACTGGCTGCCTGCACGTCGCTGCCGCGAACGCTCTATAGCGCGACGGAGGCCAGCGGCGCGCCTGTGCTCGATTTCGACGGGCTGCGGCGCTATACCGTTGAGCCGGTGTCGAACCTGAAGGTGCGGACCACCGAGCCGACGGTGCCCTATCTGGCTCTGTCCGGCGGCGCTGCCGATGGTGCCTATGGTATCGGCGTGCTCAATGGTTGGAGTGCGACCGGAACCCGGCCCACGGCAGGCCACGGGGAAGGTGTGCGCCATCCACGGAGGGTGTACCGGCATCTCGGTGAGGCGCCTACTTGTCCTCCGGAGCCCCGCGGCCTCCGGTTGTAAAGAGGCGCGGCAGCCAGGTCAGGAAGCGGCCAACTGCTGGATTTAGGTTCAATATTCAATGGCGCTTCGACGCGGTCGCGGTCGGATGCTGTCGCTCGTGCGGCGCCCCGAGACTTGGCCGTGACTGTGCCGAAACCTCAGGATTCCAGGTGACTGGCAGCTGCTCCAGCCCGGCCGAATTTCGATGGGATCACTGGTGCCAGTGTGACCCGGGATTGTATACAATATACAATCTCAGAATCGCGTGTGACTTCAATCGCCCTGATGCAGACTTGTATACTGTATACTGTATGCAAAAAACATTCGTTGGCACGCATTTTGGAAGCTGTGCCCGTCCCCGACTTTTGATAACCTCCCCGGTAAATTTGAGCGGGGAGAGTTTTATGGGTGATGTCGGCCGCGCTGGCAGCAACAATTACAGCAGGTTTCCAACAGATTCATCCGCTTCCGACGAAAAGGAAGCCAGGCATTTCCAGGATGTACTGCAGAACCTGGGTGATTCCGGGAAGGCGCAGTATGCAGCCGGCGATGACGTTGCTGAGCAGGACCACAGTCCCGGCAGCGCCCCCAGCAGCTGGGTGGACAGTTCCCTGTTTCCGCAGATGACCTGGAAGCTGTATGACCTGCCACAGAAGAAAAGCGAGCCGGAACAGAACAGAGGGCAGGAAAAGACGGGGAGCGGTCAGCCATCGAAAAGCTGGACCGAAAACCTGGTGGATCGGCTCCAGGACAGCGTTGATGTCATAAAAGGTGAGGTCAGGAAAGGCGTCGCAGAAGGCGCCAAACTGGCTGACGAGTATACGCCCCGGTCTGTCAAAGACAGCTTCAATGACCTGAAGGGTACCGCCAGTAGCGTGACGGAACAGATCGGGAAGGGTATCAACGATGGTGTGGCAATGGTTCAAGAGAACACGCCACAGGCCGTCAAGGATGTCCTGAGCGCGGGGCTCGATAAAGCCAGGAATTTCCAGCGCGTCGTTGACGGCACCAAAGACTGGGTAGGGGCGAAGGTTAAGAAGGCTGAGGCTGCGGTCAGCGGGCAGGTCAACGATACCCGGAAATGGCTCCGTGAAAATGGTGGCAACGCTGGGCAGCAGGCGTCCGACATTATCGGCTTCGGGGCCGGGGTTGGTGGGGCGGTCTACGATTTCGGCAAGGGGACCGTCAAAATGGTCAACGAGGCTGGCAATCTCGTCAACCCTCTGGAATGGCAGGTCAGCCCGGAACGCAACCAGCAACGTCTGGAAGGTCTCAAAAATGGTGTCGAAGGTCTGGGGCGTATCGCTGCGCTTGCCAGTCCGGCGGACTGGGCGTTGAATCCAAAAGGAAATTTCCTGTTTGCCAGAGGACTGGGCAAAGGTATTGAGGATGGTATATCCAAGGCGGTGAGTGAGGATCCGGCGATGGCCGCCGGTGCTGCGGTCGGTACTGTCGCAACATTCCTTATACCATTCGGTGCTGGAGCCCGGGCGGCCAACGTAGCGAAGGATGCCGCCGAGATTGGCACCGTGGCCGGTCGGGTGGCCCGTGGTGGTGCCAAAGCAGCCGGCCTTGCCGATGACATTGCCACACTGGAGAAAGGTGGTACCGAGATCGCCAGGGCGGTGGATGGTGCCAGTGCCGCGGGAGACACTGCCAGGCTCGGGAAAGGTGCGGAAATTGCCGGCGGGGTGAAAGGAACCGACCAGGCGGCCCAGGCCAGTAGGGAAGCAACCGCTGCTGAAGACATCAAGCCGCCCCAACTTCCCAATGCGTCCGATGGACCAAAGCCGCCGCAGGCGAATCAGGTTGCCGAAGGTAGGAGAACACCATCGCCTATTGTCAATGATGCGTCAAAAGCCGAAGATACGACCACGGATGGCACACTCTTTAGTTCGAGTGAGCTTTCTGGTGTCGAGCCGGCGTCAAGAGCGTTGATCGATGCGGTTGAAAAGAAACTACATGTAGCCTGGGCTACGCCAGGAAGTGATATGGAGAGGTTCCTTAACATGCGTGGAGCGGAAGCTGCTAACTTCGGCGTCGAGGACATTGTGCTTAGACCTAATCCCAGCAAGGCGGCTGTCTTGGAGGAGTTTCTTCATACCACTCAGCATAAACTCGGTATCATCGACCGCCTTGGAACGTGCGGCTTGGGAAGTGCGGAAACGCATGTTAAAGATTTCATGATTCGGCATCAAAGTATGCTGAGGTTGGACGCTGAAGATGTTCGGCGACTGCAGGTATTGAGGGATATGGGCCTATGACGATGGAATTCCGGATGAAAGTGGCAGATCTCTTCCGTGCTGGCACGAAAACCGTCTTCACAGGCGAAGTGCATACGCAGGCGAAAGTAATCAAGAATGCATCATGCGTGATTGAGATCGATGGTGTGTCTGCAGGTGAACTTTATATAGAAGGCGAAGTGAACACTGGAAGGCCGTATCACGACCTGTGGACGACGTCACCCGTCAATTTGACTCGCGAGGTCGTTCTAAGCCATGATGTTTGGTTAATCTCGTCCTAGCTAGTGTCTGTTCAAAAACATGTAATGCATTGAAATTGCGTCACTTCTGGCGCTCTGCGCGAGTCGCGCTTAGCAACATTGCGGGATTTTTGAAATTTCCACACCCCGCACCGTCAACT
>WQYW01000290.1 GCA_009781045.1 Alphaproteobacteria bacterium
CAGGACACTGGAGAATATTGCGGACTGGTGCGATCGCTTCACGCCGCTGGTCGGGCTTGATCCCCCGCATGGACTGTTTCTCGATATCACCGGCTGCGCCCATCTCTTCGGTGGTGAAGCCGCGCTGCTGCGGATTCTGTGCCATGCGCTGGACCGCCGTGGTTTTGCCGCTCATGCCGCCATCGCCGGGACGTCGATCTGCGCCAGAGCCGTGACCCGTGCTGCTCCAGGGAGCATCGTTGGCGATGGCGGCGAAGCCGGGGCCCTGGAGGCGCTGCCGATCGCCGCACTCGGTGCCGATGACGCCATCGTCGCCGGACTGTGGCGCGCCGGGCTGCGGACCATCGGCGAGGTGGCTGCACGTGCCCCTCATGAGATCACCGCCCGTTTCGGAGCGAAATTCGCCACCCTGCTGGCCTATGCGCTGGGGCGGGGCGACACGCCGATCAGCCCGCGCCGGCCGCTGCCCGACTATATCGTGGAGAAGCGCTTTGCCGAGCCGATCGCCATCGACAGAATGATCGCGATGACGCTGTCGCGGCTCGCCGAAACCCTGGTTGCGGCAATGGCAAAACAGGGCAAGGGGGCGAGGGGGCTGGAGGCCTCGTTCTTCCGCAGCGACGGAGTGGTGCGCCAGATCGCGGTCGAGACCGGGCGGCCGGTGACGTCGCATGCGATCATTGATCGGCTGTTTCGGGAGCGCCTCAACGGACTCGCGGATCCCCTCGATCCGGGCTTTGGCTTCGACATGATCCGTCTGTCAGCGAGCCGCACCGAGGTCGTGGTCGAGGAGCAGCGCGATCTCGGCGGCGGCAGGCATGACAATGACGCTTTTTCAGGCCTGGTTGACCGCATCAGCGCACGTATCGGCGAAAAGCGGGTTGTGGTCTATCTGCCGCAGGACAGCCATATTCCCGAAGAAGCGGCGCTGGCGGTGCCGGCCCAGCATCATCTCACCGCAGCGACCCAGTCCGAGTGGCCGGAGCGTGGCGGGAGCGAGCCGCCGCTGCGCCCCTTGCGCCTGTTCGACCGCCCCGAGCGGATCCGGGTGGAGCCGGCAGCCGGTTCCGACGGAGCGTTGACCCAGTTCACCTGGCGCCGTGCCGAGCACGTGGTGGTGCAGCTCGAGGGACCGGAACGCATCGCCATGGAATGGTGGAAGCAGGATGGCAGAACGCTGACACGGGACTATTTCCGGGTCGAGGACAGCGACGGCTTGCGGTTCTGGATCTATCGCGACGGACTTCAGGGCCGCGAACTGGTTGACGACAAGGGCGAGGCGCTTGCCGCCACCTGGTATGTCCACGGGCTCTTTGCATGAACTCCTGTGACTATGCCGAAATTGCCGTCACCACCAGCTTCTCGTTCCTGCGGGGAGCCTCTAACCCGCAGGACTATGTCCGGCAGGCGGCCGAGCTCGGGCTTCATGCGATCGGCATCGCCGATCGTAATACGCTCTCCGGGGTGGTGCGGGCCTATAAGGAACTGGAAAATCCGGATCTCGCCCATAAGCCGCGCCTCCTGATCGGTGCCCGCCTGGTCTTCATCGATGGTTCTCCGGATATCCTGGTCTATCCGAGCGATCGCGCCGCCTATGGTCTTCTGTGCCAGCTTCTGACCAGGGGCAAACGCGACAGTGAGGCCAGAGAGAGCGGGGAGGCGGACTGTCGTCTCACTCTCGAAGATCTCATTGAATTTGCGTCAGGCCAGCTCCTGGTGGTGATGCCGGCCTATCGCTATGATGCGAACACGCTTGCGGCCTGTCTGGCACGGCTCGGGGCCAGTGCGGCCCATGGCGTGTGGCTGGGGGCAAGCCTGCTCTATCGCGGTGACGACCGCCGCCGCCTGGCGCGGCTTGAGGAACTCGGACGTGGCTGTGGTGTGGCGCTGCTCGCTACCAATGATGTGCTCTATCACCATCCCGCCCGCCGCCCGCTGCAGGATGTTTTGAGCGCGATCCGCGAAAAGACCACGATCTGGGCGATGGGGCGCAGACTCGAGGCCAATGCCGAACGTTGTCTCAAAAGCCCGCGCGACATGGCGCGTCTGTTCAGGGATTTCCCGGATGCCATTGCCGAGACAAGGCGTTTTGCCGATGCGTTGCGTTTCTCGCTTGATCAGCTCAAATATCAGTATCCCGAAGAGACGGTGCCACCGGGCCGGAGCGCGCAGCAATATCTGGAGGAGCTGAGCTGGGCCGGTGTCGAAAAATACGTTGCCGGCAGGGTCGGCACTTCTGCCGAGGCGACGCTCCGGGCCACCATCACAAAAGAGCTGGCGCTGATCGAAGAGCTTAAATACGCGCATTATTTCCTCACCGTCCATGATCTGGTGCAATATGCCCGGAGCCGGGGCATCCTCTGTCAGGGCCGGGGATCAGCGGCCAATTCGGCCGTCTGTTATGTGCTCGGCATCACCTCGGTCGATCCGACCAAGATTGATCTCCTGTTTGAACGCTTCATCTCACGGGAACGGCTGGAGCCGCCCGACATTGATGTCGATTTCGAGCATTCGCGGCGCGAAGAGGTGATGCAGTATATCTATCGCCGCTACGGTCGCCATCGCGCCGCGATTGTCGCCGCCGTCATCCACTATCGCCCGCGCAGCGCCATCCGTGACGTCGGCAAGGCGCTCGGCTTAACCGAGGACGTCACCGCGGCTCTCGCTGACACGGTGTGGGGCAGCTGGCGCAAGACCCTCAATGACGTGCAGCTGCGCCAGGCCGGCTTTGCGCCCGACAATCCGACCATCCGGATGGCGGTGGAACTGGCAACCGAACTGATCGGTTTCCCGCGCCATCTGTCGCAGCATGTCGGGGGCTTCGTCCTCACCCAGGACCGGCTTGACAGTTACGTCCCGATCGGCAACGCCGCGATGGCCGATCGCACCCTCATCGAATGGGACAAGGACGATATCGACACGCTCAAGATGATGAAGGTCGATGTACTGGCGCTGGGCATGCTGACCTGCATCCGCCGCTCTTTCGATCTGATCGATGCCACACGAGGGCAGCGCTGGACGCTTGCCGCCATCCCCCAGGACGACAGCGATGTCTATGACATGTTGTGTCGCGGCGAATCGGTCGGCGTGTTCCAGGTCGAGAGCCGGGCGCAGATGAATATGCTGCCGCGCCTCAAGCCGCGGGAATTCTACGATCTCGTCATTGAGGTAGCGATCGTGCGTCCGGGACCGATC
>WQYW01000291.1 GCA_009781045.1 Alphaproteobacteria bacterium
CATGCGCCGCATTCTGCGCAAGATCGCCGAGGACGAGCCCTCAAGCCTGGGCGACACCTCGACACTGGCCGATCCCACCGTGGTCGACGATCTCGTCAACAACCGGCAGAACCGCCGCTAGACCACGGATCACGGGCAACGACATCTGGAAGAAATGCAGGATCCCCGCCCCCCAAGGGTGGGGATTTTGCTTTGGGTTCGCTATGAAACGCCGGTTAAATCAATGACTTCCAGAGACGCCAGACGGAGCTGCAAATCGCTCGGGCACAACCTCAGGCAGGAGAGGAATTTCATCTGTCGGGCACATTGCTTTGGGACGGATCCAGCCACTGTCGTATCGTCAGCCATCGGGGGAACGGGGCGGGTGCAAAATCCGGCGTCCGAACAATCACTTCCCGCGAAACGTCGGATCCAGCTCCCGGATTTACCGAACGATCGAAAAGTGCTGGCAAACAGACCATGTCACGTCCGCTGCGCCTGATAGTGGTGCCTGAGCACCGCTCTGTTGCGACTTTGGCCGAGGTGAAGTGCCCCCTGAAGCTCGGCTTTGGCCGCTTGGCGCCGGCCTTCCGCCAATAACCATCATTCCCTGACATCCTGACGCCGGGTCACCGGCGAAAATTCCGGGTATTGTCAGGTGATTTGGAGTTCGTCTTCGGGCCCAGACCAGGCGCTGCCCTACACAATGCGACCGCCGACTTCACGTTCGCAGCCATGGCATTCAACCACTGCGAAAGGCAGATGCCACGCCGCCCGCACCTCGTTCACAAGACGGGAGCCTCCCGCGGATGAAAAACCCCAGGGATGCAATTGTCGTTCAACACAGGCCACTGGGACAGAACCAGACATGACCCGCCCCTTTTCGTATCCGCGAACCGAACGACAAGCCGCCTGACCACGGCAACGATTGCATCCGATCCTGAGGCCCCCCGGCGTTTCCTCTTTGCCTTTCCTTTGGCCAGGTTGGTGCGGAAAATCAGAGCCGGCCAGCACAAGAACAACGCGCAGAGCCCCATCCCGCACCGCCGTCGGCCCACAAATCGGGGGGCAGGTCAAAGCGAAGCAGGTTCTTCAAGCCGGAATCGGATCGAAGGCGGGAGCCTTTCGGGTGCCTTTCGGGTGCCTTGCCAGCATCACTGCGCCCGCCTGGTAGCGACAAGTCGGGAAGGAGTCGTGGCATATCGGTGACCATTGCCATACAAATGGGCGGCAGACGGTCGGTGGTGGGCCGTATCGCAAGCTGGACAGGTAGAGAAAAATGGGAATTCGGACGGCGAAGATCCTCGCTGCTGTCGCCGCCATCGCCGCGATCGGCATGTCGACGACAACGACGCTTGAGGCACGACCGCAGCTGGTCGCCATGCAGACCGGCCAATATGCGCCGGGCACCATCGTGATCCGGACCAGCGAACGACGGCTTTATCTGATTGTCGATGCCGGGCGGGCGCTGCGTTACTCCGTCGGCGTTGGCAGATATGGCAGACAGTGGGCCGGCACCACAGAGATCGCCGGCAAATACCGCTATCCGGCCTGGTCGCCGCCAGATGACGTAAAACGCGAGCGACCGAACCTGCCGGACGTTATTGAAGGCGGCTCGCCTCAAAACCCGCTCGGCGTTGCCGCGATGACGCTCGCCGGCACTGAATATGCGATCCACGGCACCAACATGCCTGGCTCGATCGGCGGTTTTGTTTCCTATGGCTGCATCCGCATGCACAACAGCGATATTACCGACCTCTTCGAGCGGGTGTCGGTCGGCGCCCCGGTGGTGGTAACACGCTGATCCGCCATCAGAAATCCGAGGCGATGCCTTTTCTTTCCCAGTCGCCATAGCGGGTGGGTTCAAGACCCGAAGGCCCCTGAACCTCCTTCGGCATCGCCCTGACTCCCGCCTCTTTGGCCGCGGCTTCTCTCGCCGCCCGTCTCTCTGCAGCTTCCGCCAGCGCACGCTCAGCTGCCGGCGTCAGGACCTTGCGCGCTGCGGGACTGCTGGTGCTCGTCGGATCCGCGCTCATCTCAAGATCCCTTCGATTTCTGTTTTCCGAAATGCTCTTTCGCCTTTTGCTGCGATCTGCCAGGCTGCGGCCCTTCTACGACCGACCCGCCTCCCCCTCAAGCGCCTGGATGATTGCCGCATTGAGCGCGATCGTCTTCGAGATTCACCCCCGCGGCCCGACCTGTCGGATCTGCGAAATCCGGGAATGGCTTCACGGTCGATCCGCCCGCAAAAATCCGCCAGCCGAAACCACAACTCCCCACCTTCCGTCTCCTCCGGGCTGCCGCAGTGCCTCCCGAAGTTCCAAACCAGGTCCCCAATCCGGGGACGATCGGCCCTGTATTGGGTATTATCTGACCAATTCCCTGTTTTCGCGCAAATTCGGCGTCTTTGCGACCTGAAGACTGCCCTTCGCGCAGAACCCCCCAGGTCGCCTGTCTTCGCCCCCCTCAGCCCACCTCTCTCCTGATAGAATCCCCATCATGGGTAATATTATCCCCGTTATGGGTACCCATGCAAATTCCGGTATATCCAGAGCCTTGTTCTCGCTCGTCCAGGCGCGCGTTCTCAGTATTTTTTTCCGACAGCCGGACCAGGCGTTTCATCTCGCCCACATATTCTCCAGAGCGGCCTCTGGCCGCGGTGCTGTCCAACGCGAGCTGAAAAGCTGACGGATGTGGGGATTGTCAGAATTCTTCCTGCTGGCCGCCGCAAGCTCTATCGCGCCAATCGCGAGTCTGCGAGTCACCGATCTTCGATGAACTTCACTGCATTGTTCTGAAAACAGCTGCACTCGCCGATCCGCTCCGAGAGGCACTTACTCCATTTAAACAAACTATCACGGCCGCGTTTGTCTATGGTTCAATCGCCAAGGGGAGCGACACGGCCAGGAGCGATATTGATGTGATGGTCATTGGCGAAGACCTCAGCTACATTGAGATCTTCGTCGCTCTTCAGGAAACCGAGGCGACTCTGGCTCGGCCCATAAATCTGAATCTGATGACACCTGGTGAAAGGGCGGAGAAATTGAATGACAGAAAATCCTTCGTCATCCGGGTCCTCGATCAACCAAAAATCGTAATCGGTCAAAAACCCGTGGGAGGATCCGCTTGTCGCCACTCAGAATCATGAGCAGCAAGCGGTTTGGACACCGTGACCCCGACTTTCCGCTCGCAACGAGGCAATGTTCGCCA
>WQYW01000292.1 GCA_009781045.1 Alphaproteobacteria bacterium
CGGCATCGATGCCGCCGACGAGGTTCTGCGCCGCCTGGCGTCCTGTGAGGAGGTGGCGGTTGAGATCGCGGCGGCGATGGCGAGCCTGCGACTGGCATCGCGGGAGCTGGCCGCCGAACTGACAGCGGCGCTGGCCGCCGAATTGCCGCTGATCAAACGAGACGGCGGCTTTGTCCGCGAGGGCTATGAAGCCGCACTGGATGAAGCGCGGAACCTGCGCGATGCCTCCCGCCAGGTGGTGGCGGCAATGCAGGCGCGCTACGCGGAACTCACCACGGTCAAGGGCCTCAAGATCCGTCACAACAATGTGCTCGGCTATTTTGTCGAGGTCACCGCCCAGCATGGCGACAAGCTGATGTCGCCGCCGTTGAATGAAAGCTTCATCCATCGTCAGACTCTGGCAGGCCAGGTCCGTTTCACCACGGCAGAGCTGGGAGAGATCGAGGCCAGGATTGCCAATGCTGGCGAGCGCGCTCTTGGTCTTGAACTTGAGATCTTCGATCGGCTGAGCGCGCGGGTGCTCGCCGTCAGCGAGGATCTGCGGGCCACAGCGCAGGCCTTTGCCGTGCTGGATGTCGCAACCGCACTGGCGCGGCTGGCGGCGGACGAGAACTTCTGCCGGCCCGAGGTCGACTCCTCGCTGAATTTTGCCATTGAGGCGGGGCGCCATCCCGTGGTCGAGCAGGCTTTGAAGCGCAATGGCGAGCCCTTCATCGCCAACGCCTGCGATCTGTCGCCGGCACCAAACCAGAAATCCGGTCAGCTCTGGCTGCTCACCGGTCCCAACATGGCCGGTAAATCGACCTTTCTGCGCCAGAACGCGCTGGTCGCGCTGATGGCGCAGATCGGCAGCTTCGTGCCGGCGTCGCGGGCGCGGGTCGGGGTCATCGACCGGCTGTTCTCGCGGGTCGGTGCTGCCGATGATCTGGCACGGGGCCGTTCCACTTTCATGGTGGAGATGGTCGAGACCGCGGCGATTCTCAACCAGGCGGGAGCGCGAGCTCTGGTGATCCTTGATGAAATCGGGCGCGGCACCGCGACTTTTGACGGCCTTTCGATCGCCTGGGCGGCGATCGAGCATCTGCACGAGAGCAATCGCTGCCGTACCCTGTTTGCCACCCATTATCATGAACTGACGGCGCTTTCGGCGAAACTGCCGCGGATGTTCAACGCCACCGTGCGGGTCAGGGAATGGCAGGGCAATGTCGTGTTCCTGCACGAAGTGCTGCCGGGCTCGGCGGACCGTTCCTATGGCATCCAGGTGGCGAAGCTCGCCGGACTGCCGGCTGCCGTGATTGCGCGGGCAAAATCGGTGCTGGCCAGGCTGGAGGCACAGGACCGCGGTCAGTCGGCGCGCAATGTGATCGAGGACCTGCCGCTGTTTGCCGTACCGTCACGGGAGGCTGAGGCCGCTGCCCCGCCGGGCGAAGCGGAACTGCTGATGGAGGCGGTTCGCGCCCTCCATCCCGACGAATTGTCGCCGCGTGAGGCGCTGGAGGCGCTCTATGCCTTGAAGGCGAAGCTTGCGAAATTGTGATGATGGCGTGCGTGGTCGTCTCAGCAGGAACTTGATGTCGATGTAGGAGCGTCGTGGACTGCCGTGATCGATCAGGGCAGTGATCGTCTGTTCCGGATCGATATGGCGCGGGCGATCCCACCGGTTCGTTGGGGAACCGGGTGAGGTGTGACGTCGCTGGATCCTGCCACCGTGTGCCAACAAAAAGGGAGTCCGAGCCTTCGTTCTGGTCGAGCGGCCGGTGTCTTGCGTGGTCGACTTGTCAGCCCTTGGGGACTTCCGCCAGGGCGACTGATACGCGCTGCGCTGCGTTCATGTAGCGCAGCTGCAGCTCCTTCCATTCCACCACGAGCTGCGGATCCCGGATCTTGATCGTATCGTCGATGACCTTCACCCGGGCCCGGTTGTCGGTGAGGAAACGGCCGACATTTTCGGTTTCCTGAAACAGCTCGTCGAGGGCCGGCAGCAGCACGTCGAGGCCTTTCGTCCGGTTCGTAACCAGCTTGGCATAGGCCATGTCATAGACGTTTTTGACCTCGTCGGGCAGGTTCAGTCGGGCACGAAGGTCCTCCAGCTTTTTGCATTCGGCCGTATAGGTGTCGTTGAATCTCCTGAGCTGGGCCCGCGCAGGTGCAAGCTCCGGCCAGTTGTCGCGCATTTTCTGTGCATTGGAAAATCGTCCCTGCGCTCGCATGGCATAGGCAACCTCCGCGGTGGCTGCGGTCATGGCCTGGTTGAAGTTGAACATTGCGTCATAATGCGCTGCATAAGGTCCAAGCTCGTGCCTTTCCCTGTCGGTCATGACAGGCACCGCAGTGATCCTCGGGTTGATGATGCGGTCCTGGAGAAAGGAAAGGAAGGCCATGCGCTGCTCCGGTTCCGTCGCAGGCCCCAGCGCCGCCAGCTGCTGCGCCGGGGCGGCTGGCCTGGTGTCTGGCGCCTTGCCGTTGAGGAACACGTCATCGACCATCTGGTCGAAATAGGCAGGCACCTGGCGGTGTCTGACGGTTTCGGCGACCTCGGCAACGACGCGGCGGGTCTCCTGCATTACCTGGACCAGACTCACCCCCGGCTTCAGCAGCTCCCGGGCAAAGATCCGGGTGAACACGGAATTGGGGTTGGCGTCATCCTCGGACAGACGATCGAGCGCGGTTTGACGGGGACCGGCGGAAAACACCGAAAACACCCCTTCGGGCAACTGCGTCATCGGTGCCAGGCCGCCGTCGCCGGGAAGTGCGCGCACGCCGGAACGCTCAAAGGGATTGTTTCGACAGGCGTCAAACACCAGAATGGCGCTGCGCACCTTGCGGTTCTGCAGCCGCTCAACGATGCGGTCGGCGAGAATGGCGGCATCGCGCACCAGTTCGGCCTCGCCGTCGGTCGCCGCCGGCACGTCAACGGGCAGGAGATAATTCTGGCCCAGGATCTCGAAGCCGTGGCCGGCATAGAAGAAGAAGGCGGTGTCGCCGGCCTCAAGCGCGTTGTCGAAGTTGAGCAGGGTCTCGGAAAACTGGCGGCGGGTCAGGTTCAAGGCGACGATCACGGTGAAGCCGAGCTGTTTCAGGGTCGAGGCCATGGTGTGGGCATCGTTGACCGCTTTCGAGAGGCTCGGCACATCGTGGTAGTCATTGTTGCCGACCACGAGCGCAACCCG
>WQYW01000293.1 GCA_009781045.1 Alphaproteobacteria bacterium
CTAGCTCGAAAGCCAGGGAACGAATATTCGTGCTCGTAACGGCGGTGTCTCTTGCGCGCCTTGGCCATGAAACGGATCCCCCAAATCCAGACCGATCAAGAGCACGAAATTCCCTATTTTGGCAGACTGAATCGAGCGTTTTACCCCGAAATTTACCCACACAAAAACCGGAAGAGCCAAGTATTGGTGAGGTAGTCCCCCAGCTCCCCAGCGAAGGCTGCCATGCGGTAGCTGACCCCTGAGACGACTTCTGACGCGGTCACCATTCCAATGGAACAAGAAGCTGCGACAGCCAACCCGGTGAGGCGGCTGCAGGTTCATGGGGCTTGCGGTGTGAAGGACCGTCCGACGTGCTCGATCGGCACCTCACCCAGGGATCGCCTGGGTCCTGGGTGAGGTGAGGACCTGTCTTGACAACCTTCAGGGTCTCAGGGGGGCCTCATGCGCCACGCCATGCACCTTCCCTTGAGCCTGGCGCTTCGGAGCGCCAGTGCAACCAGACAAAACCAGGGACCTGGGGTGTTTGGGGGGATGAATGTCGGGCAGAAGAGGGCCGCCACAGGCGGCTGTCACCCGGACTGGCATCGGTGGCGCACAAGGTCCGGCAACCAGGGGACATCAGGGGCGCCAGGGACCTTCAGGCGGGCACCGAGGTAGTCGTAAAACGAGATCCCCAGCTTCATGCAGGTTTTCATCAGGCTGAGAAACGTGTCGCGGCTGGTCCGGCCGTCGTCGCTGCGGGTACCCCCGCTGATTCGGCGCCGGGTAACTATAGTTCTTATGTCGTTCTCCGAAGAATTGGTGTGGAGCGGAATCTTGGGGTGATCGAGCACCTTGAGTAGCTCTTCCTTGTTCTTGTATATCCGCTCCAGCTGTTCGTCGAGGGCTGCGAATCCGGTCTTCGTCGTGAAGATGCGTTCGAACCATGCCGCAAGCTTAGCCTTGTGCCTTGGGGTCGGCGCCAGCTGATAGGCTTTGAGATCAAAAAAGAACTTCCAGATCCGATCTTCGATGCGCGCCTTCAGCTTGCGGTGGGCTTCGGTAAAGGCATCAAGCTTATGGATCAGCCGTTCGCAATGAACCCAGCACAAAGCGTGGTTGCCGACATTGAATTGGCCGGCATCGTCGCTGATGATAACGCTGTCGTTGAGCAGGTTATGATGCCTGACGCTTCCCCAGATCGCTCCCTGGGTGGCGATCTCTGCCGACTTTGCCGAAACTTTACGCGAGATTATGCCAACCTTTGCAAGATGGGCATTCCAGGACTCCAGATCAGCGAAATACTTGTCAGGGTGGTCGGCCAGGCTGTTGATGAGATAATTCGCCAATTTCTGGTCTCGCATGTAGGCCAGTGCATCATCGGTGATGACGTAATCGCTGTAGCCGGTACGCAGAAGCGACAGGAAATTTGTCCGGCTTTTCGATTCTGTGGTGCGAAACCACGTGAAGTGCGCATTGCCAATCTGCGTGGTGTAACCGTTCTTGGCCTTGTGAACCGCTCCCGTGTCGTCGACGGTGATCCAGGCACAACTGGATAGGGCTGCGCGCAGCACTTCATTGCATTCCTTGATGAAGGGCTCGTTGTCGTCGATCAGTATACGAGTAACCTGCCGCTTGGAGATATCGATGCCGTACATCTGCAAGAATTCCAGAAGTCGCGGCGACGTGGTCTGGGCTTTGTGATAATGCGCCAGAATGGTGCGGCGCACTTCCGGTCCAAAGTGGCCTTCGCCCTCAAAGCCTTCCGGCAACGGGGCGGTCACCACCGTCTTCTTGTCCGGCAGCAGCCATTGTTCACACTGAAATTCAATGACATTGGTGCGAATGGTCAGATCCTGCACCACGAAACTCGTGTATCCGTGGGATACCGCGCCAGGCGGCCGCGGCATTTTGATGATTCTCACCTCGTCGATCTTCAGGTTTGGCCTCGTTTTTCCACGCCGGCGAGGTGGCGTCCCTTTCTTTTTGGCGGCCTCAGCTCTTTTTTCCAAGCCGCTGGACTTGAATTTTGGCCGCTTCGGCAAATTCTTCAGGCGGGCAATCTCCTCGCGCTGGAGGGCATATCCCTTTGCCAGCTCGGTGGCCACCGCATACACCTTCAGGAGCAAGGTTCGCAGCTTGTCGGCCGAGAGGTTCGCAATATCGGGAAGGGGCTCGAGACGGGGTTCCATCTCCATAGAGATTCTGACTCGTTCCCTTTTGGGAATCGAAAAAATCGTGCCAGTTTCAATATTTGCCTCCCCCGTGGCATTTTGGACTCTCCCGTCAGTATGCAGGCCTTGGAACGGCCAGCCTGCCAGGGGTTCTGGCCCAGATTGAACGATATTGCCATGGGATCCGGGTCAAGCCTGCCAGTTCACAGATTCATGAGGTGACATAGCCTCCGGGGTCGGTATCATCCGCCAGCGCTGATCATCAGGTCAGGGGCAGTGGCGGGCGGTTGACCTCCCAAGACTTTTGCCCCAATTACGTCAATTCCCGATAGAAGATAGGAGAGCTGAGCAGGAGAAATAGTAACGGCACCACCCGCCTCAGACGGCCAGATGAACTTATGGCGCTCGAGCCTTTATTACGAACATGCAAGCCCCGTGACCGTCATGCCAGATAACCTTTATCAGATCAGACCGACGTTCGCGGAAAACGAACAGCTTGCCGGAGAATGGATCGGCATGCAGAGACTCCTGGACCTGAAGAGCAAGCGACGCGAAGCCGCGGCTCATGTCGGTATGGCCGGTCGCCAGCCAGACCCTTGTGTTACTCGGAAAGGAAATCATCTTAAATCCTCCAGTGCTCGAACCACCCGGACCAGGAGATCAACATCTACGGCTCCGTCAATCAGGACACGCCGTCCGTTCTTCGCCTCGATGACCATCCGACTGCTCGACGCAGCCGAAACAGCGCACGGTGTAACCGCGCCAGTTGGCGCGTCCGCGACACGAACGGAGACGAACCGGTCGAGGCGGATGTCGGGACCGGGTGCCCCCGCACCGACGGATCGCGACCACCGATTCCGATTGATGCCGTGCGACCTGAAAGTCGCATAAGTCTCTGTTTTACAACACGAAAGGAGGATAGACTAGTAGATGAAACCGGTTGTTCCTTCAACCGTTCCCTACCCGGACATGCGGCGCTGGCAACAGCCTC
>WQYW01000294.1 GCA_009781045.1 Alphaproteobacteria bacterium
GAAGATGTCTGGCGGAGCTGCGAGCAGATCGAAAGTCAGTAGAAGCAGTTTAACGATCATCGACAGCCAGTTCGCCTCGGAATTCGAAAAAAGCCGCGGGACGGAACATGGAACATGCCGATCTTTCCCGCCTGCCATTGGCGTGAAACGTGCGGAGCCGCGCCAAAGAGCAGCTCTGTCGCAGGCACAGTTTCTGCAAAGAGGAAAGAGGCAGATGCTCACCTCCAAGGGTGACGAAAGCACAGGCCGGATGCAGGGCATGCCCGCTTGTGCGATCCTGCCAGGGTAGCCTCTTGCCGCAGCGCGCCCCGCGCACGCCCTTACCCGTGTCCCGGCAATACGGCCCACCAGGCACCGCTCGCTTCTCCGCCAGCTCCTCATTTCCGCCTATCGCGACAAACGGATCGCGGTCATCCCTCTCCTGCAGCAACGCATCGACCGGATCCCTGCGGATCGCGCGGGCGGTCGCCACAGGAATTATGCGGTGCTGGAGCGATGTCGCGCATCGCCGGCCCTGTGGCCGGAACCACGGCCCTGGCGTCAAGGTTGCCCTCACCTGCCGATGATTCGCGCTTGAGCCTCGCCTTGCTCTGCTCAAGCATCACCGTATCGATCCGGTCCTGCCGCAGGCCGTTCAGGGCACAGCCGAAGATGCGATAGAACTGGGCGCCGTCATAGGCCACCAGAAGCTGATCGACGCCGGCATTGAGGGCTTCGACCACGGCGGTGCAGACCCCATAGTGATAGACCGCCCCCATCACCATGTCGTCGGTGATGACGATGCCCTGATAATTCCACTGGCCGCGGAGGATGCCCTGCACCACGGCCTTCGAATGCGACACCGCGTGTGTCGGATCCACTGCGGTGAGCCGGACATGTCCGACCATCAGCCGCGCCCGCGAGGTCGCCAGCACATCGCGAAACGGCCGCCAGTCGCTGTCCTCCAGTTCCGCCAGCGGCAGATCAAGATCGGCACTGAAATGGTGGGTGTCAGTGCGGACCCGCCCGATGCCCGGAAAATGCTTGACCACGGCCCCGACGCCCGCCTCCTCCAGTCCATGCACATAGGCCCGCCCGATCCCGGCCACGATTTCGGGGTCGCTGGCAATGGCTCGGGTGCCGATCCGGGTGTGGAAATCATAGCGGCTCGGCGCGGTGTCCGGCTTGAGATCGAGCACGGGTGCAAGATTGAGGGTGACACCGAGCGCGGCGAGTTCCCGGCCCTGCTCACGCCCGAATTCCTCTGCCTGGATCTGACGCTGTTCCGGTTCCAGATCAGCCAGCGACGCCAGCGACGGCCGCTTTCCGGCAAGCGGCGCCAGGTGGTTGACGACACCGCCTTCCTGATCGGCAGCAACCGTCAGCGGCGGCAGACCGGCGTCGCGGCGCAGCGCCTGCAGGGCGTCGATTTCCGCCCGCAACTGATCGGCGCTGCGGCCGCGGACATTATGCCCGGTAAGATAGATGCCGCCGATCAGGCCCCTTCGCGCCAGAACCGCCACCTCGTCATAAGAGGAATAGCCGACCACAAAATGCGGCCCCAACTGACGCGCCTCAAACGCGCTGGACCTGAGCACCTCCCCTCGGCCATGGTCGAACACCGCGCCCGCGCCCGCCATCAGGACCGGCGGCAGACACCACAGCACGAGCAGAATGCACCCGGCGCGATGACGCCAGACGCCCCGCCAGGCCAACAGGACCACTACCGCGATTGAGCCTGCTACCAGCAGAAGATTGCCGGTCCCACGCATCCGGGTGAGATAGGGATCGTTGATGTTTGCTGCCGCCAGTGCCGCGACCACGGCCACGACAAAGAGCAGAACCACTCCGACACGTCTCAGACCAGCCATTCGTCTCTCGTTCCCGCGTACACCTGCGTTGCACAGCCGTGAGCCTGCGCCTCTCCCGCAAGCCTTAGAGCAGATCCCGCCCGGATCGGCGAGCACGGCACCCCGCTCTTGCGCAGAATCTGCACGAGAATCCGCAAAACCTGCGCAAGTCCCTGGCGTATTGCGAAAAATTCAGGTGCGGACAGGCGGCTTGCGGCTTGTGGCAGCCCGCCATGGAACATGGAACTTGCGGGTGAGGCGAAAAGACCAAGACCGTCACGCATCCGATCCTCATCGCCGACAACGAGGCACGCCTTCGTGTGCCCCAGGATACCCAGGACCACCATGCCAGCCATACTGGTGGCGTCACAAAATGTCGGCGGCGCCCCTTTGCGAAGCCACGATGTGCATTCCCTCGCAGGAATACCGCGCTTGCGGCTGCGGCGGAATTGCGAACATGCCGCCGACATCGCGACACGAATCAGGAACGGCATTGACGCCGCCAATCCCGGACCTGATCGGTTCCGACAACGCATGTGCAGGAAAGAACGCCTAATTGCTCGCACTCGGGTCAGACGCGATGAAGGAGAGGCGGCTTCCCCTCTCCGGTCGAGGAACCGGAAGATCTTTCACATTGCCCACAATAATGGTCGAATTGTCCGGCTGCAGCATGAACGTTCGATTGTCCGTGCCAGCAAACATGCCCTCGTACCGCTGTCCTGGCTCTGACGTCGCAATGTAGTAGTGATTCCATGACGAACCATGGAGTTCCTTCCGCGGATGATACTTTTTGATCGCCGCAATGACCGACTGTAAGGCCTTGACCCGTTCAGGATCCGCAATCTCGCCAAACATACGCAGCATTGGCCCAATTTCGCCGCGTTCGTTTGCGGCGATTGATACGATCGCCATGCGTTCGCTCGAGATCACGCTGAAATCGATGTCGTGGCCAACCGAAGCCGCCAACGCCGTCATGAACTCGCGCTGCGTTCGGCCGTTACCTTGTAATCGGTACAAAAGTCGTGGGAATGGTAGCTAGCACCCCCCCTGGCCCTCCCGGTCAACCGTTGCTCGGGGTTCCGGGGGGGCTGGTTGACGCCCTCCACGTCCCAGGTACTCCCGATGTGCCGTGGCTTCCTGATGTTGTGGGCCAACGGTGCGAGTCCGGGTGACTGGTGTCGCGTCTGTCGCCTTCCGTTGGAGGGCCGCTGGCGCACGGCACTCACCCCGATCGCTGGGCCCTTGAACCTGCGCGATTGCGGCGCAATCAACGGAGCGTCGTCTCCCGGAGATCAACCCAGCCATCGGATC
>WQYW01000295.1 GCA_009781045.1 Alphaproteobacteria bacterium
CCCTGACACCACCAGCCGATACCCAAGGGCGGTCGCCATGGATCGGAACTCTTGGTCGCGATCAACCGGAACTCCTGGCACGCGATCGGTCGGAATTGGTGGTCGTCTTCGTCGGAATGCGCAATTCCGGCCTCAATCGCAATCAAGCGTACCAGGTCCGTGGCCAGATGCCTGATGACGGCGCCCGTCAGTGCCGGGAAGGTGGAGGCGCCGGAAATCACGAAACGGTCGCACTTTTGTGCAGCGCTGTCGAACGCACCAATGCCGCAGACAAAGTCGGTGGCGTCGGCGAGATCGATGTAATCGACCCCGAGAGCCAGCGACGCCTCGACCATTCGATACGGGACCTTGCCATAGGCCTGGAAGGGGCCCGCGGCATCGACCACGATATCCGGATGGAGGGCTGCGATGGCTGCCGCGACATTGTCAGCGTTGCGGTCAAGGAATGCCGGGAGAACCGTGGCCGGGCCGGCCAGGGAGCGACAGAAAGCCTGCGCTTTCGTGGTCGAGCGTCCGGCAACCAGCAGCGCCAATCCCTCTTCATCCGCCAGAATGCGGGTGAGGCGGCTGCCGAAAACACCGTAGCCTCCGACGATCAGTATCCGTAGCGATTTTCCTGGCATGAATGCGATTCTTCCTGCACTTCGCCTGACCGGTCACATCAACCCTTCAAAACACAGTTCTGTACCCGAATGTTTCAGGGGCTTGAAAGCGTCCTTGCGACGCGGAACCCGACGCTGTTGATCCGTAAGGTCGAGGTGAGCCCGAAACGGCCGGCGGCGTGGAGGTACCATGGATCGCTGTACCAGGCACCGCCGCAGAGCACCCGGCGATCACAATTGCCTTCCGTCCAGGCAGAGCCGTCCGCAGGTGCCCCATCGTAGGTGTCGTGGGAACAGTCTTCCAGCCACGAGAGGGCATTGCCGTACATGTCGTAGAGTCCAAAGTTGTTTTCCGCAAAATTTCCCGCCGGTGAGGTATAGGCAGAGCCGTCCGAACAGGGAGCGGCACGGAAGCCCGATGCTCCAGGGATCTCTGCCTGCGCCGTCCTATCGAGCCCATTGCCGTAGCGGCACAGCTCCTCTTCGTCGTCGCCAAAGAAATACCGGGTCTGGCTCCCGGCACGCGTGGCATACTCATATTCCGCTTCCGTCAGAAGACGGTAATCTTTCCCGGTCTCCTTCGACAACCACGCCACATAGGCCTGCGCATCGTTCCAGTTGAGGCATACTGCCGGATGGTTTCCGCTTTGCGCAAATCCGGAATTCTTCCACGACCATCCTCTCCACTTGTCCCCCTTGCTGCCAGTCCAGCCCGAGCAGGACAATCCGGCGTCATAGCCGGTTGCGCTGGCGAAGGCCGCAAACTGGTCAACCGTGACATGAAATTTCCCGACCGCAAAGGGGCGGGCAATCGTCACCCGATGTTGCGGGCCTTCGTCCTGGCTCCTGCCGCCCTCACTCTTCGGTGAGCCCATCATGAACGTGCCGGGCGGAACCATCACCATCTCCGGGCAGAACGGGTCACACTCCCTGAAAACGTCCTTCGGTTCCAGCGCGCGTTCCTCCGCTGCCGACAAAGGTCCCCGCGCAACCCGGACCCGGCCATCGACACTGGGCGAGAACGAGCGCCAGGATCACCAATGTCAGTGCAACAACCACACGCATCGTCTCTCCCCGAACCCTGACACATTTCGAGTTTCGGCAATTGCGGCAGAAATCGCAGCTCCAGATCCGTCAGGTGGCTTGCATCGAGGTCGCACATGGTCTTCGCATCAAGCGTCCCGACTTTGTGCAGCATCGCGGCCGAGGAGTGGATCGCTTCCGAAAGGATTGTTCAACGCTGTCATCGACCTTAATTAAGCGAGAACCTGCAGGCCGTGCTTCTGCACAATCGTCAGCAGCTTGAGGGCCATGCCGCTCGGCTGTTTGGCACCGCTCTCCCACTTTTCGACCGTGCTTTGGCTGGTGTTGAGAAAACGCGCGAAAACCGGTTGGCTGACATTGTTGGCTTTGCGAAGACGCCTGATTTCGGAAGGCTTGATTGTTTGAGGCACTGTCAGGTGGCGGGCATCGAAGTCGCGCATGGTCTTCTTGTCCAGCGCTCCGACTTTATGTAACATCGCGGCCGATGAGTGGATCGCCTCCGACACGTCACTTCTGTATTTTGCCCTGCGTGCCATTGCAAATCTCCGTTAGTTCCTTGTCCTTGATAAGTTGGTCGATTTCACGTTCGGTCAGAGCCGCATAACCCTTGGCGAGTACGCGAAAATCTTCCAGTTCGGAAGCGCTGATATTGGCGCGATCTCTCTTCGCGAAGAGGAATTCGCAAATCCAGTACCTCCCGCCCTTTGCCAGAATGATGCTTCGATGTCTATTCTGGTTCAGGCGTTTCTTGAAGACCCCGCCGCCGAGATCGGTGGCCTGCCCCTTCATGACTTCCTCAATCGCTCCACAAAGCTCAGCGTCGTTGATCTGCGCCTTGCGTGCAACTTTGGCGAACCATCTGGTTTTGAAGGTTCGCTTGCTTCGATACTCCATGAGCCATCTTTTCCATCTATCTAGCACCTGGTGCGACCCCATTCAAGTCGGTGGGGCTTTCCGACTTTCCGGATCCCCGGGTTTCTTCCAGGGAGGTCGATGGGCACGCCGTGGACCCCCTCAACATGGTCCTTGCTGAAACTCTCGGGGACAATGTTCTGTGGATTGGAGAACGCTCCTGCCTGTGTTTTGTTCCATGCTGGGCGGAAAAATTGCGGATCGCCCGGTTCGGGCTCTTTGCGGACGCCTTCCTGTTGCTCTGAACAGCGACATCGGGGCCAATGTGGTCGGGATTGAGGCGGTCGTGCGGTTTGTATGTTTCGGTTCCATCGGGGAGCTGCTTTTCGGGAGAGCAATCCTGGCGCGGGCCCTTGGGATTTCGGATTGCGCCGCTTTGCGGCGGATTTTTGGTGTGCCGAGCATGATCGACAGCTTGGAGGTTAGAGTCCTTTACCCAGCCTGATGACGGCGAAGGGTTAGCGAAGCGCAAGGGCACCATCGCGAGGTGGGGTCTGAAGGAAGCGCGG
>WQYW01000296.1 GCA_009781045.1 Alphaproteobacteria bacterium
ACAGTGATCATGTGGGGTGTGGGATTGAGCCGCGATGTGCGAATCTCGCAGGGGTCGAGGCGGTCGAAAACGTCGAAGACAACATGTGCGGAGCCGATATTGCAAGGATCTGTCGCCCTGCCGCCCTGCCGTGGTCGAAGGCTGTTGTCACGCATGAAAGGAGCACGTTGGAACCTTTCGAGAGCTTGGGACTGACCGGTGCGGCGAGAGCCGTACCGGCCCGCATCGGGAAGGTGAGGAGCCGTAGCCGATGATGTCCGGACACGAGCAGTCAGACCTCGGCGCAGTCACCGAGAAGCCTGCGAACAAAACCCGGCGACGGGTGGCGGAGCGGGTGGAGCGAAGCCGAGGCCCAAGGGGAGACTGGGCCAACAAGACATGTGCCGGACTTTAGAAGTCGGATCACACATGACCCATGCGTTGGACCAGCTCGGCTCGCACACGTGGTTGCCAGGCCGGCACGACCCAAGGGAGGAGCCCGGTCGCGGGAAAGCCGCACGCCGGGATCTGTGCGGGGGGCGGCCAGCAATGGTCGGTCCTACCGCGATGACGCGTAGACGCGCAGACAGTTTTTCGAGGCGAGCGATCTGCTCTCTCTCCCCGTTAATCACAGCCGCCTGCTTGTTCATCACTTCTTTTTGTTCAGCATTCAGTGCCTCAAGATTCCGGACCCTCAGGTGACCTGACTATGCGTAACATGTTTACGGCTTCCGCCACTTGTCGCGGTGTCCCACATCTGTATTCCGTACCCGTTCGACATGGATCGGCGCGCCGGGAGCGATCTGGTTTGCCCTGTCGATCGCCTCCTGCTGGGTCGGCTTCACGGCGCTGGCCCGATCCGCGCCGCCACGGCGCACGGCGTAGTCGCCGCTGTCTCTGCGCTCGATATAAATCTGATCCTTGTTCTTACCCGACATTCTGAACCTCCTTTCGGTCTTCTTTCGTCGTAGGTCAGATACGCGTTGTAACACGCGCCGCTGTTCGAATATCCGCGATCTGTATGCCGTTGGCCTGCAGGCTCTGGAGCATGTCGTTGAACACAGCCCCTTCGGCATCAGGATCGCTGACGGTCAGGATGGCCGTGAACGGGACGCCGCCATCCGGCATGGTTTCTCCGGCGCGCGTCAGATATTCCACGAACAGGCGCCAGTTGGAGGAAGGTCCAACTCCATGTAGGAAGGTTTTCTCGAAAACCTTCACGGGGCTCCATTTCAAGTCGTGTTCAATCAGCGCGGCTTCGACAGTTGGCGACTCCCTCAAGGATGGGAGATAAAGGGGATCGAGGCGGCCCTTCCATCCGCTTTTCTGTTCTTGCTGAAGCACCGCGTTAATATTGATCCTGACGAACTCCGCGCCGAACCGCGCGTCGAGCGGTGGTGTGGAAACCAGGGTGAGCTTGGCCCGCCCCCGACACTTACCCTCAGGGCCGGCCAGCGACGCCGGCCACGAGAACCTGAAATTGATCTGCTGTCCGTGCTGGATGCGCGCTGCGAAAACCAGCGTGATCGAATGATCTCCGGTCTCCAGGATTTCCTCGGCCGACGGCGGCATTCCGAAACCTAAAAGGTGCCGAGCAACGGGCCTGAGAGCCTTGGGACACAACGGTTCAGGTATCTTCGCATGATGGACGAGAAGCGCAATCAGAGTTTCCCGAGACACCTCGCCCTCAATGGCATGACTGAGCACCGCCGCCGTCTTCGCTACCAAGGGGGAAGCGTAGCTGGTGCCGCTGCCGTCGATCACGGTTCCATCGGGAAGGACGGAAAACAGGCCGCGTCCAAGCACAGCGTTCGGTGTGCCTGAACCTCCGATATGGGCAAGGTCGGGTTTCACGCCGGTACGCAGGCCAGGCCCCCGGCGGCTGTAACACGCCGGAGCATACGGCAGGCAACTGCCTTGGCCTGGTGGATTGAGAGCCGCTACCGTCACGTTGCGCGTGCTTTCGGCCGGGAGAAGCAGGCCGTCGTTCTGCGCAAGTGCCAGATTCGAAAGTGCCGTGGCAGGGTCGGCAGGCCATTCGGGCCGCCGGTCTTGCGCCTGGATGTTGCCGACCGGCACGAATATGACAGCGTTGTTTTCCTCCGCGATGCGATCGAGACGAACGGCGTGCGGGCTGTATCGGCCGGGAACTGCAGGCTGAAGAATGTTCAAGCTCATGTTGAACACGCGCACGCCATGGCGAGCACGTGCGTCTGCGACTGCGGAATCCAGTTCATCGAAGAATTGAGGGAGGCCGCCGGCATAGTAGGATTCGAAAGCTTGCTGTTGATCTGGAAAAATGGCGAGATCGACCAGTTCGGTGCCATCGGGTTCCGGGCAGGTTTCTGTGCCATTGAGACCGGCTCCTGCCACTGCGAGGCCACCAATGAATGTGCCGTGGGAGAGGTCCATGTCCTCGGCTGCGAGAACGTCCCATCGGTCGATTACCCAATCGGTCAATGCCGAGCTCATGCCTCCGTCAATAATGCCGAGCCTGGGATAGGTTCGGCGCGTGTCGCGCACGGGCAGGTCGGCATTGGCGGGTCGGACTCGGGAGGGGTCAGGCGGCGGAGCCGAGCGCACGACCATGCCGGGCAACTCGATCCCCCTCACCAGGGGATGATGGTCGAGAAATTCCAACAACCGGGTGTGGTGCTGGATGTTCCGATCGAAGGGAGCCAACTCTCGGCGCTCCTTCGCTTTCGACCCTGTCAAGCGCAGGACAACCCCATCGTGAGACTGTTCCAAGCGAACAGCCAGGAGCCGGTGCCGCCAGTTCGGAAGCCGCTCGACCGAAATACTGCAGCGGAGGGCAGTGAAGCCATTGATGAAGGACTCGACCAGACGACGATGCGGAACATCCAAACGATCCCATTCGGGCCGTGGTGGCAGAACATCGAACAGTTCCACCTGGGTGCGAGTCAATCTGTGGTCACTTTTGCCACAATCATGTTTCGTTCGCGGGGCGATTCGGATTTGTTCTCTTTCATAATTCCGGGACCCCATTGAATTCTCCGACGGAATTGATTCTTGTG
>WQYW01000297.1 GCA_009781045.1 Alphaproteobacteria bacterium
AACTACTCAGAGAAGAGGTAGCGCAGCGCGTTGCGCTGCGCACACTTTAGTATATTCCCGCGCTACGCGCTGCCCTTAACTACCAAGAAATGGCCCAAAATCACCCACACAAAAACCGGAAGAGCCACAAATCTTTACGCTGCCATCGACGCAAACCGACACGAAATATGCCTGACCGATGGGCCGGATGGCCTGGCGCCAATCGGGTTCATCCATCGGTTCTCAAGCGATCACATCCGCCCTGGAAGTGGCGACGCTATCCGCGCGGCAGCCACTGCCTTTTGCCCTTTCCCAAGCCTGTTTCACTGGAAATTGCGAGGCAAGGATCTGACACCAGGCGCACACCAGGACCCGATGCCACCTGACCAACGACACGAGTGTCCCAGGAGAGAGGAGGCCCATTTTGGCCTCCCCGCAGCTTTCCCGACTGGCAGACGAGGCTGGACCCGACAGGATGATGCACGCTCTTCGCGTCAGCAATCGGCCTTGCATGCTTTTCGTTCCGCAACCTCACCTTTGGATGAACAGAGGCACCATCGCAACCAGAAGGTGCAATAGGCCGCCATCCACTGAGTCGCACGCCTCCTGTCACGGACACACAGCGTCGCCGACACGGGACTCCTTGTCCGCCGGCCATTTCACGCGTTCGCCCTGCCGCAACAAAAAGTAACGCCATCATGGCGTGTGGAACTCTCGCGCGCCGGCACACGAAAACCTCCTCTCCTCTGCCTGTCAGTGGCGCGCGGCACGCAACCTCCCCCCGGGCCCCCCGGGTCTGGCAGACGCTCGGCGATGAGATCCCTTTCTGCTGTCGCGTGTGGTCCTCCGATCACCTCGTCTGCATCATGAACGCGTTCATCCAGTCGCTCGCCGACCATGGCAGTTCCCTGGCATCTTCCGGGAGACATCTCGACGTCAAAGGAACGGCCTGGCTGGCGGCCTTCCCGTCGCCGAACGTCACGATCGCGGTGCCCAGGCCGGATGCTGGGGCCTTCTGCAATTTTCCTGACGAGGCGATGGAAGCCCGAGCCGACATTGCGCCTCATGAATTTTCCTTTCAGGGAGCGAGCATCGATTGCGGCTTGAAACTGCGCAGATTTTCGGCGGCGGACAAAATGTCGGTATCCGTTGAACTTGCATCCCAGCTCTGCCGGGCAGCCCTGTCTGAGGGGTACCCCTTCCCTGCGACATTTAACTACGACGGGCGCAGGGAGCTGAAAGGCGTCTGTTCCGGACATTCCTATCCGATTGTCAGCCTTGACACCGAGCGCAGCGCAGCACGTCGGGAGGTCTCAAACCTGGAGAGACCCCTCCTCCGCCGACAATTGGTGGACGTCACACAGCTGAGGGATGTCCTGGACCAGTTCATCATCGATCAGGGGATAGAGCCCGCCGTCTTTCCGGACGCGGCGCGGCAAGTGCCACACCCGCTCTCCCCGACTTTGCGGGAACCCTGGCTGTGAAGTCGCCCACGAAATAGCCTTCAGGCAACCGTGCGAACAGAAGTCTGCCAACGTTCCTCGCTCTGCGGGTGCTTCCTGCCGGAATGTTCTCCCTCGTCCAAGACCATGTCGAGGAACACACCACACCGCCTTCAATCTCGTGTGATCCCTTTTTAAGCCCGACTTCCAGAACGCCGCCATGCCCGACAACCAGTGAACCTTCGGCATCTCAACGCGTGAGGGACGGGGCGCGGGGGGCGCGGGGTCGACGGATCGTGGCACGGAGCTGACGGGCGGCGCGCTGCGCGGCAATGTGGGGATTTCCGACGTTGTCGAACTGGCTGCTGCTCCGCGCAGAGTGTTTCGCGAACCTTCTTCTTGACCTGCCGATCATGGGGCTTGATAATGAGCCAAACGAGGCTTGGGACGACATCCTCAGTACGATCGGTCGCAAGGAGGCTTTTGAAACCGTTCTGTTTTTCCGGCAAGTGCCTTGTGCGGAAAGCTGCAGGCGCACGGTCCACGCCGCAGCCCGCTCCTTTGCCGCGACCAATGGTTTGCAGCGGTCATGATCAGTCCGCCGGGAGAGGATGGCAATGGTCTGCGCAAGCCTTATCCTCCAGATCCAGCGGTGGAGCCAGGCACGCTCGTCAGACCATCTATGAATGAAAGATTGGACAACGGGGAATTTCCATGCAGACATACGAAGCGCCCATACCGGTCTGTGCATCGAAAGCGGACATCTCTGCTTTTGCCGGGCAGGTCGCTGCAAAGTACAATTTTGAGTCCGGCGATTTCATCCAGCCTCTTGTTGCCACGCTGGGCGGACGTATCGAGTACAAGCCTGGGGCCTGCATCAACGGCAAGCTTCCCGAGTCGATCGTGATCCGATCCCCGAATGATTTCACCATTTTTCTGCCCCATATGACATCCTATCACCGCAACAAGCTCACCACTGCCGACGAGCTTGCCCATCTATTCCTCCACTACCCGGTGGTATGCCGGAAAACCCCGAACGCCATCATGGTTGCAACCCGTTGGGTTGACGAAAATGACGCCGACCAGGAACAAGCCGAACTCGAAGCGAACTGGTTTGCGGCGGCATTCCTGATGCCTCAGGAAGCGTTTACGCGAATCTTTAGCGAACGTGGCGCGCGGCATGCTGCCATTATGTTCGGCGTCAACGATCGCACAGTAAATCTCAGGGCCCGGAGTCTGGGGCTTGTGCCGCGCGAAAATCTGGCGCTCCAGGCGTGAGACCTGAAATGAACGGGCGGTCTCGATAACACATCGCTCCAGCTGTTGTAGCGGTCGAGACTGGCGTGCAAGACATTGACGACCGCGCCGCTTGCCTCCGGCATATTTCGAGCACTCCCGAGGATCACGTCCGGGAACCGCCGTATGCGTGCTGTGCAATCACGCATCCTGCGGCAAGAGCTGATGGTCGAGACTTCAGGCTCAAATGA
>WQYW01000298.1 GCA_009781045.1 Alphaproteobacteria bacterium
CAAAACCAAGAAATCGATAGTGAGAACTATTCGCAAAACGATTCGGGAGATCAGTGATGAGGAATGCGTGAACTTTATTCGTGATGCTGGATACGGTTCCATGTGACCGGAAACCGCTCTAATGGATCGCAATGCTTGGTGGGAGGGGATGATGGGGGACGCCTTATTCAGTATCGCATTTTCCGGAGCTGCGGTTGAAAACGGCGATATTGATGTTCGCGATCTCGCCCCCGCTCTCTTGGCTCTTGGTGACCTGATCCAGGAGGCCAACAAGGTGATCAATGGTGATTCCAGCTCGGCCGTTGTCAAGGTTCGCGCAACCGACAGGGGTAGTTTTGAAATTTCGTTCGTTCTTCAGTGGGCGGAGAGCGCACACGCCATTTTGGATTGGATCGTGGGGAATAAGGAGAGCATTGCGGCTGCAAACCAATTACTGGATCTTATTTTGAAGGCCGGCGGCGTGGCGGCAATGCCGTGTGGTTTACTTGCGTTATTGAAGAAGATTGGAAATCGGAAGCCTGATAAGGTTGAGGAGCGCGATGGCAACGTTTACATCTTTATGGGTGACACTCATTTTCTCACCAATAAGAAGGTGCTCGGGTTGGCGGAGCACGTTGCTGTCAGAAGGCACGCCCAAAAATTCATTTCGATATTAGAAAGGAACGGTATCGACAGCATTTCTTCAAAGGTGCACGGTGAGGACGAAGTTACGCTGATAAAAGAGGATGTTGGGTCTTTCGAACTCCCTGATCTGAGTGAGCGAGAGGTGCTGTATGACGGCGTCCGAACGATGAATTTGCAGATCATTTCTCTGACTTTCAGGGATGAAGGCAAGTGGCGATTTACCGACGGTCTTGAACCATTCACCGCCTCTATTGAGGATGAAAAATTTCTGGAAAAGATTCATGCCACCGAGGTTGTCTTTGGCGACGGAGATTATCTCGTCTGCCAAGTTCGGGAACGGCAGTTCCGGACATCGAAAGGCCTAAAGACGGAACGCACCATTGTGGAAGTTTTGGAACACAGGCCATACCCCAGACAACTGAAACTGTTCTGATCGGGCGCCAACTGGGTTTTTGCGTCAATCTGGCGCGGTCTTGGCAGCACTCTCGCGTGAAATAGGTAAGCAAAGGTGTCCATTCCCTATTGACGCTGGCCACAATCTCTTCGGTGGGCGCAGTCTGCTTTGTCCAGAAAATCCCGCTGATTCGTCCAAAAAATGGCGCCGCGCTACAGATTCCCGATCGGTCCAGCGTCGCCCCTTCTCTGGTGCATGGTGTGTGCACGGGCAAAAAATCGCTCCCGACTGGCGCTCCGAATTTGGCTTTAAGTTATTGATTTCATTTGGTGAGCGCGCTGGGGCTCGAACCCAGGACCCCGTGATTAAAAGTCACGTGCTCTACCGGCTGAGCTACGCGCTCCCATAATCGCAACCACGGCTTGTCTTTTGGGGTTGCGTCGGTCCGCGTTGTGTAGGGGGAGGCGGGGGCGAGGTCAATAGCGGCTGTGGCGACGTGGTGACGCAAGGGTTTCAAGGGGTTGCGGGGTTTCAAGGCGATTCGCGACCGGCCCCGTCGTCTGTTGTTGTGGCGTCGGTGGCGCTTGGCGGGCAGACGATACGCGCCGTTCCTTTCCGTTCAATCTGCCTCGGCTTTAACCAGCCCCGTGCCCAAGGGCCAGGACAGGCTGCGGTGGGTTGCCCGGATGCGTTCGGCAGCGCGGATGGCGCTTCAGCGCCGGAAGTCGAAGGAATTGACGCGGCTGCGCTCCAGGATGGCAATCGAAACTGCGGCCAGGAAGGGCAGGCTTTGGAGCACCAGAACTGCGGCGAAGATGTAGAGTTCTGTAATCTGGTCGTGATTGGTGGCGATCAGGAAGATGGCACCGGCGAGCAGCGGGGTGCCGATCACCGCTTCCCAGAAGGGGCGGAACCTGATCGAGATGCGCGATGGCTCGCCCTTTCGCGATGGCTCGCCCTTTGAGGCGCGTGCGAAGGGCAGGTGATTGGTGAGGAAGCCCCGGGCGACCGCGCGAGACACCGTCCATTGCAAAGACATTGCTGCGACCATGGCGCTGAGCATCTGGCCGACACTCCCCTTTGCCCGCAGCCGGTACATTGACAGGAAATGCACCAGTGCCACCACGAAGCTGGCGATGATCGGCAAAGTGAGAATGCGGTCGGGAATCGTGATCGCGCCATAAATCGAAAACGTGATCCAGACACGAGCGACACTCAGAACCCAGATCAGGCTGAGCAGCGCGACCACAACGCCGAGGCTTTCGGCGCCAGGCCAGTTGAGCCAGCCGAGGGAATGTTCGTGCTTCTGTTCCATGGTGAGGCGGCTGGCCCCGGGCAGGAAGCGGCGCCAGTGTTTCCTGACGATCTGCACGTTGCCATAGGCCCGGTGATGGCGCTGTTTCTTAAACGCCGCATAGCTGTCGGGAAGCTTGCCGTGGCCATAACGGTGGTTGGTGCAATGGGTGGTCCAGCCCAGTTCCTGGATCGAAAGCGCAAGATCGCGCTCCGCGCAGATGGTGTCGCTGGACCAGCCGCCTGCCATGTCCATCGCCGAACGGCGGATCAGGCACATCGTGCCATGGAGGATGATGGCTTCGAAGGCGGCAGACTCGCCCTTCATCATAGAGTGGATGAGCGAGCTGTCGCCGTCGTGGTACCCTTGGGGCGCCTGAACCAGACCGACCTGAGGGTCGGCGAAGACTGGCACCAGGTCCTTGAGCCAGTCGGGATCGACGACAAGATCGGCGTTGATGACACCGATGATTTCGGCGTCGGCGGCGGTTTGTTCCCTGGCGATGC
>WQYW01000299.1 GCA_009781045.1 Alphaproteobacteria bacterium
GAACAAACAACCGCGCCTGCGGCCAGCGTCGGAACGACGTGCCCCGATGATCGGACGAACGCTCCCCACAGTCTCGGTGGAAGGCTTTCGGTTAGAAGAAGGAGGGGGCCGTTTTGCCTCGCGGGGGATGGAACCTGATGGGACGGTGGTGTCGGGCCTTGAGGCAGGCTCGGAGCGGCAACTCGGCCGACCCCCGTGGGTCAACAGGTACCGCCCACGCGCGCTGCTCCGTCTGCTATGTGGAGCCACTTCGCAGCGCGCGCGGGGCCCCCCTATTGACTACGGGGACGGCGTCTGCTCGCCCGCATACCCGACGTCATTTTGAAGGTTGAATGTGATCCCGGAATTTCCGATTCTGGATTCCCTTGCCGGGCGATCTGGCATAAGCCAGTCGCCATGTGTGAAGAAGTGATTGCAAACGATTTAAACTGCTTAGCCCATTTCTCGGCGAGCGAGGGAAGCGAGTCTTTGCCGATGGAGAGGCCGATCTGGCTGGTTATGGCGGGATTGCTGCGGTTGCGAGGGCGATGGGGATAGCGCCGAGCACGATACAGCGCGGGCTTAAGGAGTTTCGAAGCGGCGAGACGATGCCACCCAAGCGGGTGCGTAAGCCCGGGGCCGGCGCAAAGCCAAGGGTCGAAACCGATCCCACCTTGATGGCGGATCTGCTCGTTCGTCGAACCCGAGACCCGGGGCGACCCAGAGTCATCGCTATTGTGGACGACAAAGAGTCTGCAGCAATCTCGCCCGAGAGCTGCGGAAAATGGGCCACAAGGTGAGTCATACTCTCGTTGGCGACCTGGTGCGCAAACTTGGGTATAGCCTGCAAGGCAACTGCAAGACCAGGGTAAGGATCCAACCATCCGGATCGAGACGCGCGATTCCACAACATCAATGACTTGGTGAGCGCTGCAATCCAGGCAGGCGATCCCGTCATTTCAATCGATGCCAAGAAAAAGGAATTGGTCGGAGACTTCAAGAAAACGCAGGGCGCGTGTGGCGACCGAAGGGCAAACCCGAGGAAGTCCGTGTGCATGACTTCAAAATCCCGGAGCTGGGACGTGCAATACGTGCAATACCTTATGGTGTGTACGACATCCGTGCAAATAAAGGGTGGGTCTGTGTCGGCAATCGACCACGACACCTCAGTTTTTGCGGTCAACACCATCCGCCGATGGTGGGAGGTCGTTGGCAGGAAACGATATCCGCGTGCCCGGAGAATCCTGATAATCGCAGATGGCGGCGGCAGCAATGGTTCGCGCATCCAGGGTGATCGAGTGAAGGAGGCATCAAGAAACGCGTGACAAGGACGAAATCCTCTGAATCGATCGGCCGCAACTGATTCGGCCTATGGAGGAACCACGAAGACCCAGGGTACTGACGCAAATGTGGCTCTCTTCGTAGAAGCGGCAGCTGATTTCCTCTTTCATTTCGAAGAAATACCGGATTGGCGACAGCCGGGTAAGGTGGTCTATCCCCTGCCAGAAAAGAAAGACGGGTTCCTGGAAACTGGAAGTGATTGGGGTGAGCGGGAATGGCAGGCGCCGCCATTCTCCGGCCAGCAAGCACCGGCTGGTCGATATCGCCTTGCGGCCCGGAGCGTCGATCCCGGCGTTGGCGGCCCATCATGGGATCAACGCGGCGCTTCTGTACAAGTGGGTCGCTGCCGAGCGCCGCAAGCGCCTTGATGACGCGCTGGCGCCGGCCAGCGCCGGCGAGAGGCAGGTCCGGCAGCCCATCCCCGCCAAAATCAATGAACCGCGGGAGCGCACCGTGGTCGCAGTCACCCGCCAGCGTGGGAGGCGGTCGGATCGCGAGCTGGCGCCCTCCAGTGCTGGCGAGATGGCGTCGGGGCAATTCATTCCCGTGGAGATCTGCGATTCACGCGGGCACCTTGGGGTGTCTGCTGTGGCTCACCAGAGGCCGCGGATCGACGAACAGACGAGCGGGTTCCCGCCGTCGCGGCTGACGGTGGCGATGCCCAATGGGGTCATGTTGACGCTGGATGTCGGCGACATGCGGGTGGTGTCGGCGATGATCGCAGCATTGGGAGGGTGCCATGTTCCGGTTTGATGCGGATCTTCGTGTCTTTGTCCACCGGGAGCCGATCGACTTCAGGTCCGGGATCAACAGCCTGGCGACGATCGTGGAGCAGTCGATGGGGTTGAGCCCGTTCCAGAGGGCGGCCTTTGCGTTCTGCAATCGCGGGCGCAAGCGGATCAAGCTCCTGTTCTACCTTCATCCGGACAAGACCCGGCAGCTTGCGTTCGGGTTCGTCGCGGCGACGAATCGTGAGCGGGGCGGCCAAGGCAAGCCGGATAATTTCAACTTTCTTGGCTTCATCTTTGTATGCGGGCGAGATCGGCGGGAAAGAAATTCAGCATCCTCCGGCTGGCCCAGCGGGCTCGAATGCAGAAGAGGCTGCTGAAGCTGAAAGAAGCGTTGCGACGGAGGATGCACACAACCATTGACATAGCCCACTCCAATCACGGTGGGCAGCGAATCACACCCGAGGATGCGAGCCAGCGGAAGTTGTCGCGTCAGGCGTCAAGTGGACGACATGGCGGGCATTGCGATCGAGGTTTGTGCCCCTTCTGATTCCGATTTGCCCCGTCGTGACATATCGTGAACATAGTAGTATAGGCGTAGTTAATGCGCATTAAGATGACCTAATCGAATCATTCGGTGCGCCAGGCAAAGCTGGCGTGCTCCAGCCGGTGGAAGTCCGGCCTGGGTAGGGGGTAGCGCCCGCCCAGTAGCGAGTGTTGCGTGGTGGACGGCGACGCCCCTCACGAAGCGTACAC
>WQYW01000300.1 GCA_009781045.1 Alphaproteobacteria bacterium
AGCGGGCACGTCGGAGCTGGCCTGGTCAGCTTACAAGTTTGGCACGAGCAGTGACCAGAACGAAACCTGGCAGCACAGCTTCAACGAAAACAAGGAAAACAAGGAGGCTGGGGATCGGTTGCATCCTTGGGCGTCCTGGTGTGGGACGGCTGGGGGTGTCGCCGCATTCGTAGGGATTGGAGTGGGAGCGGCTGCGCTCAAGGGCGGCACGGCCGTTGTGGCCGGTGCCGCTGAGGCTGCCGTCGCCAGGGGAGGCACGGCCGTTGCGACTGAAGCCGTCGAGGGTGCCATCGCGAAGGGAACCACCGCTATTGCCGGACGTGTGGCGGGCGAAGGTGCCGTCGCTGTTGTGGGCGATGCTGCTGCGGGTGCTGCGGGTAGGGGCGTGGCCGAAGGTGCGGCCGATGCCGCCGTAGGTGCGGCGGGCAAGGGTGTTGCCAAAGACGTGGTGGGTGAAGGTGCCGCCACCGCTGGAGAACGGGTAGTGGGAGAAGCCGCAGGCAAAGGTGCTGCCGAAGCCGCGGGCATTGCTGCCGGAAACACGGGTCGCATGAGCTCGACCACGTTTAACGCACTCCTGGGTGCGGTGTTTGGCGGGGTTGGAGGGGCCAGCAATAATGCTGATACGCTGGGCCATGCCCTGGCTGGCGGGACAATCGGCGCAGGGCTGGGTGCCGCGGTGGGTGCGGGTGTGTCCAAAGCGGTCGAAGTCGCCGTGCCGGCTGTATCACGATTCGTAAGCGAGACGGTGTCCGGGAAGCGTCTTTCACCTGAGCGTCTTTCACCTGAGCGTCTTTCACTTGAGCAGCTGGAGTCGATTTGGGGTGCTGGGCCTCCAAAGAAAGGGGATCCGCCTTTCGTAGCGCCCCAGTATTCCACCGCCCCCGAAAGCGTGGCAAACGATGCCGCCCAGCGGTTGGCTGCGTCAGGGGCTGGTCAAGGGGCTGCCAACGCTGCTACGGGCAAGCCGGTGTCTGGCGCTGCGAACACCGTCAGCGAAGCCCTTGCTAAAGGGGGCGGTAAAGTCGAAAAGCCGGTCACCAATGATCCCCAAGTTGCGGGCAAGGTGGCCAAGGCAAAGCAAGTACCAGAGGCAAAACCCTGGGTAATCTCTAATGCTCAGATTAATAGGGTCGGCAAAGAGCCAGTCTCATTATCGGATGAGGAAATTCGTCAAGGTTTTGAAAAGCTTGTGGGTTATAGAAAGTCACTCCTTCGCTTCCCAGACAAGTTTACGGGAGATAGAAAAATTGACCAAGTGACGGCGCGCTTGGAGACAAGCAAAGGCTCGTATGACGGCCATAGTGGTTGGATTGGGTCACGCGCAAAAGAGGCCGCGGTTAAGGCTGCGCAAAAGGATGCTGGATTTAAGCCAAACTGGTACACGCCTGGACACGGTGAAGGGCACGTGTTCCACCAGGCACTCGAAAACAAAGATTTTGGTGGCATCGCCCGCCTATTTGTTGATTCTGAGTTCTGCAAACCTTGCGGTATTTACAAGGGAGTTGAAAATATGAGAAAAGCCATGGGCTATGGTAAACTTGAGGTGTTTGAGCGAATGAGCGATGGCTCGATCAGGGCTAGAGTGCTGCCGGAAAATTGATGTTGGAGATCGCCGTGAGTGTAGACCTTCTTACGTCTGATGACACGAGGGGTGGTGGAAAAGAAATCCAAAACCCAACATGGGAACAAGTTAAAGCGGAAATTTTGGAAATGGATGGTGAGCAATACACTTCAGTTGGGATGATGGTCGGAGATGACGACCACTTGATGATAGGTGGTGGTGGCACACACTATATCGTGAGTGTGCGCGATGGCGACAGGTTATGTGCTATTAATAATCCCAACGGGGATCCGGAAAGAATGGTTGAGGTTTGTGTTGGAGAGCCGTCAAATTTCCCTGAAGACGAGCTAGTTGGGTTGGATGAGGCGTTGAATGCTGCGCGGTGGTATTTTGAACACCACACACCAGAACCAAACTTGCCGTGGAAGGATGCGTGAACAGTAAAGCCGAGACGCCGGAGGGACCGCTGCAAGCCGAAACAGCGGGTTGCCGGTCTGTGGAAGAAGGCGCCAGGCTAACTGCCACGCAGCTTCGCTACCCGCGACAGCTTCGCCTGGATCGCTGATGGACCAGGTTGCGATCGTTTTGGCATCTCAGGCGTGGCCTCCTTTTTGGTTTCACGGTCTTTCGGCGAGGGAACGGCTGTGCTGAAGCGGGCACCTGTTGTCGTTGTGGGTGAAGGCGCAGTACCCTGACCTTGGGGGCCTTGGAGGGCCACGTGGCGTTTCTCGCCGGAGTGCTTGAGGCGTGAAGGTCGTTTCGCTGGAGGCTCCGTGACAGCTTCGGGCCCGGGAGGAGAGCGGCGGAACCGCGCCTTAAATTGGCGGGAAACGGTGCCTCGAAGGTGATCGGCGGAAACCATCCCCCCGTCCGCACGACGGACGCCCGCGGCGGCAATGGCGTGAGCGATCTGCGACCACTGTGCCCCGGCACCCCGAAGCTCCTCAAACAGGTCAAGATGTCTGCGCAAGACTTGGTCGAGCGGACGTGGACCCAGTGGCCCCTCCAGATCGTCAGAAAGTGCCTTCAGCCGCTTTTGCAATTCGGAATTCATCGCAACAATCCCGTGACAATCCGAGTCAGAACGAGTCTATCCGAGACGTTTCGAATTGTCACGTTTTGACTCGAAATGACTCATTCACACCTGTGCACCGGTTGGTGGGGGCGGCAGCTTCAGGGTGTTTGTCGTTTGTCCTGGTCTTGGGGGGAGCGC
>WQYW01000301.1 GCA_009781045.1 Alphaproteobacteria bacterium
CGACGGTCGGCAAAGGCGACAATGGCGGTGTCGCGCACGGTGGGGGTGCTGCGGATCACTTCGGCCAGGCGCGGGGCGTCATTGACGAGGCGGCGGCCGCCGCCCTCGCGGTCGGTGAAGTTGCCGGCGTTGCGCTTCGGTCAGCTCAAACACATAGCCCCGCCTTTGAGGGCGGGGCCATGGGACCAAGCAAACAAGACTTCCCCGAGCTTGTCATCGCCTATTGAGGAGCCTGCCTGGGGTTAGCCAGGTCTTAAAACGCCCGAAGACCGGGATACGGCCGAAAATCTACCCGAATCAGGCGTTCATTTCAACCCAAAAAACCGAGACCACACAGAATTGCGTGCCGAACGCCCTCCAAGTCCGTGTCAGAGACCTTCGGATACTCCCACTTTCCTTGCCCCACATTGAAGCCATGCATCCTGTAAAGCCCCAAATTCATTACCAAATCTGCCTTTGCCCAGCAGGGAACATCATCGTCCTCCTGCGGATTGTAGTTTTTCGACATCCGATAGCAAAATGGCAAATTATGTTTGGGCGGGCTGCGGCTGATTGGGACTATTGCGACAATCTCTGACCGGTAAGGCAGGCGGGGAGACACGACGATCACAGGCCGTGTCTTGACCATTTCTGGTGGACGGAAGTCATTGAAATCGCAAATTAAAACTTGGCCGGCGCGTGGAAAGAACGGAATCGCCATCTCAATCCCCATATTGCTGACTGAACTCGGGACTTAAACCGACAATGTGTCGACGGTACATCTTGACAGACTGTGTGTCTATGATAAATATCTATCGACACAATGGCGATGGAGGCTTCTGTGCCGTTAACTCCTGTTCAGATTGTCAATGAAATCGTGGAGAGATCCGAAGCCATTTTGGAAGGAAATTTTACATCGCGTGGGGACCGAAAGTTCCGTTCCTATGCCGTGACAAATTTTCGCGGCGGAATCGGGAAAAGTACTTTGTCATTCAACCTGGCGTTTGAAGTCGCGCGCCATCGTCGCACATTGCTTTTGGACACATGCTCCCAACGAAATTTTTCTCAAAACCTGCTTGGCGATGACATCCTTAACGTTGAGAAGACCATCTATGACGTGTTGGTGAGGGAGATCGCAGGTGCCAGCCCAGTTGATCCGGAAGACTTACTTGTTTCTGTGAAAGAGTCTTGCGCTTCTTTCAAGCGAGGGAAGACAGCATTCCTTCTTCCAGGTTCGACGGAACTCTATCTGTTTCCGTCGCTGCTCTACAGCACTCTTGCCCAATATCAGCAGATTCCACAGAGAAGTCTCCGAGAAGAAACCACTCGGCGCGTGATCAACGCTGTGAGAACAGCCATCTCGACTGTTTCGGCGAACGCAAAGCCAGAAATAGTCCTGATCGATACAAGCCCTTTTTTTGGCGGTGCCACGCACTTGGCTTGGGCTGCTGCGGACGCACTTATTATCCCGGTGCGGGTGGACCAGCACTCTATCGAAGCGCTTAAGCAAACGCTCCAAATGCTCTCCAACGAGGAACAGGACTTTCTCCGCTTTAATAAACAGGCCGGCCTTGCGCACCAACCCATCGTTCATGCAGTTGCAATCACTCACTGTGGCTGGAATCGCCAACGAGCAAATACGCCAGATTCATCCACTCGCTATTTCGTTGAGAAAGCAGTCGAAATTGCGCAGGAATTTTCGCGCCACTTTAGCGAGCCCAACGTTGGAAATTGTTTTTATCTGCTGGATGACTTCCATTCCAGTGGCCGAATTAGCGGCAAGCAGCGCATCCCATTATCCGAACTTCAACCTGGTAAAAAATTCATGGTGGAAGGTCAACGTCTTGAAGTAAATCCATCAGTAGTTCGCTACCAATTAGAGATCCAGAATCTTGCGAGTGACCTCTGAAGTTGTGCTCGGCGCCAATTGCTGATCTGAGATGCTGCTCGGGGAATTCGTAATTCGTGATTGGCGCAGGCGGTGCCCTCACACCTGCCGCTAAAGCGGCGCTGTTGCTGCGGCAAGGCAGATGTGCTGATGCCGTCTGGACGGGCCTGCACCGGCTCCCACGGAGGCAAGGGGACATTCCTGCAGCTTTCGGTGCTGCGTTATCAGCTCAATGGATTGTCGGCGGCGACGGATCTGCCGGTTCAATGGTGATTGGTCACGGTACCGGGAAGCGAAATTGCCGCATGAGATCCCCCAGGATTTTAATCGCACCCGGTCGCATCCGTGCTGGGCGAGGCGGGAGCCAATATCATCCACGTGTCGCATCAGCGCAGCTTCTGCGTGTCGACGGCCAGGGCAGCCCACCTCAGTGTGGTGATCGAGACCCGGGACCGAGCCCACCGCGATCAGGTCATGGCCGGGCTGCGGGCATGGGGCTTTCAGGGGGCCCAGCGCTTGCTGCGAACATGACGACGGTCAGGGCATCCGCGGCCGCAGCCCGGCGGCCACCGCATCCAGAGCCATTTCTGCAAAGCGGGCTTCGACAGGCCCCTTGCGGGCAAGGATCCTGTCAGCCTCGCGGAGGGGCGCGGCAGATCGGGACCGGTCTTTGCCGGGAGGCGATCGGCCTGTCCTGATCTGCGCGGTTTCAGCCTGCCGGGTCCGGCATCTGCGCTTCGAAGTTGAAGCGGTCGCGCAGATTTTTGCGGGCATCGACGATGTCCCTGAGCACGGCGCGATCGTGGTCGCTGGTCACGAGAGGCGGGATCAG
>WQYW01000302.1 GCA_009781045.1 Alphaproteobacteria bacterium
TGGCTGGTCAGGAATGCAGAACTCATGGCTGCATTGAGGATCTGCCGGGTCAATGGCGACTGGTCAAGGTACTGGGAGACGAAAATGGCCGCCTGAGGTCCCCCACGCTTTTAATCGCACCCCATTCGATAGAGAACGCGATTCGCCCTCACGCCCTCACCACCGGACTTGCCCACACGCTCGAAATGTCTTACTTTCGAATGTAAGAAATGGGGTTTCAGATGCGAATCACGTCCAAGGGGCAAGTGACGATCCCCGCCCATATCCGTGAACAGGCCGGACTGCTGCCCAACACTGAGGTTGAGGTTGAGTTTGACGGCAATGTCGTGAAGATTGTGCGTGCCGCAGAGGCGCGCAAGCCCGGCCGCGGCGCTCGCGTGGTTGCCCATCTCAGAGGCCGCGGCAGTGTCAAGATGACAACGGACGAGATCATGGCACTGACGCGCGGGGAGTAACAGAATGGGAGTCGTTCTTGTCGACGCCAACGTTCTTCTCGATGTGATGACCGAAGACGAACATTGGTCCGAGTGGTCATTGCAGGCCCTTGAAACCGCAGCCGACCACCATCGTCTGGTTGTGAACCCGATCATTTATGCCGAGGTTTCGAACCGCTACCTGACAATAGAGGAACTGGACGCCGCTCTTCCCCAGAGCATCTTCGACCGGGAGTCAATTCCATACGAAGCTGCTTTTCTCGCGGGAAAGTCTTTTCTGACCTATCGCCGGCGCGGCGGAGCAAAATGCTCCCCGCTGCCTGATTTCTTCATCGGCGCCCACGCCGCTATCGCCGGCTATTCGCTTCTCACTCGCGATGGCGCCCGGTACCGAACATATTATCCGAAGGTACCGTTGATCGCACCTGACCAATAACCCAGATCCAACTGCCGGAAACTCACAACAAGGGTCACGTCATCTGCCTGCATCCATGCCGATGCCCGCCCATCTTTCTCAAATTTTGTGAGTAAGGAGCTATTTTCAGGAATTTTTCGGCCAAAACGCCAATCGAATCACGGGAGCCAGTGCCAAAATCGGCCGTCGTGCGGACCTGGTACGTTGCCCCGCAGAATCGATCCTGCGTAAGATTCCCGTATCATGTTGTTGCGAGCCCACAAGCGAACAAAAAGCGGTAGACAGCAGCGTACTGGAGCATCGTCGAGAACAGGCGCTGCACCAGAGGCAGAGTGGTGCAGCAACATGCGACACGTGCTCTATCCCGGCGAGATCAATGACGGTCAGCGCGAAGACACAGGAGCGCGTGATCGAAGCCTTCGACGAAGGCACGCAGGAAGCATCATCCGCTGGCGTTGTTTTCTGCAGATCGTGCCCGCGCGCGCGTCGGGCTATGGCGTCCAGATGGACCTGGCTGGAATGAAGCTGGTCCGACCGCGGCGGTGGGAAGCGTATTGGCTGGCCTTCCAGATCTATCCAGATCCATGAACAGTATCCGGGTGATGGATCGCGGCATTCCGACCGACGAGGTTCCAGCCGAAATGCGCGTGGGGGATCCGCCGATTTCCGCCTCTGGCCAGCACACCCGAGGGCAGGCTCACCCGGCTGGAGCGCGCATCGCTCGGAACGCCGTGGCAAAATGTTCACGACGGTGTCGACGTCAAACGTCAGACTCCTTCCGACAGATCCCAAGACCTATGTCTTCGGGCGGAGCCATGCGCGCATCAGCAGGAAGCGGGCGATACGTCGACGGAAACTCAAAGGGTTATGGAAGCGGCTCAGAGAGATCCCGGCGATGGAGAACCCGTACAAGGAACTCCTGGCTCGAAGTTCGGTGACATCAGGGAAAGAGCGCCTGCCGGGATGGAAAATCTGCCGAAATTGCGCGGCATCGCATCCTGCAATCTCAAGGTGACGTATCCCGATCTCGCATCACCGAATACCTGTGGCCCCGGTTCCGCCGCATCTGCCGCCTCTTTCCTCGTCAGACCGCACCCGAACGCCGCCTCCACCCGCTCCTTTGACGCGCCCGGAACTCCGCCGGCACAAGGCAAGACGCAAAATGCTGGTTCGATGGGCAAAACCTCGTTATCGAGGTGGACGTCCGGTCTTGGGTTTCATCCCCGCCGCCTGATTTTCACCCAATTTCCGCCCCGGTTTCGCCGCCCGATCTCTGTCATTCCCCGCCCGACATGTTGGACCACATGACTCAAGACCCCGTTGTCGCCGCCCTCACCGCTGCCCTCGCCGCTGGCGAGTCCTTCCCGCTCCGTATGGCGCTCGGCGATCACCTCGCCCGGACCAACCGCCACGCCGAGGCGCTCGTTCAATATGAGGCCGCGCTTCTGATTGATCCGGCAAACAGCGATGCGCTCTCGGCCGCGGCTCTGATGACAGGCGAGATCGGCGACACCGCGCGAGCCTCAACCTACCGCATGCTGATCGACCATCAGCCCACAAACGTGCTGCAGCCTTCGTCTCCCACCCCGGCTTCGCCTCCGCCGCCCTTCAAGACCGAAGCCCCGCTCAAAGGGCCGCGCCTGCCGCCTGAGCATCGTTCCTCTCGCCCCTCCCCCTGATCTTTTTCATGGGCGGTCCCGACGGCCGCACCACGGCCGTCTTCCCGGTCCTGACGGGGGTACGCCCCATTCTCCCAGCCGATCGGGATGACGCGAAATAACCCGCCGCCCGCTTTTCCCCTGAAACCTGCAA
>WQYW01000303.1 GCA_009781045.1 Alphaproteobacteria bacterium
CGACGTCGCCGGGATGGCGGAGCTGGTATCCTGCAGACCGGTGGTCTTTGTTGTCGTCCATGAGTTGAGGCCGGTGGCGATGAAGGTGAGGGCGTCGGTGGCTGAGAAGATGCCGATCCGGGTCACGTCCGCCGCTTCGGCCATGGTGGCGACCGATACGCGGGTATCACGCGTGATCCCACGGTCGCCACTGCCGAACAAGCCGGTGCCATAGAGCCATTCTTTCGCGGCTGGGGAATCGGACAATTGCGTCGGGTCGGGAGTGGAGTCTGTGCTGCTCGGCGGCAGTGTTGGCGGGACGATGGTGCGGACGCTGTTATTGACAGAGTCGTGAATGCTGTCGCGAATATTGTCGCGGATGTTGTCGGTGATACGCTGTGCTGCCAGAGTGGTGGCCAGCCCCGTTACAGCGCCACCCGTGCAGAGGGGGCTGGTTGCCGCAGCCCCGGAGCAAAATCCAGGCCTCTGTGCCGCCGCAGCCTGTGGCCAGGCCGCAAGAATCATCCCAGCGACCAGTGGGGAGGCGGCCACGCCCCAGGGTGCCCTCGTCCTGGAAGCGATTGCCCGGATACGCATCATCACTCTTAACCTTTGTCCTTCGTCTTCAGTCTGCGCAAGGCGCGATCGAGGTCGCGGTCAAGCCGCGAAACCGACGACCAGCAATGGCGGATTTCAGGGTCAGCATCAATCCCGGGATATTACCCAAATGCGCCCATGAGTTCCCGGGGGGGCCTCACGGAGAGGCTCAGATATTGGCAGATGGGCTCGCGGAAAGCGACCCCATCAGCGTGTGAGAAAGGCAGATTTTCACAGACCGGGCAAAGGCGCTGTGCCTTTCTCCTCGCCACAGGAGCCAGGCTGCAACCGCAGTCTGTTATGAGGTGCAATTGCAGATTGTGGTGAGTGCGGCAATGCTGCCGTTCTGTTCTACGCCGCAGCACTGGCGGCGTCATTTCAGGCAGCGGGCAGGCGAGCCCGGCAGTGACGATGAGGCGCGGACTGCGCCAGGGGCCTGCGGTCTGCACGGGCCGATCTCGCAGCCGCTACGGCTGACACGGCAGGCATGGATTGGGAGTTGGGAAAAAATGTCTGTCCGGTGCAGACCCGATGCCCCGATGACGAAGAAGGCGGTCGGTTGGCGGGATTTCCCGGAGCGACCATCCAGGTGAGAGGCACGATCCATACACCGAGAGGTGAACCTGAAAACGGCAGCTGGCAGGCCGTGGTGACGGGAAAAGCCAAACATTCACTGTGCCCGCGAAGCCTCCGGCCATGCCGGAGCGAATAACGGCAGTTCTACATCTGCGGGAATAGAGTCACAGAGTCTTAGGATCTCCCTGGGGGCACCCGAAGCCCCATAAGGAGATCATAATGTCACAAAATCACAACCACTTAAGCCACACGACATGGGAGTGCAAGTACCATCCCGTGTTCACGCCGAAGTATCGGAAGAAGCTGTTGTTTTCGAATATCCGGCCGCGCCTGGGCAGTGTATTTCGCGACTTGGCCCGGCGCAAGGAGTGTCAGGTGGAGGAGGGGCAGCTGATGCCCGACCACGTCCACATGCTTATCGCGCTTCCCCCGAAATATTCGGTTTCCGAGGTGGTCGGCTTCATCAAGAGCAAGAGTTCGATTTGGATCGCACCGAACGTGGAGCGCAAGCAGCGGAATTTCCTGGGCCACAAGTTTTGGGCCAGGGGGTATTTCGTGTCGACCGTCGGGCGCGACGAAGCCGTGATCCGAGCCTGCATCAAGAACCAGGAATTGGCCGACATCCAGCTGGATCAGGAGGAACTGAAATTCCCGTCATAGAGTCCAATCCCTTGTCACAGAAGTCCTTTATGGCCGCCTATGGCGGCTCCCCTCTCAAACCTCCGGCTCTGCCGGAGGTTCTGATATTGGTTTGGGACTGATGTCCGCCACGCTCGGATCGTCACCCACCGGGTGAACGGGGGGCTTGCTGCGGTGCTGGTTGTCGGCTGTATCGGGCAACAGAGCCAGGGCGGTTTTTGCGGGTCTCGCAGCAAGGGTCAGAAAGAGTAGCGCATTCCCCCCTGAACGCCGAGGATCTGAATATTCGGCATGTCCGGGCTCGAGATGGTGCTGGCATGGACGTCGAGATAGGTTGAGAAATTCTCCTTCCACAGCACGGTCATTTTGGCAGAGCTGCGGACGCCGACAGAACCTGCAGGAGTCACCATCTCCGAGAGGGCCCGGTTGTAGATCTGAGTTGCCGCGCCGCTCTGGTCGACCACCTTGAAGGCGACGGCCGACAAGGTCGGCTGGATCTTGAAGCCCATCCACCGGGTTTCGGCACCAAGGCGCAGTCCGCCATGGACTTCCGTAGTGGTGGCGCATTGGTCAGCGAAGTTTCCGTTGAACTGTTCGCCATAGGTCACGCCGATGGTCGGTTCGAACCACAGCGAATGGGGAGCCTGATAACGGTATTGAAAATTGGTGCTGTAGGCGAGCGCACGGCTGCCCTGGGCGGAGTCGGGAGTGGCCGGGATCCAGGTGGCGAGAATGCTGAAATCGGTCGAGAAGCCGCCATTGAGATAGGCGATGGTGGCCGACGTCGCCGGGATGGCGGAGCTGGTATCCTGCAGACCGGTGGTCTTTGTTGTCGTCCATGAGTTGAGGCCGGTGGCGA
>WQYW01000304.1 GCA_009781045.1 Alphaproteobacteria bacterium
CCAGCCGGCCTACGGCTCGCCTGTGTCCATAGAAAATCGACAATCTCTCCAACTCTGATCCCGACCATCATTTTTCGTGGCCAGAAATGGCATGTTTCCCCTCAAATATCGTGCCTCGGCACAGTAGCCACGTTTGATTGCATTGACATTGTCAGCATTCACCCAATAGCGTGGCGACGGCACAAAATCGGGTGAAGACAGGTCGTCTACCGAGCTATGGATACTCTGTCCTTGGCCGCTGACTGAACTCACTGGCCACTGGCGTCATGATTGACGCATAGCGGTGGTTATAAATCTGGATCGTCTTCCCTTCGTAGAGCGGTAGCCAGGTTCCGGTTGCAGACTGAAATCGCTGCCCTCCAATCGGCCATGCATCCTCCGTGCTTTCAAGCTCTGATTTGTTGCGAAATAGGCTGCTATCGTTGCTCATATCAAACATTCTCAGATACTTAAAATCCCAATCCGAAATATCGCCTTGCCGTGATTTTCGGATGAATACAGGTATACGGGCGTAGGTAGCTGGCACGATTCTCGCGTCCGTTGAGGTTCGGAAGATCGGCACGGTACCCGTGTTCGGATTGACCGCGAGCAGGGTTGCGGCATCCATCTCAATGGTCGGATCGAACTGCTCATCGGGCAAAGCATGAAGTTTCACGGCATAGCGGAATTTGGGATACCGCCGCTCGGAATTGGATACGACCAGCACGGTCGGCTGGTCTTCGGCGTGGACATCTTTGAATAGCCATCTGCGTCTATTTTCAAACGAAATAAACGCCTTGATTCGCTGGCTTCCCGTGATGTTTGAAGCGTATCCGGCGCTTGTTTTGTCTGCTCCAATACCAATGGGAACCAGGAGCCCCACCATGCCGTCCGGCTTCACCAATGCATGTGCGCGTTCCACGAATAGGCTGTAAATATTGATGTCCCCCCCGCTCAACAGCGGGTATTGATCCGAAGGAGCCGAAGTCCTCTTCCCGGTTTCCAAATCTTTGACTGGCTTAGCGCTGCTGAAGCGAGCCATCCGAAGGGCGTCATTTGCACGTCGCTCTGCCAATTTGAATTCTTCAGCCAACGGATCACGGGATTTCACCAGTTTCCTGACGAGTTTCTTGCGGTCAGCTGCACGCGATTCGGCTGCAATCTCAGGCCGGCGCGAAGCGAACCACTCAACCTGTTGCAGCTTCATGCGGTCCCAAGGTGGATTGCCAATAACCGCATCGAAGCCGCCGCTCAAGCCGTCCGCCTCCCAATCGTCCCACACCCCCGGAAAAGCAACTTGCCAGTTAAGAAAACGCTCCTCGTCCACCAGAGCGCGGGCGCGGGCGAGAATATCCCTAAAGCGCGGTCCATATTCACGTTCAGGCGGCACAGCGAGCTTGCCGAGCGCAATATCCACGGAATCGCCAGAGGCACCATCAAGCCATGCCCGGATTGCGAGGCGATCGGCCTTTTGTTTCAGGTTCAGCCAGTTGAGCGCGTGTAGCGCGGCCATGAAGCGGTCAAGCGGTGCTGTCCTGATCCTGACGCTGCCAAATATGTCTGCGGAATTACGCGCCTCAGCAATCTCGGCGTCAGTCAACTTTTCGATCTGTCGCATTGCCGCCGCGGAGCCCTTTGCCTCAACGATCGATTGGTGCAATAATAGAGGCCCGCCGCCGAGTTTCTGGGCCGCCGCCATCGTGCCGCTGACCCAGGCACCGAATAACGAGTCTCCCGCGCGCAGATGGTGGTCGAGAAACGACAAGCGAGCGCCAACCGTGAAAGTGTGCAGCCACAGCGCGACTTTCGAGAGTTCGACCGCCATGGGGTTCTTGTCGATGCCGTAAACACAGCGCTTGAGCACCATGCGGCGGATAATGTGGCGATCATCAAGTTGTTCGATAACCACCGTCCAACCATTGCGTTCTGCGTTTACGAGAATGGTGTGCCGGATATCAGCAATGCGACCAGCGAGCGGCGAGACGTAATCAGCCCAATCGACCATCGCCTCAGCCTCCGCCATGGCGGCAATCACCTGATCGGTCAGATAATCTACAAGACTGACAAGGAAGTGCCCGGATCCCATAGCGGAATCGCAGATCTTGAGATCGAGCAGACGCGCGGCAGGATCGAAGCGTTCGAGTAGTCCGAGCCGTAGGTCCTCAAGACGAGCATCAACAGCGAGTGCCACGGCCTGCTGCCGAAAAACGTCGAGGCGTTCTGCAATCAACGGCTCAAGAGTTTCATGCACGATCAATCGGACAAGGCCATCGGGTGTGTAAAAGCTTCCCGAATCTTTGCGCGCGAACGTGGTCATTCGTACGTTAACCAACCGCCCCTCACGCACAACCTCGCGTTCAAGCAACCGCTCGTAGATTGATCCGAGCTGCTGCACCGAGAGATCGCGATAGTTGATGCAACGCCGTTCGCCTTCGACCCGATCGAAAGACAGAGCATCGACAACGTCCGCCATGACCGCATCACCGACACGCACCTCCGTTAGGAGCGGTGTGCGCTCAACGTATCGGGATAGGGGGGTCTCTCGCGAGACCACCCCTCCCACACCACCGGACATACGGGTCCGTATCCGGCGGTTCGACAGATCATGCAGGTCGCGGGGCCGCGACTGAGGCTAAGCCGATCGAC
>WQYW01000305.1 GCA_009781045.1 Alphaproteobacteria bacterium
CATCGCCGAAAAGATCCCGAGTTCGGTGAAGCTGGGCTCGCGCCCGATCAATTGCAGGATGCGCTCATACTCGTCCGGCTTGAGCCCATGGCTGGCCACGACTTCGGGGGTGATCTTGGGCTCATTTTTCGACATGGATCAGATGCTTTCGGGCAGGGGCGAAACCGGTAAAAACGTCAGCAGGGGCATCCGGCGGGCGGCATTGAGGGCATCAGGGAGAGAAGCTGGACCTCTTTCTGGTGCATTTCCCTTTAATCTTTTATTCTTTTCCGCTCCATTGCACCAAACGGCGTTGAGGGGCAGCGATTGTGCCCGGGCATGCGGCAATTGCGCCACCGGCCAGGATCCGATTTAAGGGCAACGCATGCCAAAATGAAGGATCCATTCTTGAGCGACATGACACAATCGGCATTTCCCTACCAGCCCGACCGGCTCTGCAGCGAGGGCGAATTCACCGGCTGGCGGTCCTGGACCAGCGACAATTTCGAAAACCATATCGGCCCCTTCTGGCACCGCGAAGAAGCGGACGGAACGGTCCGCTGCGCCTTCCGGGTTACCCGAAAGCACCTCAACAGCGCCGGAACCGTCCATGGCGGCACCCTGATGAGCTTTGCCGACTATTGCATCTATTCGATTGCGCTGCCGGTGATAAAGGGGCCCGGCGCCACAATCAGTTTCGCCTGTGAATTCATCGACCCGGGCCGCGAGGGCGATCTCGTGACCGGCAGCGGCGAGATCATCCGGGCCGGCAACTCGCTGATGTTCCTGCGCGGCATGGTGACCAGCGAGACCCGCACGCTTCTGAATTTCTCCTCGACCGTCAAGCGCTTCAAGCCCGGCAGGCAGCCTGCGCCATCGGCCACATAGAAGCCGTCTGTCGCTCTGCTGGCGCCCTTGGGCGCCTCACGGCTCCCTGAAGGGCACCGGCCCGAAGGGGCGACGATTCGGGTAAATCCCTGAACCTGCTCTTCTCTCCGCTCTTTCCCGCGCGTTACAAAGGCTCAGCGCGACTTGCCGCTGTATTCATTTTTCGTTATATTGAATACGACCGTCACCGAAAGGAGCGCACATGCCCCAGGCAGCCACCACGACCCTGACGGTTCGCCTGAGCGGCGCGCTGAGGGATTTTGTTGCTGCAAAAGTGGGGGAGAATGGCGTCTACGAAAACGTCAGCGAGTACCTGCGGGACCTGATCCGGCGCGACAAGGAGCGGACCGAGAAAGAAATCTTTGACCGGCTCAGGGCCGAGCTGACTCAGGCCTATGCCGCTCCGGAATCGTCCTACAAGCCATTGACTGCGGCTGACGTCATCGCGCGCAACCGGGCAAGCACATGACCAAGGTCCGTGTTCGTGTCCAGGAATCAGCTTCCAGACGACTCGATCACATCTACCACTACACGCGGGATCAATGGGGCGAAGGGCGAACAACAGGCGGAACGTTATATTACCGGGTTGTTCGAGGCGTTCGATGGCATTGAGAGCGGCCGAACCTTATCAGGGCCCATTCCAGCCGAATTCGCCATCGAAGGCTGTTTCTTCCGATACCAACGCCACTTCGTCTATTGGCGCAGGCTGTCGGACGGCGACATCGGCATCGTGACGATCCTGCACGAGCGGATGCACCAGCTTGACCGGTTGCGGGAGGAATTCCGTATCTGAAACGCTGCCCACAGGGATGCCCGCGAAAAGCAGAAATCCCGCAACCAGCCTTTACGAGCCAGCAGCTTGCGGCTGAGCACCGCGCAGCCAGGATCCGATTTGACGGACCCGCATTCCAAAAGCAGAGGATCCGGCCTCCTGAGCGACGTGACACAAAGCACCTGCCTCCGGCACGACAAAACCGTACCCCGCTGGATGAAGGATGATCGCCGTTCAGGACCGCAAATCCACATCGGCCCTCTCCTGAAATTTTGTCGCGATTTTCGCCGCCTTCCCGCAAATTCTGCTCTGAACGAGGTGATTTGTTCCCCGCAAGCAGTCTCCAGCCAGAGAACCGCCTCGTGTGTCGGCGAAGCAGGAAACGCCGCAAAACCACCGGATTGGCTGCCTCCGGGCAGGCAACCGGCGCGAAAGCGCAATCAGGAGCGGCATCCTCTCACGAAGGCGAGAGACGTCCGACCCGGGGCAAGCTCGGGATGACAGCAGGGACGCAGCGCCAGAAACACACCGTCCGCATCATCGATCGAATCGAATTCCGAACGGCTGCGAAAGACGAACGACAAGTACAGGGCCCAGCACAGCCGCTTCGCCCCGGTCCGACTGCCTGAAAGCCCGTCACGCTGGCAACCCGCGCAGGACGTGCCCCGCGCGCCCTCGCGGGCTGCAAATCCAAAAGCCCGGCCAGGCGATCCGCACCGCTGCTCCCTCCCTGTCCGAAACTGAACCCCGCGACATCCGGTGCGCAAGGTCAACGTACCTCACCGCCACGATCAGGGCTCAAGCCTGACCCTTGCGGGGTCCCGACTGAAACGGCAACCATCAGCACGGACATCCATGGGCTGCCCATCATAACCTCCGGCTGGGGACTGCCGCCTTCAGGCGGCAGAGGAATGCTGGTCCGCGCCTATGCGCGGAGTGCGGCGGTTGACTTGTGTTTCCATCGGAAATATATCGTTCGGTATGGC
>WQYW01000306.1 GCA_009781045.1 Alphaproteobacteria bacterium
AACGTACGTCGTAGTGTGCATTTGGCCGGACAACGCGATAATCTCTCCTAATTGACGTGCGGCGCAATCTGCGGAAACGCTGTGATTTGCGGAAACACGTAGTTTTCGAACAGACACTAGTTACGTTTGAGGGAGAAGAAATTACGGGATTTGACCATGTGTCAGCGGATACGGATGCGGAAGACCTGGACGAGGACAACGAAGGGTGACCTACCTCCATCTTTGCCTCTCTTGTGAGAGACGCGACGATCCGTCTCACGATCAATGAACGGCTGGCGCGGACGAAGAAGAAATTGCAGAAATTCACCGTCGTCCCACGGGCGAAACGCAGATACTTCGCCCGCGGATCAACCGTAAGCAGAGAAACAAAGGGTTGGGGGACGAGCTTCGGATCCCTCCTGCTGCGACGCGCAATGCGTCGCTGCTCTCAGTGCAGGTTGCCCGCCATATAGTTCGGGAGCCAGTGCTCGAAGCCATCGCGCAAAGCGGTGACGGCGATCGCCTCACCGTCGATGGCGATGGCCTCGCCGCCGGTGTTGCCGATCCGCGCAGCGGGAACAGCGCAGGCCGCCAGCTCGGCCAGCACATCGGCCACCTCGCCTTCCCGCACGGTGACGACATAGCGGGCCTGGTCTTCGCCGAACCAGTAGCCATGGGCGGCAACATTCGCAGCCGGTGCCGTCAGTTGCGCTCCCATGCCGCCCGCCATCGCCATTTCAGCAAGCGCGACCAGGAGGCCGCCGTCGGAGACATCGTGAACCGCAGTGGCAATGCCGGCATGGATCATGCTTCGGACCGCGTCGCCGTTGCGCTTTTCGACCACCAGATCCACCGGGGGTGGCGCCCCTTCCTCGCGACCGCAGATCTCACGCAGATAGAGCGACTGGCCGAGCCAGCCGTTGCTGTCACCGATGAGCAGGATGGCCTCGCCTTCGGCCTTGAAGGCGACCGAGGCGGATTTGGTGAAGTCATCGAGCAGGCCGACGCCGCCGATCGAGGGTGTGGGCAGGATCGCCCGGCCATTGGTCTCGTTGTAAAGCGAGACATTGCCGGACACGACGGGGAAATCGAGTGCGCGACAGGCCTGGGCAATGCCGTTGAGGCAGCCGACGAACTGCCCCATGATCTCGGGACGCTCGGGATTGCCGAAATTGAGATTGTCGGTGATGGCAAGCGGCCGGCCGCCGACGGCGGTGATATTGCGCCAGGCCTCGGCCACCGCCTGTTTGCCGCCCTCAAAGGGATCGGCCTCGCAGTAGCGCGGACTGACATCGACCGTCATGGCGAGGCCCTTGGGTCCATCTCCGATCCGTACCACCCCGGCGTCGCCACCGGGACGCTGCACGGTATTGCCGAGGATGATGTGGTCATATTGTTCCCACACCCAGCGTCGCGAGCACAGATCGGGGGTCCCAATCAGCCGTGCCAGCGCCGCCATTATGGCCATTGGCGCTGCGACATCGCCAGCTGCGATCACCGGGAGCGTCGGGGAAGCGACATGGGGCCGGTCATAGAGCGGAGCCTCATCGCCCAGTTCCTTGATCGGCAGGTCGGCGACGATGACGCCGCCATGGCTGACGCGGAAGCGTCTGCCTGGGGTGGTGCGTCCAACCACTGCAAAATCGAGTCCCCATTTGCGGAAAATCGCCTCCGCCTCCTCTTCCTTCTCAGGTTTGAGCACCATCAGCATGCGCTCCTGGCTTTCCGAGAGCATCATCTCATAGGCACTCATCCCGGTTTCGCGGGTCGGCACCGCGTCGAGATCGAGATCGACGCCGAGATCGCCTTTGGCGCCCATCTCGACCGCGGAACAGGTCAGGCCCGCCGCGCCCATGTCCTGGATGGCGATCACGCAGCCTTTGGCCATGATCTCCAGACAGGCCTCGAGCAGCAGCTTTTCGGCAAAGGGATCGCCGACCTGGACGGTGGGACGCTTCTCCTCGGATTTGTCGTCAAATTCCGCCGAGGCCATCGAGGCGCCATGAATGCCGTCGCGCCCGGTTTTGGAGCCGAGATAGACGATCGGCATGTCGACGCCGGAGGCCGCCGCATAGAAGATCCTTTCGGCGTCGGCCAGACCGACCGCCATGGCATTGACGAGGATATTGCCGTCATAGCGGGTGTGGAAACGCACCTCCCCGCCGACGGTGGGCACACCGAAGGAATTGCCGTAGCCACCGATGCCCGCCACCACACCGGAGACCAGATGACGGGTGCGGGGGTGATCGGGGGAGCCGAAGCTCAAAGCATTGAGGCAGGCGATGGGGCGCGCGCCCATGGTGAAGACATCGCGCAGGATGCCGCCGACGCCGGTGGTGGCGCCCTGATAGGGCTCGATGAAGCTCGGATGGTTATGGCTTTCCATCTTGAACACCACCGCCTGGCCGTCGCCGATGTCGATCACACCGGCATTCTCGCCAGGCCCCTGGATCACCCATGGCGCTTTGGTCGGCAGCCCCCTGAGATGGATGCGCGACGACTTGTAGGAACAGTGTTCGTTCCACATCGCCGAAAAGATCCCGAGTTCGGTGAAGCTGGGCTCGCGCCCGATCAATTGCAGGATGCGCTCATACTCGTCCGGCTTGAGCCCATGGCTGGCCACG
>WQYW01000307.1 GCA_009781045.1 Alphaproteobacteria bacterium
GATCAGGATGTCATGACCGTCCTTGGAACGGAACACGCCATAGGGTGCCAGAGAGGGGTGCGCCAACCCGATCCGCTGTGGTGGTGTGCCTCCTTCCGCATTGAGCAGCGGCACCGTCAGCCAATCCGCCAATCACGCCGAGAATCGAACAGCGAACAGCGAGATGCGGATGTCGGCACCCCCACCAGCTGCGCTCACGTGCCAACAGTGCCTCCAGGATCGCGGCATCGGCGGTGCTGCCGGTTGCGATATCGGCTATCGGCATTCCGACGCGCGCCCCCATTCCGGCTGCTGCACCAACCAACGCATACTGACCTGGGCCGGCGTTTTGCCGTGCGCTTTGCGATTCCCGCCAGTATGGCATCCCTTCCGACCTGTCCCTTGGCTACCGGGCTGTAGTCGACCAACGCCATTCCAACAGCTGACATTCGAAAGCGACGACCGCCCTCCCGCCAGGAGATATTGTGTCAAGAGGAACCGCGAAATTGATGTGAAGCGCGCGGCGAAGGTGACGACGATGATGATGATGAACACATGCTATCGTGGCGAATGAGGATCCGACGTTTCTTGAGGGTATCAAGCACTGCGCCACGCAGCTCCGCGCAGGGTTGCAGAATGCCGATCACGGTCAACGTGTCTCAATAAATTCGAGTGAACTCGCGACTCCCGTCTCGTCATCGACAGTAATTTCCCATCGTGCGCCCCTCCAAGATGAAGCCAAGTACCAAATTCGCCTGCCATCCTGATTCGTCTTTGACATGATTGCGCCAAGACTCCGATCGGCAGGCAGACCGGTCCGATGAGCCGCTTCATTCCCAATTGTCAGTGCCATATCGCTTGATAGCCGCCACGGCTGTGTCGCCTGTTGTAGGAACAGACGTGCAAAAAACTCTCTTATCATCTTTGACCAGTCACCTGCCACCGCTGCCGCCATCACTTTCACCCATTACCGCTTTAGCCGCCATCTTACTCTCCGCCTCCTTTACCTGGTGTGCTGTGGCAACTACCACTTCATACGACAGCTCTCCGTCAGTGATAATACCAATGAGCACGCCGAACTCCCTGATTACTCCGAATCCGCCGAAATTATGATTGTTTGCTCCTGCTCGTAATAAAAAGCAATAGCCCTCGGTGACCGGAAATTTGATGCCGACCCAAGTATTTCGCCATCCATTGACGCCGACCTGAGCTCTGACCTCTGCAAGGGCTTCTTCCAAATATCGCAGCAAAGAAGACCCGATATAAGAACCCATTTTCCAAGTGACGCGCGTGTCGCGGAGGATGTTCAATTTCGGCGTCAGAATCTGGTGAATGCGTTCGTGTTTGAGTGCAAGCAATAGATCTGCAGCTGAGCCTCGCAAGGAAACGACAACATCGCCCCAAGCTGTTGTTTCGCCAACTCCTGCTGGCAAATTCCCCGACAGTAACGTCTTCGGTTTGTAGAGCATCCCACCGTATCCAGGGGGCTTCGGTCCAACGTTAAACGTCTGCCCAGGCCTGAGTTGGTTTACTGCTCCCCTTGGTCGAAACTTAAAGAAAAACGCCAAGACTGCTTGAAAGCCCAAAATAGCGAAGGCCTGAGCCAAATGATCGGCCGCCCGATTCAAATCGCCCGACGGCGAATAAACGAGCTTTGCGTATTCATACAACTCGTCAATCCCGGCAAATATGCCTATGCCGATCGAAAATATCCCAACGAGCGTAATGAGAATATCGACAACTTCGCTAATGCCGAAAGCGTGGCCAACCACCCAAGCTGTAAGAATACCGGCCATGATGGCCAACGATTCAAGGGTCAACATCTTCTTGACCGCTTCCCACGCATCCGGTCCGATCTTCGGCCCCGCCATCCTGAATGACTTTTCTATCCGACTAGTCAGGGAGTTGTCCTCCATCGGTTTCGTACTATCGGCATCCAGATTGGATCTGGCACGCAATCCAAACTCCGTTGTCGTAAACGGTAACCCAAACTGGTCGTACAGAGCCTCCTGCACTGTTCCCTCCCAAAAATCTACATTATCACGATTCAGACAAGTTCGACTGCGATGTGCTCTACGGGGGAAATGATGCCCAATCGAGGCAACAATGTGGCAAGACGCCTCTTATTATTTCTGCGGACGCCAATTTCTGATTGGGTAACTGCCCAGGTCCGTTTTGCCACGTAATGCCCCAAGCGTCGCTTCGGCCAAAATCGAGTCTCCCAGTGAAGCCCTGTCGCAGGCGCCATGCCCGCGGCCCTCGCCGCAGCATACTGGGTCACATTTGCAGTCTCTCGGGCGACTTTCAGTCGAGCGCCCATCTCCTCCGGGCTCAGCATTTCGGCGAACCTCTTAAATATGCGGTATCGATCCACCATCTCACGAAAGAGCCGGATCCAGGGTCCTTTGCGACCGCCATTGCCGCGCGCTTGGTGTTGCTGCGTTGCTGCAGCGCAATCGATGTTACTAATCCGTGCATAATATTGATGACCTTAAGCTGCGGCGTACTTACAATCCTTATGCCTGAAAAATGCGCGGACGGAATCTGGCCTCATTTGTAGCTTACGCAATCCACGCCTAACCGC